>JBMSQF010000038.1:0-24734 GCA_049423145.1 Burkholderiaceae bacterium
CCACGGAGGGGGAGCTGGCGTGCGCCAAGGCCAATTGAGCCCCGTCCATGGCCCATCTGGGGGTGTGATGTTCTCTAAGGTCTTGATCGCCAACCGGGGAGAGATCGCCTGCCGAGTGGCCGCGACGGCGCGCCGGCTGGGTGTGAAGACCGTGGCCGTGTACTCCGACGCGGATGCCCACGCGGCGCATGTGGCGGCCTGTGACGAAGCCGTGGCGCTGGGGGGGTGCGCGCCAGCCGACAGCTACCTGCGGTGGCCGCGCATCATCGAGGCGGCTTTGTCCACGGGTGCGCAAGCCATCCACCCGGGCTATGGCTTTTTGTCGGAAAACGAGGCATTCGCCGAAGCCTGTGCCCAGGCAGGGTTGGTGTTCATCGGACCACCGGCGTCCGCCATCGCGGCCATGGGCAGCAAGGCGGCGGCCAAGGCCCTGATGGAGCGGGCAGGTGTGCCCTTGGTACCCGGTTACCACGGCGACAACAACGACCCGGCTTACTTGCAGGGTCAGGCCGATGCCATGGGCTACCCGGTGCTGATCAAGGCCAGCGCGGGCGGCGGTGGCAAGGGGATGCGGCGGGTGGATCGCAGCGAAGACTTTGCCGCCGCTTTGGCTTCCTGTCAGCGGGAGGCTCGCGCGAGCTTTGGCGACGACCACGTGCTGGTCGAGCGCTATGTCACACGACCCCGCCACATCGAGATCCAGGTGTTTGCGGACACCCAGGGTCACTGCGTCTATCTGTTCGAGCGCGACTGTTCGGTGCAGCGCCGTCATCAGAAGGTGCTGGAGGAAGCGCCGGCGCCAGGCCTGTCTGAAGTGCGGCGGGCCGAGATGGGCGCGGCGGCGGTGGCCGCGGCGCAGGCGGTGGGTTATGTGGGTGCCGGCACCGTGGAGTTCATCGCTGAGCCCACGTCGGACGGCGACCTGCGGTTCTATTTCATGGAGATGAACACCCGGCTGCAGGTCGAGCATCCGGTCACCGAGGCCATCACCGGGCTGGATCTGGTCGAGTGGCAACTTCGCGTGGCCGCGGGTGAGCCGCTGCCCCTGAAGCAGGCGCAACTGCAGCGCCGAGGTCATGCCATCGAGGCGCGCATCTGCGCCGAAAACCCCGAGGCCGGATTCCTGCCGGCCACCGGGAGGCTGCAGGGATTGCGCTGGCCCGAGCACGTGCGCTTTGAGCGGTCCGACCGGCTGCCCCGGGTGGATGCAGGGGTGGGAGAGGGCGACGCCATCAGCCCGCACTACGATTCGATGATCGCCAAGCTGATCGTTTGGGGTGAAGACCGTGCGCAGGCACGGGCGCGTTTGGAAGCAGCGCTCACACAGACGCAGATCGCAGGGCTGCACACGAATGTGGCCTTCCTGCGCCGTGCCGTGCAATGCCCTTCTTTCGCGCAGGCGGACCTGGACACGGCCCTGATCGAACGGGAGCGGGCGACCTTGTTCGCTCCATCGGAGCTCCCGCTGGATGCCGCGGTGGCCGCGGTGGCGCTGGCCGAGGGCCACATGGAGCAGTCCCTGGTGTCACCCGACCCCTGGTCGAAGCGCGATGGCTGGCGCCTGCACGGAGCGGCAACCCGGCCGCTGGCCTTCACCGAGGGCGAGACGTCCCTGGTGGCGCAGATCCTTCAAACCCCGGATGGACGCTCGCTCCAAGTTCACCTGGATGGCGCTCCGTCCGGTGCAAACCCCGGCCCAGGCGGCGCATCGCTGCCCGATTCGGCCTTCCACCGCCTGACGGGAACGGTGGATGAGGTTCAGCCCTTGAGGGGCGAGGCGGGATGGGCCGTGACGATGTCGTTCACCTGGGCCGGTGCCCGCCACCGTGCCACCGTGTTCCTGCATGGCGACGAGCGTGCGGTGTTCTCGCCCCTGGGGACCCGGGTGCTCCACCGGGTGGACCCCATGGCCCAGGCCGGACAGACCGATGCGCAAGGCAGCGGCCTGAAGGCCCCCATGCCCGGCAAGGTCACCGCATTCCTGGTCAAGGCGGGACAGTCGGTCCAAGCCGGGCAGCCGGTGGCGGTGATGGAGGCCATGAAGATGGAGCACACGCTGGTGGCCCCGCGTGAGGGCGTCATCGAGGAGCTGCTGTATGCACCCGGTGACCAGGTCACCGAGGGCGCGGCGTTGGTGCGCTTGGCGTGAGCGAGTGGACGGCGGATTTGCGGCTGGTCTTCTGCTGCCCGGGCGTGGATCCCTCGCCGTGGGTGGAGGCGCTCCGCCGCACACTGCCGCAAGCGGTGCTGTCCGTTTGGGAGCCTGGTGCACCGGCCGAAGCGGATTTCGCGCTGGTGTGGACGCCCCCCCAGCGCTTCTTCGATGAGCAGCCTCAGCTCCGTGGTGTGTTCAATGCCGCGGCGGGTGTGGATGCGCTGCTGCGGCTGAAGCTTCCGCCCGGCCTGCCCATCGTGCGCCTGGAGGATGCCGGCATGGGCGTGCAGATGGCCGAATATGTGTGCCACGCCGTGATGCGGCACTTCCGCGGCTTCGCCCGTCTGGAGACGCAGCAGCGCCAGCGGGTGTGGCAGCAGCCGCCGGCCCCGGATCGGCTGGCGTATTCGGTGGGCGTGATGGGCATGGGAGTGCTGGGCCGGCGCGTGGTGCAGGCACTGTGCGCATTCGATTACGCGGTGCACGTGTGGACCCGCACGCTGCCGCGTGATCTGCCACCGGGCGTGAACAGCCACGTGGGGTGGGCGGGCCTGCCGGACTTTCTTCGCCAGAGTCACAGCCTGGCCTGCCTCCTGCCGCTCACGCCCGAGACCGAGAACATCCTGGATCGCCAGCGTTTGTCCCTGCTGCCGCGCGGTGCCCAGGTGATCAACGTGGCGCGCGGCGCGCACCTGGTGGACGGTGATCTCTTGGCTTTGCTCGACGAAGGCCATCTGGACGCCGCCGTGCTGGATGTCTTTCGCCAGGAACCGCTGCCGGGCGACCACCCCTTCTGGACGCATCCCCGCGTGCACCTCACCCCGCACACCTCGGCGCGCACGCTGCGCAGCGATGCGGTGGCGCAAATCGTGTCGAAGATCGCTCAGGCGGCAAGCGGAACACCGTGGCCGCAGATCGGCGGCTGGGTCGACCGCCAGCGCGGGTATTGAAGGGCCTCAAGGCCAGCTGCGAGACAATCGGACTGTTTTCCAGGAGTTGGTTCCATGAGTGTCCTGCCCAGCCGCGTCACCCTGGTGGACGTCGGCCCGCGCGACGGTTTGCAAAACGAGAAGCAGCCGGTTGCTGCTGCCCACAAGATCGAGTTGGTGCACCGCCTGCAGGCTGCCGGCCTGCGCGAAATCGAGGTGACGAGTTTCGTCAGTCCCAAGTGGGTGCCTCAGATGGCCGACAACGCCGAGGTGATGGCGGGCATTCAGCGCCAGCCGGGGGTGCGTTATGGGGTTCTGGTGCCCAATTTGAAGGGCCTGGAGGCCGCCCTGCCCACGCGGCCCGATGAGGTGGTGGTGTTCGCCGCTGCCACCGAGGCCTTCAGCCAACGAAACATCAACTGCAGCATCGAGGAGAGCATCGAGCGATTCGCGCCCGTGGTCGCCGGTGCCCGAGCCGCCGGCCACAAGGTGCGTGGTGCCATCTCCTGTGCTTTGGGCTGTCCCTATCAGGGCGAGGTAAGCGCCGACGAAGTCGGGCGTGTGGCCGGCTTGCTCAAGCAGATCGGCGTGGACCATTGCTACGTGGGCGACACGATCGGGGTTGGGACGCCCCGCAAGACGCAGGCTGCCTTCGAGCGCGTGCTGCGGCACTTTCCACTGCAGGAGGTGAGCGGGCATTTCCACGACACCTACGGACAGGCCTTGGCCAACATCTACGCCAGCCTTGAGGTGGGCGTGTCCACTTTCGACGGCAGTGTCGGTGGCCTCGGGGGGTGCCCCTACGCCAAGGGCGCGACCGGCAACGTGGCCACCGAGGACGTGGTGTTCATGATGAACGGACTGGGCATTGAAACCGGCATCGACATCGAGCGTCTGGTCGATGCAGCCGTGGGTATTTCGGCGGCTTTGGGGCGGCCGGTGCTGTCGCGTACGGGCCGTGCCTTGCTGGGCAAGCGGGAGCGGTCATGAGCGCGGACCGTCGATTCAGCACGAATTCCGCCGACGGCGTCCCCAGTCCCTGCAGCAGCATCTGTCGCATGGACGACGCGACCGGCTGGTGCCTGGGCTGTGCCCGCACCTTGCCGGAGATCGCCGCCTGGGCGGGGCTGGACGATGCCGCCAAGCGCCAGGTGTGGGCGCTGTTGCCGGAGCGGCGAATGGCCCTGGGCGATCGTTTCCAGGGCCCTCAGCCAGGGCGTGGGGACACGCGGGTCGCCTGAGCGGAGATGCCAGCGATGACGCCCATCACCTTCTGGTTCGATCCCGTCTCGCCCTACGCGCATCTCGCCTTCGAGCAACTCCCACAGGCCCTGTCGGGCCACTCGGTGGTCGTCGATTACAAGCCCATCCTTTTCGGCGCGCTGCTCAAGCACCACCGTCACAAAGGGCCTGCGGAGATCGAGCCCAAGCGCCAGTGGACCTTTCGCCAAGTGGCCTGGTTGGGCCACCGCCTGGGCATCCCGATCGACCTGCCGGCCCAGCATCCCTTCAATCCCCTGCCGCTCCTGCGGATGCTGCTGGCCGTGGCCGGCCCTTCGGGCCTGCCCAATCGTCATCAGGTGGCGCTGGTGTTTCGCCACGTGTGGTGCGGCGGTGGCGACCCGGTCGCACCGGACCGCCTGGCGTCACTCGCAGCCGAACTCGGCTTGCAGCCCGAGACCGACCTCCAGCAGACGGCCGTGCGCGAAGGCTTGCGGGCGCTCACCGATGAGGCGGTGAGCCGTGGCATCTTCGGAGTGCCCACGCTGGAGTGCCGCGGACATCTTTTCTGGGGCCTGGACGCCTTGCCCATGTTGAATGCCCTGCTGGCCGGCGATCCCTGGTTCGAGGCGCATTGGGATTCCGCGGCGCGCCCCGTGCCGGGCGTCCTGCGTTCGCCGTGAAATATGCACGATAATGCATGAAAGTGCTTTACAGAAGTTCAGTAACGCACAAAAATGCAGATTGTGAACCCCCAACCGATTGCCATCGTTCGTCCCCGTGCCACCGCCAAGGGCAGGACGCCCGCGCCCGAGGCACGGCTGCGCGTGGCCGCCCTGTGCGAGGGCCTGGAGCCGCGCCGCGATCTGTTGATCGAGCATCTCCACCGCCTGCAGGACCTTGAGCAGGGCTTGCGGCCCTCCCACCTCGCTGCTTTGGCGGAGCGGCTGCGCTTGAGCCAAGCCGAGGTGTTCGAGGTGGCGAGCTTCTATCACCACTTCCGCCTGCTTGAAGAGGATGAAGCGGCGCCCGCGGTCACGGTGCGGGTGTGCACCAGTGCATCCTGCGCTCTGGTGGGTGGACAGGACCTCCACCGGTCCTTGCAAGAGAGGTGTGCTGTGCCGGGCCGTGTGGCGGTGGTCGAGGCCCCTTGCATCGGCCGCTGTCACCAGGCACCGGCCGTTTGTGTGGGTCAGCATGAGATGGGCCATGCGACCGCCTCTCGTGTGCAAGCGGCCTTGGAGGCGGGTGACACGGGGCCGCGCGCCCTGCCCGATGCCATCGCTTATGTGGCTTACCGGCAGCAGGGGGGCTACCGGCTGGTTCAGGACCTGCACAGCGGTGTCCGCAGCGCCGAATCGGTGATGCAGGAGCTGGCGGCCTCGGGCCTGCGCGGTCTGGGCGGTGCGGGGTTCCCGTCGGGTCGCAAGTGGGAGCTGGTGCGGGCGCAGGCCGCGCCGCGCCACATGGTGGTCAACATCGACGAGGGGGAGGTGGGCACCTTCAAGGACGGTGCACTGCTGAGTGCCGACCCCCATCGCATGCTCGAGGGTCTGCTGCTGGCGGCCCAGGTGGTGGGCATCTCGAAGGTCTGGATCTACCTGCGCGACGAATACCACGCCGCGCGCGTGATGCTCGAACGGGAGCTCGCCGCCCTCCGCGCCGACCCGCCCATTCCCCTGGAAGCCCTGCCGCAATTGGAATTGCGCCGCGGCGCGGGGGCTTACATCTGCGGCGAGGAATCGGCTCTGATCGAGTCGGTGGAAGGCAAGCGCGGCATGCCGCGCCTGCGTCCGCCCTATGTGGCGCAGGTGGGCGTGTTCGGACGACCGACGCTGGCCCATAACTTGGAGACGCTGTACTGGATCCGCGAGATCGCGGAGCGGGGCGGTGCCTGGTTCGCGTCACACGGCCGCCGGGGCCGCAGCGGCCTGCGGCGCTTCTCGGTCTCGGGCCGGGTGGCCCGGCCGGGCGTTCATCTGGCACCGGCGGGCATCAGCGCGCGGGAGCTGATCGACGAGTACGCCGGCGGCATGCTCGAGGGCCATGAGCTCTATGCCTATTTGCCGGGTGGGGCCAGTGGCGGCATCCTGCCGGCACCGTTGGCTCATCTGCCCTTGGACTTTGATGGCGGCGCCCCGTCCGGCCAGGAGACGCTGGCCAACCATGGCTGCTTCGTGGGCTCCATGGCGGTGGTCGTCCTCAGCCAGCAGGACCGGGCGCGTGACACCGCACTCAACCTGATGCGTTTCTTTGAGCACGAAAGCTGCGGCCAGTGCACACCCTGCCGTGAAGGCACGGGGCAGGCGGCGCAGCTGATGGCGCAGCCGGTGTGGGATCTCGCGCTGATGGACGATCTGTCCTTCGTGATGCGCGAGGCATCGATCTGCGGTCTTGGGCAGGCTGCGCCGAACCCGATGGACGCGGTGCGGCGATTCTTCCCCCATGAAGTGCAATCCCACGGTCCCCGGTGAGAACATGAACGCGCCCCGTGACCTTCAGACCATTGCCCTCCACATGGACGGTGAGGAGGTCAGCGCCTTGCAGGGGCAGACCCTGTGGGAGGTGGCGCGTGCCCGGGGCAAGACGATTCCGCATCTGTGCCATGCGCCCGACCACGGCGAGCAGGGGCTGCGGCCAGAGGGCAACTGCCGTGCTTGTGTCGTGGAAGTGCAGGGCGAGCGCACACTGAGCGCTTCGTGCTGCCGTGTGGCACAGCCGGGCATGGTGGTGAACACGGAATCGCCCCGCGTGCAGCGTGCCCAGCGCCTGGTCCTGGAACTTCTGCGGGCCGATGTGCCGGCCACACCATCGGCTCGGGCGCCGCTCAAGCACGACAGCGAACTTGATCACTGGTGTGAGGCGGTCGGTGTGCAAGCCAGCCGCTTTGCGCCGCGTGCCGAGGTTCATGCCGATCGATCCCACCCGGCCATGGCGGTGAACCTGTCCGCATGCATCCAGTGCACCCGGTGTGTGCGCGCCTGCCGTGACGAGCAGGGCAATGATGTCATCGGCCTGGCCTTTCGGGGCGGCCATGCCCGGATCGTCTTCGATCAGCGGGACCCGATGGGCGAGTCCACCTGCGTGGCTTGTGGTGAGTGCGTGCAGGCCTGCCCGACCGGCGCCCTCGCGCCGGCCAACGGCAGTGCCTCGCAAGCGGCCTTGCGGGCGGTGGACTCGGTCTGTCCTTACTGCGGTGTGGGCTGTCAGCTGACCTATCAGGTGGGCCAGGTGCAGGGTGAAGAACGCATCGTGCGGGTCGAAGGCCGCAGCGGCCCGGCCAATGCCGCTCGCCTGTGTGTCAAGGGGCGGTTCGGCTTCGACTACATCCACCACCCGGACCGTCTGCGCACCCCCTTGATTCGGCGCGCCGACGCACCGAAAGACCCCGCGGCCCTCAAGCCGGCGCACTGGTCTGAACTCTTCCGCGAAGCCACCTGGGATGAAGCCCTGGACGTCGCGGCATCGGGCCTCCGGCGCATACGGGATACGCGTGGCCCACAGGCCCTGGCCGGCTTTGGTTCGGCCAAGGGCAGCAATGAGGAAGCCTACCTGTTCCAGAAGCTGGTGCGCACCGGCTTTCGGACGCACAACGTGGACCACTGCACGCGGCTGTGTCACGCGTCCAGCGTGGCCGCGCTGCTGGAGGGCATCGGCTCTGGTGCCGTCAGCAATCCCGTGCGCGACGTCGCGAAGGCCGAGGTGGTGCTCCTGATCGGTGCCAACCCCACCGTGAACCATCCGGTTGCCGCGAGCTTCCTCAAGAACGCCATCGCCCGCGGCACCCGCTTGATCCTGGCTGATCCCCGTCGAACCGAGCTGCAGCGCCATGCGTGGCGCACATTGGCCTTCAAGGCCGATACCGACGTGGCCCTGCTGAATGCACTGTTGCACACCATCGTGGAAGAGCAACTCGTGGATGAGGCCTTCATTCGCGAGCGCACTGAGGAATTCGAGGCCCTGCGCACCCACTTGCACGGGTTCAGCCCCGAAGCCATGGCGCCGGTGTGCGGGATCGACCCTTCGGTGTTGCGAGAAGTGGCGCGCGCCTTTGCCACCAGTCGCGCCAGCATGATCCTGTGGGGAATGGGCGTGAGCCAGCATGTGCACGGCACCGATAACGCGCGAGCGCTGATCGCCCTGTCGATGATCACCGGTCAGATCGGGCGCCCCGGCACGGGCCTGCACCCCTTGCGTGGGCAGAACAATGTGCAGGGGGCCAGCGATGCGGGCCTCATTCCCATGATGCTGCCGGACTACCAGCGCGTGACCGACCCCTCCGTGCGGGCACGCTTCGAAGCCGCCTGGGACCTGCCCATGGGCAGCCTGCCCGACCAGCCGGGCCTGACCGTGGTGGAGGTCATGAAGGCCATCGCGGCGGGTACGGTGCGCGGCATGTATGTCGAGGGCGAGAACCCGGCGATGAGCGACCCCGACGCGGCGCATGCGCGCCAAGCCCTGGCCTCGCTTGAGCATCTGGTGGTTCAGGACATCTTCCTCACGGAAACGGCAGCGCTGGCCGATGTGGTGCTGCCGGCGACGGCCTGGCCCGAGAAGACCGGCACGGTGACCAACACCGACCGGCTGATGCAACTGGGACGACCGGCCGTGAAGCCGCCGGGCCATGAGTGGGAGGACCCGCAGCGCGGGGCGCGGGCCGATGCCTGGATCATCGAGCAGATCGCCCGGCGTATGGGACTGCCTTGGCGCTACGGCATCGACCCACTCGGGGGAGAGGCCGGCATCGGCCAGGTGCATGACGAAATGCGCGCCTGCATGCCGTCGATTGCGGGCATCACCTGGCCGCGCTTGCAGCGCGAGGGGGCTGTCACCTACCCTTGTGCGGATGAATCAGACCCGGGTCATCCGGTGGTCTTCATCGACCGCTTCCCCACCACCAGCGGGCGGGCGCGCCTGGTGCCGTCGGCCCTCAGCTTTGCGGCGGAACGTCCTGACCGTCAATACCCGATGGTGCTGATCACCGGTCGACAGTTGGAGCACTGGCACACCGGGTCCATGACCCGGCATGCGACCGTCTTGGACGCCCTGGAGCCCCAGCCCAGTGCGTGCCTGAATCCCTTCACGCTCTCGCGCCTGGGGATCCAGCCGGGGCAGCTTCTGCGGGTGGCATCGCGCCGAGGTGCGATCGAACTGGTGGCCCGTGCGGACGAGGCCACGCCGGACGACACCGTGTTCATTCCCTTCGCCTACCACGAGGCCGCCGCCAATCTCCTGACCAATCCCGCCTTGGATCCCATCGCCAAGATCGCCGAAGTGAAATACTGTGCGGTGAGCGTTGAGCCTGTTTTTGATCGGACCCATCCATGACCGCCTCCCACAACAAGGTCGCCCTGATCACCGGTGCCGCGCGGGGCATTGGGGCGGCCAGTGCGGCCGCCTTGCTCACAGACGGCTGGCGCGTGGTCTACAGCGGCCGTGATGCCGCGTCTTTGCAGGAGGCCCTGGACCGCGCGTCACCGGCTGCGCAGGCCCACGGTCCGATTCAGGAGCGTGCCCTGGTGGTGACGGCCGATGTCACCGATGAAGCCTCGGTGGCGGCCCTCTTCGACCGTGCGGTCAAGCGGTTTGGGCGCATCGATCTGCTGTTCAACAACGCCGGACTGTTTGCCCCCAAAGGTCTGCTGGAAGACATCGACTTTGCCGCCTGGAAACAGGTGGTGGACACCAATCTCAACGGGGTGTTCTTGTGCACCCAGCATGCCTTTCGCGTGATGAAGGGTCAGGATCCTCAGGGCGGAAGGATCATCAACAACGGGTCCATTTCGGCACACGCACCACGCCCTCATTCCGCAGCCTACACCGCCACCAAGCATGCCGTGACGGGTCTGACGAAGAGCGCCAGCCTCGATGGTCGCAAGTACAACATCGCGGTGGGCCAGATCGACATCGGCAATGCGGCCACCGACATGACCACGGCCTTCACCCAAGGTGTCGCGCAGGCCGATGGGAGCGTGAAGGCGGAGCCGGTGATGGATGTGGCCCATGTGGCCGATGCCGTGGTCTACATGGCCAACCTGCCCCTGTCGGCCAATGTGCTCAACATGACGGTGATGGCCACGAACATGCCCTTCGTGGGCCGGGGCTGATTCGCCCGGAGACCTGCACCGAACTTGAGTGTGCTCCGCGTGCGCCGACCGCACGGACTCTAGGCTTGCACTTCCCCAACCCCACCAGGAGAAGTGCATGAACCAGACAGTGGACATTCAACGCGAAAAGCTGATGCAGGACCTGCGCGTGGTGATGCGCGATGCGGAAGACCTGTTGCGATCCGGCGGACAGCAGATCGGCGATGGGGCCGTTCATTGGCGTGAGCGAACCCAGGACCGTCTCGCGCAGGTGCGTCGACAGTTGAGCGAACTGCAGCAGCAGGCCGCCAATGGCGTGGTAGGCGCTGGCCGCAGCACGAATGAATTCGTGCAGCGCAACCCGTGGACCGCCGTGGGCCTGGCCAGTGGCATCGGCCTCCTTGCCGGTTTTCTGATGAACAACCGCCGCTAAGTCGCCCGGTGTGGCCCTTGTTGCGGGACCTCCTGGCCGAGGTGTTCCGTCTGGTGGTGGCACTCGGGTCGGAGCGCGTGGATCACTGGCGGGCCGCCTGCGAACAGGCCCTGGTTCGTGAGCGCCGGCGCCTGTTCGAAGCACTGGCACTGCTCTGCCTGGGCCTGCTGTTGCTCGCCATCGGGCTCTTGGGCCTCATCCTGTTGGCCTGGTGGGCCCTCCCCCCGAGTGGCCGCCTGCCGGTGATGGGGGTGCTCATGCTGCTACTCGTCGCAGCAGGCGCCCTGCTTCTGGATCGCGCCCGTCGGCGGGCCTCGGGGTCTTGAGTGCACACCGCATCGCCCGCGGGCGCTGGCCCACTGCAGGAATGGCGGCTGAGCACGCAGGCCCTGTCCTTGCGTTGGCACCAGGAGAAGTACGCGCAGGCCGGTGAGATCACTCCAGAGGACTCCCGTCGGCGAGTGGCCCATGCGCTGGCGCAGGTCGAACCCTGGCGCAACCGGGCCGCCTGGGCCCAGCGTTTCGAACGGGCGATGAACCAAGGCCTGCTTCCTGCGGGCCGCATCATGGCTGGCGCCGGCACCGTCGATGGAGCCGCGGCCAAGCGTTCCCTGATGAACTGTTTCGTCTTGCCCACACAGCCCCTGCACCAGCTGCCCCACCGCCTGATGCGCACCTTGCAGGCCGGCGGTGGGGTCGGCATGGACTTCTCATCCTTGCCGTTCGGTGTCATGGAGCAATTGGACCGCTGCGAGCAGTGGGCCCAGTCGATGGAGCAGCCCCCGGGCGGCGCCCCCAGAAGAGCCGCTCAGATGGCGGTCCTGTCAGCGCGCCATGCAGCGTTTCCAGCGTTCATAGCCGCCGATCCGAGTGCCCATCCCCATGTGGTCCGCGCAGTGGCGCTCGACGATGACTTCATGCGGTCCGCCCAATCGGAGGTGTCGACCGAGTCGCAGGCCTTGCGGGCCATGGCCGAAGCCGTTTGGACCAGTGGCGAGCCCAGCGTGCTCTTCGTGACGCGCATTCAGGCCGATGACAACCTCGCCGATCATGAAACCTTGTTGGCCACCAACCCCTGCGGCGAACAGCCTTTGCCCGCATTTGGCGCTTGCGCCTTGGCATCGCTGGACCTGACCCGTGTGATCCAGCGCCCGTTTGCATCCGAGGCGCACGTGGCCTGGGGCCTGCTGGCAGCCCTGGTGCATGTGGGCGTTCGATTGTTGGATGACGCCTTGGAGTGGAGCCCGTGGCCCTTGCCGGAGCAGGCCAGCGAGATGCGTCGCCATCGCCGAATCGGATTGGGCATCACGGGCCTGGGTGACGCGCTTGCCATGCTCAATCTTCACTACGCATCGCCGGCCGCGTGCGATCAGGCCCGCCTCCTGATGCGGTTCATCGCCCACTCGGCCTATCGCGCTTCGGTTCGCTTGTCGCGGGAGCGCGGCCCCTACCCCGCCTTCTGCGCATCCGGCGTCCTTCGGTCGCCGCGTTTCGCCTCACGACTGCCGGCGGATCTTCGTCATGACATTCGTCGATACGGACTCCGGCACTCGCATCTCCTGGCCATTGCGCCGGCAGCCAGCATCAGTGTGGCCTATGCCGATGGGGTCAGCACGGGCGTGGAGCCCATGACCGCCGCGCAGTGGCGCCGCACTTGGCAAGATCCTCAGGGGCGCAGGTGCTCGGCATGGGTCCATGCCCATGCGTGGCGGCTGTGGCAAATGCTCAAAGGTGAGCAACAGCAGCCAACGCAAGGCTGGGCCTGGCTCGACCGCATCTCGCCGGATGCCCAGTTGCACATGGTGGCGGCGCTGGCACCCCATGTGGACGGGGGTATCAGCAAGACCGTGTCGATGCCCCCAAGCACCACGGCGCAGGAGATCGAACGGCTGATCCGGTTGGCCTGGCGGCTTCAGCTCAAGGGCCTGGCCCTGTTCCGCCGTGGCAGCCGCACGGGGGTGATCACTACAGGAAACGATCCAGCAGCCGACGCGAGCTGCGGTCCATGCCCTTGAGGTCGCGAATGCGAAACACCAGCCCATGGTTGTCGGTGATGAGCAGCCCGCCATCGCGCAGGCGCCGAATGTCTTCTTCGCCCTTGAGGATGAACTGGGTGCGCCCGCGATCGGTGTCCACGGTCCAGGTGCTGGGCGTGGAAAAGGTGGAGACACCCACCAACCGGTGTATCGCCGGCATGAACTCCCGCTGGGCCAATTCTTCTGCGATCAGGCTGCGGTCTGGCGGTGGCAGGCTGTCCCAGCGCTCGACCCAGGCCAATTCATGGCCGTCAGGACCCACGATCGACAGGCCTTCCAGGGGTGACTCGATGGGGAAAGCGCGCACCGCTTGCACACCCACATGCACCAGGCCCTGTGGGTCGGTGTAGACCAGGCGTCCGTGGGCATCACGGGTGAGGGTTCCCGGCAGCGCGGGGCTGGTGTTCACCCCGGTCATGCCTGCCTCACCAGCGGGTTGGAAGCCCGCTCGGGCGGAGGATCTTCGGTGTCCACGTTGCGCGCTTGGGCCTGGTACAGGCGCCAGTAGGCACCTTCTCGCGACATCAGTTCATCGTGTGGACCCACCTCCACCACCTCACCGCGGTCCATCACCACCAGCCGGTCGGCCTTGCGCAGCGTGGACAGCCGGTGCGCGATGGCGATCGTGGTGCGGCCCTGCACCAGGTTATCCAGCGCCTTTTGGATTTCCTTCTCGGTTTCCGTGTCCACTGCCGAGGTGGCTTCATCCAGGATCAGCAAGCGCGGATTGATCAGCAGCGCCCGTGCAATTGAAATCCGTTGGCGCTCGCCACCCGAGAGGCCCTGCCCGCGCTCCCCCACCAGGGAGTCATACCCTTGAGGCAGACGCAGGATGAAGTCGTGGGCATGTGCCGCCCGAGCGGCAGCCACGATCTCGGCACGCGTGGCATCGGGCTTGCCATAGGCAATGTTCTCGGCGATCGTGCCGAAGAACAGGAAGGGCTCCTGCAGCACCAGCCCGATGTGCTGACGGAAGTCGCTGACGGCGTAGCGGCGAATGTCGACGCCGTCCACCAGGATGGCGCCATCGGACACGTCATAGAAGCGACAGATCAGGTTGACCAGGGTGCTCTTGCCCGAACCACTGTGACCGACCAGGCCAATCATCTCGCCGGGGCGAATCTCCAGCGTCATGTTCTTGATCACGCGGCGGCTGCCATAGCGGAAGCCCACCTCGCGCAGGCTGATGGACCCGTCCACCTTCTTCAGCGGCACCGGGTTCACCGGCTCGGGCACATTGCTCACATGGTCGAGGATGTCGAAGATCCGCTTGGCGCCTGCGGCGGCTTTCTGGGTGACGCTGACGATGCGGCTCATCGAGTCCAGGCGACCGTAGAAGCGGCCGATGTAGGCGATGAAGGCCGTGAGCACGCCCACGGTGATGTCCCCGCGACTGACCTGCCAGATGCCGAAGGCCCACACCACCAGGAGACCGATTTCCGTGAGCAGGGTCACGGTCGGCGTGAACAGGCTCCAGGTGCGATTGATGCGATCGTTGACTTCCAGGTTGTGCTGATTGGCCGTGCTGAACCGGTCGGATTCACGCTTCTCCTGGGCGAAGGCCTTCACCACGCGTACACCAGGAATGGTGTCGGCCAGCACATTGGTGACCTCGCCCCACACCCGATCGATCTTTTCGAAACCCGTGCGCAGGCGGTCGCGCACCTGGTGGATCATCCAGGCGATGAAGGGCAGGGGCAGCAGGGTGACCAGCGCCAGCCAGGGATTGATCGAGGCCAGGATCACCGCCGTCATCACCAGCATCAGCACATCGTTGAGGAAGTCCAGCGCGTGCAGCGACAGGAAGACGCAGATGCGGTCCGACTCGCTGCCGATGCGCGCGATCAGGTCGCCGGTTCTCTTGCCGCCGAAGTATTCGAGGCTGAGCGTCATCAGATGGCTGAAGGTGCTGGTGCGCAGGTCGGCTCCGATCCGTTCTGAAACCAGCGCCAGCAGATAGGTGCGCCACCACCCGAGCCCCCAGGCCACCAGCGCCGAGCCGAGCAGGCCACCCAGGTAGAGCGTCACCAACTGCGGGTCGATCGCCTGTCCGTTTTGGAACGGGATCAGGATGTCGTCCATCAGCGGCATCGTGAGGTAGGGGGGGACCAGATGAGCGGCCGTTGACAGCAGCGTGAGCACCATGCCCAAGGCCAGCTGGCCTTGATAGGGTTTGGCAAAACGCCACAGACGCAGCAGCACCCAGGTCGAGGGCGGCTGCAGGAGTTCCCGGTTGCAGACCTCGCACTCCTCGCTGTTCTCCGGCAACGGTGCGTTGCAGCTGGGGCAGCGGGCCACCTCCTCGTCGGATTCATGCGCGTGCACCCGGCCCTGCAGGGCTTCAACCGCCCGTTCAAACTGATGCACCAGTCGAACGGCAGCCACATCCCGATCCAGCGTGAACCGCCATTGCGCCAGACGCTGGTGTTCATCGTGAAGGGAGAGCAGTCCCACACCGCCACGATCGCTGTGATGCAGGCGCAGACCAACACGAAGGGGCCAGGTCTGCCAAGGCGCCTCGGGGTCTGCGCGCCAAGCCAGTTCCGTGGGGTGCAACAGGAGTTCGCTGCGTGTGAACCGACCGTCGAGGTCAAGGTCGAGTTCGAGTGCGGCCAGGGCCGGATCACCTGCGGATGCGGCCGGTGCGCTGTCATCCGGAGCCGGGCCTGGCGCGTTAGACGACGGCGGTGCGCCGCTGCCATCGACACGCGGCGCCGGGTTCATCGTTTCAGGGGTATGAGCAGACATGGGAGCAGAGAACCGCCGCCGCACCGCCGCCAGCGGAGGGGTAGCGGTACGGGCGCAGGAGCCGGGATTGTCCGCTATCGCGGGGATGGTGCTGGCCACCCGAGCTCAACGTACGACCATCGCTTCGGGTGGACAATCCAGCGCCATGAACCAGGAACGCCCCGAAGTCCAGCCCGTCGGCACCGGGCCGACACGCGAACAGCACAGCGGGGCTGCGTCTGTCGGCGCCGCGCCGCTGGACCTGCGCATTTTGCGAGTCAATTTTCTGCGCGGCCCCAATATGTGGACCTACCGCTCGGTGTTGGAGGTCTGGCTCGACCTGGGTGAGCTCGAACAATGGCCGACCGACAAGCTACCGGGCTTCATCGAACGCTTGCTGGCCATCGTTCCCGGGGTGGGCGACCACCATTGCGGCGTGGGCGAGAAGGGGGGATTCCTCCAGCGCCTGCAGGGCGGCACCTGGATGGGTCATGTGCTGGAACACGTGGTGATCGAGGTTCTGGATCAGGCGGGCATGCCCACGGCATTCGGCCAGACCCGTGAAACCTCCACACCGGGGGTCTACCGCATGGTCTTTCGAGCGCGGGATGAAAAGGTGGCGCGGCAGGCCCTGGCGGTGGGCCACGACATCATCCGTGCTGCGCTCCACAGCCGCCCTTATGAACTCAAGCCGGCACTGGCCGCGCTGCGCGACAAGATCGATCAGGTCTACCTGGGTCCCAGCACCGCACACATCGTCGCGTGCGCCACCGACCGCGAGATTCCCCATATCCGGCTGAACCAGGGCAATCTCGTTCAGCTGGGCTACGGCGCGCGCCAGAAGCGCATCTGGACCGCCGAGACCGACGGCACCAGCGCGATCGCCGAGGGCATCGCCAGCGACAAGGACATGACCAAGGAGCTCCTGGCCGCTTGTGGGGTCCCCGTGCCGGAAGGTCGCCTGGTGGACGACCCCGAAGACGCCTGGCGCGTGGCCCAACGCATGGGCTGTGCCGTCGTCGTCAAGCCCACCGATGCCAACCATGGTCGGGGCGTCACGCTCGACCTCACCGGTGAGGCGGAAGTCAAGGCGGCTTTTGCCGTGGCCGATGCCGAGGGCAGTGGGGTGATGGTCGAACGCTACATCCCGGGCGAGGAACACCGTTTGCTGATCGTGGCGGGCCAGGTGGCCGCCGCCGCGCGCGGCGAGACTGCCTGGGTGACCGGAGACGGTGTTCACACCGTCGAGCAGTTGATCGACCTCCAGCTCAACAGCGATCCCCGGCGTGGGGATACCGAAGACCACCCACTCAACCTGATCCTCATTCGTCAGGAAGGCGAGGTGCAGATCACGGTGCAGAAGCAGGGCCTGCAGCCGGCGTCCATCCCCGAAGTGGGCCGACGGGTCCTCATCAGCCGCAAGGGCAACATGACCAACGACTGCACCGACGAGGTCCACCCTGAAGTGGCCCATGCCTGTGCGCTGGCAGCCCGCATCGTTGGCCTGGACATCGCCGGCGTCGATCTGGTGTGCGAGGACATCTCGCGTCCGCTTCAAGATCAGGGTGGTGCGATCGTCGAAGTCAATGCCGGACCCGGTCTGCTCATGCACCTCAAGCCGGCCAGTGGTCAAGCGCGGGAGGTCGGCAAGGCCATCGTTGAGCATCTGTTTCCGCAAGGAGCGTCTGGCCGCATCCCCGTGGTGGGTGTCACCGGTACGCAGGACACCTCGGTCATTGCCCGCCTGGTGGCCTGGATGCTGCAGATGTCCGGCCCCGTGGTGGGCGTGGCCTGCCGCGATGGCCTGTTCGTCGGCACCCGCCGGGTGGAGCGGGGTGACGCCATCGGCTGGCAAGTCGCGCAGCGGCTGTTGGTCAATCGAAATGTGGAAGCGGCCGTCTTCGAGAGCAGTCCGGTCACCATCCTGGAGGAGGGGCTCGTCTACGACCGGTGCAATGTGGGCATCGTCACCGATTGCGCGCCGTTCAACGGCGCCGTTCGGCACGACATCGCCACCCCCGAACAGCGCTTCAAGGTGTCCAGGACGCAGGTGGATGTGGTGCGTGCCGATGGCGCGGCGGTGCTCCATGCGGCCGATGAGCAGGTGCTGGCCATGGTCGAGCTGAGCGATGGGGAAGTCATTCTCTACGCGGAAGACGGCCAGCTGCCTGCCCTGAAGGCGCATGCGCAGGGTGGTGGTCGCGTGGTCTATCTGGAAGGCCAGACGGTGATGCTGGCCCGTGGCGACCAGGTGATTCCGGTGCTCAACATCGAGAGTGACATGCGTGTGAGCACACGAGACGTACCGGCAGCGGCCACGCTCGCCGCCGTGGGTGCCGGGTGGGCGCTGGACCTTTCGCCCGAACTCATCGTCGCCGGCCTCGAAACGTTCGAGTTGCGCCGTCCTGAGCTGCGCCCCGACCAATCCGTGATCCACTGAGCCCATCCATGGAATTGATCCGCACCCGTGCCCTGCGCGGTCCGAACATGTGGAGCCGCCACACCGCGCTGGAGATCGAGCTGCGCTGTGGGCCCGACGAGCGCGCGGTGGAAGCCTGCGCCGGCTTCGAGGACCGACTGCGCGCCCTGTGCCCAGGTCTGGGTACCCTGCGCACACCCACGCGACACGGCCCCATCACGCTGGCCCATGCGCTGGAATCCACCCTCCTGGCGCTCCAGGCAGCCGCTGGTTGCCCGGTCACCTTCGGTCACACCGAGGCCACTCCGGAGGACGGCGTGTACCTGGTGGTGGTGGAGTACACGGAAGAGGACGTGGGCCGGCGTGCACTGGAGATGGTGTTGCGCATCCTGAAGGCGGCTTGGTCGCCCGATGAGGCCGATGCCGAGTCGGGCAGTCTCGATGGCGTGGCTTGCGTCACCGAGCTTCGCGAACTCGATGAGGACCTGCGCCTGGGGCCCAGCACCGGGGCCATCGTGGCCGCCGCCGTCGCACGGGGCATTCCGTTTCGGCGCCTGACCACGGGAAGCCTGGTGCAGTTCGGCTGGGGCTGGAAACAGCGCCGCATCCAGGCGGCCGAAGTCGACAACACCAGTGCAGTGGCCGAAGCCATCGCGCAGGACAAGGATCTGACCAAGAACCTGCTGCAGTCCGCTGCCGTCCCGGTGCCGGTCGGTGCGCCCGCTGCCACGGTTGACGAAGCCTGGGCCATCGCCGAACGCTTGGGTCTGCCGGTGGTGGTCAAGCCGCAGGACGGCAGCCAGGGCCGCGGGGTGACGGTGAACATCAGCTCGCGTGAGCAACTCGAGGCGGCCTTCCACACGGCCGCGGCGATCGGCGATGTGCTGGTGGAGAAGTTTCTGCCGGGCAGTGATTTCCGCTTGCTCGTGGTCGGCGATCGGCTGGTGGCCGCCGCGCGGCGCGATCCCCCCTTCGTCATCGGCGACGGGCGGCACTCGGTGCGCGAGTTGGTGGAGATCGTCAATGCCGATCCCCGTCGCGGCACCGGCCACGCCACTTCGCTGACCAAGATCCGCTTCGACGACATCGCCAAGGCGCGGCTCACGCAGCAAGACCTGACGCCCGAGTCGGTCCCAGAGAAGGGCCGTCGCGTGGTGTTGCGCAACAACGCCAATCTCTCCACGGGCGGCAGTGCCACCGACGTCACCGACGATGTGCACCCCGAAGTGGCCGCGCGCGCGGTCGACGCGGCGCGTATGGTGGGTCTGCACGTGTGTGGCGTCGATGTCGTGTGCGAAACGGTCCAGCGCCCCTTGGAAGATCAATCCGGTGGTGTCGTGGAGGTGAATGCTGCGCCTGGCCTGCGCATGCACCTCAACCCTTCTTACGGCAAGGGGCGCGACATCGGCAACCCCATCGTCTCGGAGCTGTACGGTCCGGGCGACGACGGCCGCGTTCCCTTGGTGGCCGTCACCGGGGTCAATGGCAAGACCACGACCACGCGGTTGATTACGCACGTGCTGGCCACCAGTGGCCTGTGCGTGGGCATGACCAACACCGACGGGGTGTATGTGGGTGGGCGCCAGACCGACAGCGGCGACTGCAGTGGCCCCAAGAGTGCGCGCAATGTGCTTTCGCATCCCCAGGTGCAGGCCGCGGTGTTGGAATGCGCACGCGGCGGCATTCTGCGCGAGGGCTTGGGATTCGACCGCTGTTCGGTGGCGGTGGTCACCAATGTGGGCAGTGGCGATCATCTGGGACTCAACCACATCCACACGGTCGAGGGCATTGCGCGGGTCAAGAAAGTCATCGTGCAGAACGTGGCGCCCAGCGGCTATGCGGTGCTCAATGCGGCCGACCCCCTGGTGGCCGCCATGGCCGAGGAATGCCCCGGGCGGGTGATTTACTTTGCGCGGGACTCCCACCATCCGACGATCGCGTCTCACCGTGCCCGCGGGCGCCGCGTGGTGTTCGTCGACAAGGGGCAGTTGGTGGCCGTCGAAGGCAAGGTGCAGCACCACCTGCCCCTGTCCTCAGTGCCCATCACCCATGGCGGTCTCATCGGATTCCAGGTGGAAAACACGCTGGCCGCTGTGGCCGCCTGTTGGGGACTGAACCTGGCGTGGGAGGACATCGTCAGGGGCGTTTCCACCTTCGTGAGCGACGCTGCGCGCGTGCCGGGCCGCTTCAACATGATGAACTACCGTGGCGCCACGCTGGTGGCCGATTACGGACACAACCCCGATGCGATCAAGGCCCTGGTTCAGGCCTTCCAAGCCCTGCCCATCGGCCCGGGCGGAAAACGCACGGTGGTGATCAGTGGTGCGGGCGACCGGCGTGATGAAGACCTGCGGGAGCAGACCCGCATCCTCGGCCAGTCTTTCGACCACGTGATTCTCTATGAGGACCAGTGTCAGCGCGGTCGAGCCGACTGGGAAGTCGTGAAGGTGATGCGGCAGGGCCTGGACGGCGCCACCCGCACCAACCATGTCGAAGAGATCCGCGGCGAGTTCGTCGCCATCGACGCGGCGCTTTCGCTGCTCAACCCTGGTGACCAGTGCCTGATCCTCGTGGACCAGGTCGAGCAGGCGGTGGCCTACCTCGAAGAAAAGTGCAGAACCTGAGTTTCAGGTGAACAGGGTCTGGTGCGCGTCGCGCAACACGTTCTTCTGAACCTTGCCCATCGCGTTGCGCGGCAGTTCGTTCTGCACGAACACACGCTTGGGCACCTTGAAGTTGGCGATCCGCGACTTCAGCGTGGAGACGATCGAGTCGGGGCTCAGGGATGCGCCGGCTTTGGGAACCACCACCGCCACCACCGCCTCACCGAAGTCGGGATGCGGAACACCGATCACCGCGCTCTCGGCCACGCCGCTCATGTCATTGATCACGCCTTCGATCTCGGCGGGGTAGACGTTGTACCCACCGCTGATGATGAGATCCTTGCTCCGGCCCACAATGGTCACGCGCCCATCGGCAGCGATCACACCCACGTCGCCGGTCCTGAACCAGCCATCCGCGGTGAACTCTTCGCGTGTCTTCTCCGGCATTCGCCAGTAGCCCGCGAACACATTGGGCCCCCGAACCTCGATGCCGCCGATCTCGCCGGCCGGGCAATCGCGCCTCTTGTCATCCCGCACTCGCACGCCCACGCCGGGCAGGGCAAAGCCCACCGATCCCCCCACGCGCGCGCCATCTTTGGCGTGGTAGGGGTTGGAGGTCAGCATCACCGTTTCGCTCATGCCGTAGCGCTCCAGGATGGTGTGGCCGGTTCGTTCCTGCCAGGCATGGAAGGTTTCGGCCAACAGGGGGGCGGAACCGCTGATGAACAGTCGCATCGAGGCGCAGGCTGCGGGCGTCAGTGCGGCCTCGCCCAGCATGCGCACATACAGCGTCGGCACACCCATGAAGACAGTGGCCTCGCTCAAGCGGCCAATCGTCGCCTTGGGGTCGAAGCGCGAGAACCAGATCATCTTGGAGCCGTTGATCAGCGCGCCATGCGAGGCCACGAACAGGCCGTGTACATGAAAGATCGGCAGGGCATGGATCAGCACATCGCCGCCCTGCGATGCGGAACGCCAACCCCAGTAGCGCTGAAGGACCTGCGCGTTGCTCAACAGATTGCCGTGCGTGAGCATGGCGCCCTTGCTTCGTCCCGTGGTGCCGCTGGTGTAGAGGATGGCTGCCAGATCGCCGGACTGGCGCTCGACCACCGCATGTTCGTCCGAATGCGAGGCGGCGCGCTCCAGCAGGGTGCCCGTCCGGTCATCGCCCAGCGTGAACACATGCCGCGTGCCCTTGAGAAAGGCGATCTTGCTGAGCCAACCGAAATTCTTTGGCGAGCACACCACCATGGCCGGTTCGGCGTTGCCGATGAAGTACTCGATTTCGCTCGCCTGGTAGGCGTTGTTGAGCGGCAGGTACACGTGGCCCGCGCGCAGCACCGCCAGATACAGGATCAGGTTTTCGACACTCTTGTCCACCTGCACCGCGATGCGCGAGTTCGGCGGCAACTCCAGAAAGTCCAGCAGATTGGCGATGCGTGCGCTGGCGCGATCCAGGTCGGCCCAGGTGTAATAGAGGGGCTTGAAGTCCTGACCTGCCGGCGCGTCGGCGGTTTCCACCGCCACAGCGTTCAGGTCAGTCGGGAAGCCCGCCCGCAGGGCGGCGTAGAGATTCTGGTTGGACATGATGGAGGCCGGGGGAATGGCGAGAGCCCGGCCCTGTTCGGCCGGGGCCGCAGTCGGGTGCTGCTCAGTCGAGTTTGGCGCCCGAGGCTTTGACCACCTCAGCCCAACGCTTGACCTCGCTGGAGACGAATCGGCCGAAGGCCTCGCCGTACAGATTCGGGGTTTCGGTGCCCAGGCCGTTCCAGGTGTTGCGGATTTCCGCCGACTCCAGCGCCTTGCGCATCTCGTTCTGCATGGCGGTGATGACGTCTGCGGGTGTGCCCTTGGGGGCCCAAATGCCGTACCACGTGGCCACTTGGTACTGGGGCATGCCGCCGTCCTTGGCCACCGGTACGTTCGGGAACCCGGGCGCTGGCTTGTCTGCCGCCACCGCCAAGGCCTTGATGCGGCCGCCCTTGATGTGTGCTGCGCTCGACCCGAGGCCGTCGAACATCACGTCCACTTGGCCGGCGATCAAATCCTGCAGAGCGGGGCCTGCGCCTCGGTAAGGGATGTGGGTGATGAAGGTCTTGCTTTGCAGCTTGAACAGTTCGCCGGCCAGGTGATGGGACGTCCCGTTGCCCGCCGATCCATAGTTCAGCTTGCCCGGGTTCTTGCGTGCGTAGGCCAAAAACTCCGGCAGCGTGTTGGCCTGCACCTTCTGTGGATTGACCACGATCACCTGCGGCACGCTGGAAACCAGACCCACCGGCACAAAATCGGTCTCGATGTTGTAGTCCAACTTGGGATACATCGACGGCGCGATTGCGTGGTGCACCGCGCCCATGAAGAAGGTGTAGCCATCGGGCGCTGCCTTGGCGGCAATGCCGGCGCCCAGCGTACCGCCCGCACCACCCTTGTTGTCGATGAGGAACTGCCGGCCGACCGTCTTGGTCATGGCGGCGAACAGGGGCCGTGCAAAGGCATCGGTGCCGCCGCCCGGTGGGAAGGGCACCACGATGGTGACGGGTTTGCTGGGCCAGGCTTGCGCCATCCCCACAGCCGGCAGGCTGCCGATGGCCGCGGCGGTGAGGGCGGCCGATGCGGCCAGAACGCGGCGACGGGTCAAATGCAGGTTCATGCTGGTCTCCTGTTGTGCTTCGAGGTTCGGTCAGATCAGGGTGTCGACGGCGCGCGAGCGTGCCACCTCACCCTGCCTGAACTTCAGACGGTTGGACTCGATGTGATCCAAATCATAGAGATAGTTGACCATGAACCCGCTGGATTGGCGCAGGCCCTTGGCCGAGTGGTCAGCATGGGCATTGATGCGCCCCACCCGCGCACCGTTGAAATGACATTGATCAGACCAGGTGGCGGTCCATCAATTCCCGCACGATGGCCACACCGGGGTGTTCCGTTCGGCGGGCCAGCGTCACCAGGCCAAAACGCGCAGTGGCCGCCAGCGGGGGCTGCATCGGCAGCTCTTCGAGTTGCGGTGCCGCGCCGCGGATGGCCAGCACCACGGCATCGGTCTTCAGTGCCGTTTCAACCAGGCTGGACACCTCCTCGCAGCGCAGGCTGACGCAGGTCGCCGGATTGGCTTCGGGCCCGTAGCGCTCCACCAGCATGCGCGCCACTTCGTCGGACAAGGGCGTGGACGCCATGGGATAGTCCCGCAGCGCCTCAAAGCCCAGGCCAGCCTGGCCCCGCGATCGGGCGCGCAGCAAGGGATGGCCGCGCCGCACCATGAAAGCCCCGGACATCTCGTGCATGAACTCGGCGCGCAGGTCCGGTTCGGGCCGCAGCGAGCGCGCATCCACCACCAGCGCGTCGAGCTGCTGGTCTCGCAGGGCCTGCACCAGGAGTTCGGTGCGCCCACGGGCCACTTCCACCTGCATGCGCCGGTGGTGCTGGGCCATCTCCAGCAGCAGCGGTGTCATCAGCATGGCGCCGGCCCCCGAGCCCATGCCCACCCGCAAGGCACCCGCGGCAGCCTGTCGCAGGCGCGGTCCGGTGTGCCCGAGCAGGTCCGCGTCCTCCAACAGCCGTCTGGCCCGGGGCAGGGCTTCTCGCCCGTAGGGCGTGAGTTCGATCCGCCGCCCCACGCGGTCGAACAGTGGCGCGCCCCACTCGTCTTCCAACGATTGGATGCTGCGGCTGAGCGCCGGCTGCGTCAGAAAGACCCGACCGGCCGCTTTGCTGAACGAGCCCGCCTCGGCCAGCGCCACGAAGTGCCGGAGTTGGACCAGCGTCATCACCGCCCCCATTTGATGAGTTCAATGCATAGTAAATCAAAAAACAATGCATTGGACGTTCATCTTTGGCCTCCCTACATTCACGGTCAAGAGGCCAAGATGCCCGCTTATCAGACCTGAAAACAGTCCCTTCCGTGTCCGAACCCAACAGGAGACCCCCAATGAACCGCATCACCCGCCGCGCGCTGTCCCTGGTCGCTGGCCTGGCCCTCGTGGGCGCCACCGGCCTTTCCCTGGCCCAGTCGAACAAGCCACTCAATCTGATGGTGCCGTACCCCGCGGGCGGCCTGTCCGACGCCATCGCCCGCATCGTCGAGCGTCCGCTCAACAAGACCCTGGGCTCCATGGTGATCGTGGAAAACCT
>JBMSQF010000039.1:0-23790 GCA_049423145.1 Burkholderiaceae bacterium
TGCCGTACTGCCCCATCAAGATCATGATGAACGTGGGCAACCCGCAGCTGGCGTTTGATTTCGCACAGATTCCCAACTCGGGTGTCGGCTTGGCGAGGTTGGAGTTCATCATCAACAACAACATCGGGGTGCATCCCAAGGCCATCCTCGACTATCCGAATATTGACTCCGATCTGAAATTGGCGGTTGAATCGGTGGCGCGCGGCCATGCCAGCCCCAAGGCTTTCTACGTGGACAAACTCGCTGAGGGTATCGCCACCATCGCCGCGGCGTTTTGGCCCAAGCCGGTGATCGTGCGTCTGTCGGACTTCAAGAGCAACGAGTACCGCAAGCTGATCGGCGGCAGCCGCTACGAACCCGATGAAGAAAACCCAATGCTCGGCTTTCGCGGGGCAAGCCGCTACATCAGTGGTGAATTCAGCGACGCGTTCGCGATGGAGTGCGAGGCCCTGCGCCGGGTACGCCAGGAGATGGGGTTGACCAACATCGAGGTCATGGTGCCATTCGTGCGGACGGTGAAGCAGGCAGCCCGGGTGACCCAGATGTTGGCCGATCGCGGCTTGAGGCGTGGGGTGGACGGTCTGCGCCTGATCATGATGTGCGAAGTGCCGAGCAATGCCATCCTGGCGGATCAATTCCTGGAACACTTTGACGGCATGTCGATCGGCTCCAACGACCTGACCCAGTTGACGCTGGGATTGGACCGCGACTCCGGGTTGGAACTCCTGGCAGAAGACTTCGACGAGCGCGATCCTGCCGTCAAGGCCATGATTTCCCGTGCGATTGCCGCCTGTCGGGCAACCGGCAAATACATCGGCATTTGCGGGCAGGGCCCCTCCGACCATCCGGACTTTGCCGATTGGTTGGCCCGCGAAGGGATCGTTTCCATTTCGCTGAACCCGGACACCGTGGTGCAGACCTGGCAGCGGCTGGCCAGCATCCGCTGACGATTGCGGTCTCTCGCGGGAGATTGCGCTATACTCAAAGGCTTTTCGCAACCTTGCCGCACCATGCACCGACGCGCCTGGGCGGCTTCCGATCAACGGAA
This sequence comes from Burkholderiaceae bacterium, assembly GCA_049423145.1. Lineage (GTDB taxonomy): Bacteria > Pseudomonadota > Gammaproteobacteria > Burkholderiales > Burkholderiaceae_C > RFTU01. The sequence goes on from JBMSQF010000039.1 coordinate 1,049, forward strand.
CCCATAAGGAGATTTCATGCGTCATTACGAGATCGTTCTGCTGATCCATCCGGATCAAAGCGAACAGGTTCCGGCCATGCTGGAACGCTACAAGGGCCTGATCACTGCCGCCAGCGGCAAAGTGCATCGTGTGGAGGACTGGGGCCGCCGTCAGTTGGCCTACCAGATCCAGAAGCTCGCCAAGGCGCATTACCTGTGCCTGAATATCGAGTGCTCCAAGGAAACGCTGGGCGAACTCGAAACCGGCTTCCGCTTCAATGATGCCGTCCTGCGCCACCTCACCGTGGCCAAGGACAAGGCCGAGACCAATCCCTCCGTGATGATGAAGTCGGTGGAGCGCGAAGAAGCGCGCAAGGCTTCCCAGGAGGCCACGGCCTGATCCAGCACGGCAGCGCAGTTTCTGGCGCCCTCCCGCCAGCCCAGCCCGGTACGAACCGGCTGAGTCTTTCGGGAACCGTCAAGGAACGTTCGGCGCTGCGCTACACGCCCGCGGGCTTGCCCGCCCTGGACTTGGTGATCGACCACCAGTCTGTGGTGCAGGAAGAGGGTACGCCGCGAAAGGTGGCGATGGACTGCAAGGCGGTCTGCATCGGAACCCTGGCGGTACAGGCGCAGCGACTGGCGATGGATGAACCGGTGGACTTCCATGGGTTCCTCGCGCCGGCCCGCAATGGACGAGGCATGGTGTTTCATATCACCTCGCTCAAGCGGATGAACGCAACCGAGACGGGCCACGCCGGCTGAAGCTGCCACCGAACCGAATCAACGAATCCAGCGAAAGAGAGTAAACAAAATGGCACCTCCCCGCGGCAAGTTTTCCAAGGACCGCAAGCCCAAGCGCAACCAGCAGTCCCTTCTGTTCCGTCGCAAGCGCTTCTGCCGCTTCACGGTGGCCGGCGTCGAGTCGATTGACTACAAGGACGTGGATACCCTGCGCGACTTCATTGGCGAGAACGGCAAGATCACGCCCGCTCGCCTGACGGGCACCCGCGCCTTCTATCAGCGTCAGCTGACCACCGCCATCAAGCGCGCGCGCTTCTTGGCCCTGCTGCCGTATTCGGATCAGCACAAGGTCTAAAGGAGAACCACCATGCAAGTCATCCTGCTGGAAAAGGTGGCCAACCTCGGCAACCTCGGCGACATCGTCCGCGTCAAGGACGGCTACGCCCGAAACTTCCTCATTCCGACCAAGCGCGCCCGCCGTGCAACCGATGCGGCCATCGCCGAATTCGAGGCCAAGCGCGCCGAATTGGAGCGGGTCGCCGCTGAGAAGCTGTCTGCTGCGCAAGCTGTGGGCGAAAAGCTCAGTGGTCTGCGCGTGAGCATCACGCAGAAGGCCGGTGTGGACGGCCGACTCTTCGGGTCGGTCACCAACCACGACATCGCTGAGGCCCTGAAGGCATCAGGTTTTGTTGTCGCCAAATCACAGGTTCGCCTGCCCACCGGCCCCCTGAAGACGGTGGGCGAGTTCACGGTGGCCGTTGCGGCACACACCGACGTCGTGGTGGACATCACCGTGGTCGTGGTGGGCGAGACCGACTGATGATCATGGGGTGCTGACAGCGGACCCCTGCGGTCCGCGGCCTGCTACAAGGGCGAATCCCTGAGAGGGTCGACTGATGTCGGCCCTTTTTTCTGGTGCGGCCGTTTCGTGGCATCGGCCTGAGGGCTGAGGGGTGCCCTGCGTGCGCTTGTCCACCACTTGCACCCGCAATATCCCCAGACTTGCCCACAGGCCTGCGGCATGGCGCGGCCTATGATGACGCTTATGGATCATCCGCCCCCAGACCCCGACCAGATTCCCTTGCCACCACCGGTCAGCGGTCGAGATGCCGAGGTGTCGAGTCTGCGCACGCCCCCCAACTCCTATGAGGCTGAACAGAGTGTTCTGGGGGGGTTGCTACTCGACAACAGCGCCTGGGACCGCGCGGCGGACCTCATCACGGCATCGGACTTCTATCGGTATGAGCACCGCTTGATCTTCCAGGCCATGGGCGACTTGGTGCAGGCCACCAAGCCGGCCGACGTGATCACGGTGCACGAGCGCCTGCAGAGCAAGGGGCAGGCGCAGGAGTGCGGCGGCATCGCCTACTTGAATGCTCTGGCGCAAAGCGTGCCGAGTGCGGCCAACCTTCGCCGTTACGCCGAAATCGTGCGCGAGCGTGCGGTGCTTCGCAAGCTGATTGAAGCCAGTGACGACATCGCCACCCAAGCCTTCAACCCGCAGGGCCGGGCGGTTTCGACCATTCTGGATGAGTCTGAGAGCCGGATCTTCAAGATCGGCGAGGAGGGATCGCGCGGTCGCCAGGGCTTTCACGAGATCACCCCGTTGCTGGTGCAACTGATGGACCGGGTCAGTGAACTGGCAGCCAATGGAGCAGAAGAGGTCACCGGCGTTCGTTCGGGTTTCTATGACTTCGACCGCATGACGGCAGGCCTGCAGCCCGGCGATCTGGTGGTACTGGCGGCCAGACCGAGCATGGGAAAGACTGCCTTGGCCATCAATATCGCCGAGCATGTGGCGGTTCAGGAAGGCCTGCCTGTCGTGGTTTTTTCAATGGAAATGGGTGCTTCCCAACTGGCGCTGCGCATGGTGGGCTCCATCGGCCGCATCGACCAGCAGCACCTGCGAACGGGTGCGCTCACCAACGATGAGTGGGCGCGACTGACCGAGGCGGTTGACAAACTCTCCAAGTCTCACATCTACATCGATGAAACGCCAGCGCTCAACCCTGCGGAGCTTCGCGCGCGTGCCCGTCGGCAGGCGCGCACCAGTGGAAAGCTCGGGCTGATCGTGGTGGACTACCTGCAGCTGATGAGTGGCAGCAGTGGCAGTGATGAAAACCGCGCCACCGAGCTCGGTGAAATATCCCGTGGCCTCAAGGCCCTGGCCAAGGAACTGCAGTGCCCGGTGATGGCGCTCTCTCAGCTCAATCGAAGTGTGGAAGCGCGAAACGACAAGCGGCCGATGATGAGCGATCTTCGCGAGTCGGGTGCGATTGAACAGGACGCAGACGTCATCATGTTCATCTACCGCGATGACTACTACAACAAGGAAAACAGCAAAGAGCCGGGCGTTGCCGAAGTCATCATCGCCAAGCAGCGCAACGGTCCCGTCGGTACCGTCAAGCTGGCGTTCATCAAGGCGAACACCAAGTTCGACAATTTGGCGCCTGGTTACGGCAGCGAAGGCTACTGACGCTGTTCAGTCTGTCAAGCGGTTCGACGCGGAGCGCCTGGGCGCGGACGGGGGCCTGTCGTTCGCCCCTGAGCCCCCTGACCGGCCTGAACGGCCGGTTCGCTGCGGGGCTCGCAACCCAAGTTGGAGCGCCTGACGGCGCACACAACTTGGTTTACTCACTCCTCGCGCAGTGGCTCTTTTAAGGGGCGCACGACAGGCCCCCGTCCGCGCCCAGGCGCTCCGCGTCGCAACCTCTACTTGAACAGGTCTTTCACCCGATCGGTCCAACTTTTTGCATTCGGCGAGTGCTTGTCGCCTGCCGACCGAAACGACTCATCCAACTCACGCAGCAGTTTCCGCTGTGCATCCGTGAGCTTGACCGGTGTTTCCACGTTCACATGGCAATACAAGTCTCCCGGATAGGCCGACCGAACCCCCTTGATGCCCTTGCCTCGCAGCCGGAACGTTTTCCCGTGTTGCGTTCCCTCCGGCAAATCGATCTCGGCCTTGCCACCCAAGGTGGGCACTTCAATCGATCCGCCCAGGGCGGCCATGGTCATCGACACCGGTATGCTGCAATGCAGGTCATCCCCATCGCGCTCGAAGATGTCGTGTGCCTTGATCCGGATTTCGATATAGAGGTCTCCGGGCGGCCCGCCGTTGACGCCCGGTTCCCCGTTCCCCACTGAACGGATTCGCATCCCCTCGGCAATGCCCGCCGGGATCCGCACTTCCAGTGTCTTCTGCTTCTTCAGCTTGCCCGCACCGTTGCAGGCCACGCAAGGGTCGGGAATGATCTTGCCGGAGCCGCGGCACTGTGGGCAGGTTTGCTGGATGCTGAAGAAACCCTGTCGCAGGTGGACGGTGCCCGTGCCGTTGCACCCTGGGCAGGCCTTTGCACTGGTGCCCGGCTTTGCGCCAGTCCCACTGCAGGTGTCGCAGTTCTCCCAGCTGGGGATGCGGATTTGTGTGTCCTTGCCTGCGGCTGCTTCCTCCAGCGAGATCTCGGTAGCATAGGAAAGGTCGCTGCCGCGGTAGACCTGTTGACCGCCACCCCGGCGGCCACCCCCGCCGCCGCCGAAGATGTCTCCAAAGATGTCTCCAAAAGCCTCAGCAAAACCCCCGAAGCCCTCGGCGCCTGGGCCGCCGCGGGCACCGCCCATGTTCGGATCCACGCCTGCATGTCCAAACTGATCGTAGGCCGCGCGCTTCTTCGGATCGGAGAGCATCTCATAGGCCTCTTTGGCCTCCTTGAACTTCTCCTCAGCCTTTTGCGCTCCCTCGCCCTGATTGCGGTCGGGGTGGTACTTCATCGCCAGCTTGCGATAAGCCTTCTTGATGTCGTCATCGCTGGCGTTTTTCGGAACGCCCAGGACGTCGTAGTAGTCGCGCTTATTGGCCATCGGGAATTTCCGTTAGGGGTTCGAGGGCCGCAGGAAGGGCAACGCCGCGAGGGCGGCCGAGGGTTCGGTGCTCCACGCGGCGATGCGGTTGCGGCGCATGCGGCGAAGGGGGTGCGGCCTGGCCGCACCGCTGAAGGTCACTTCTTGACTTCCTTGAACTCGGCATCCACCACGTTGTCGTCCGCCTTGGCGCCACCAGCAGAGCCAGCGGCTCCCGCGGCAGCCGCTTGAGCGGCATCGGGAGCGCCGGCCGCACCAGCGGCACCGGCAGCGGCTTGCGCCTCAGCGTATACCTTTTCGCCCAGCTTTTGGCTGGCGGTCATCAGGGCCTCGGTCTTGGAATCGATGGCGGCCTTGTCTTCGCCCTTGAGCGCTTCCTCAAGGTCCTTGAGCGCCACCTCGATCTTTTCCTTTTCCCCCGCATCGAGCTTGTCACCGTGCTCGCTGAGGCTCTTCTTCACCGAGTGCGCCATGGCCTCGCCGCTGTTGCGGGCCTGGACCAGCTCCAGTTTTTTCTTGTCCTCGGCCGCGTTGAGCTCGGCATCCTTGACCATCTTCTGGATTTCGTCCTCGGACAGGCCGGAGTTTGCCTTGATGGTGATCTTGTTTTCCTTGCCCGTGCCTTTGTCTTTGGCGCTGACGTGCAGGATACCGTTGGCATCGATGTCGAACGTCACCTCGATCTGGGGTGTGCCCCGCGGTGCAGGCGGAATGCCTTCGAGGTTGAACTCACCGAGCGACTTGTTCCCGGTGGCCATTTCGCGCTCACCCTGATAGACCTTGATGGTCACAGCCGGCTGGTTGTCATCGGCAGTGGAGAACACCTGGCTGAACTTTGTGGGGATGGTGGTGTTCTTCTTGATCATCTTCGTCATGACCCCCCCCAGGGTCTCGATGCCCAGGCTCAGTGGGGTGACATCCAGCAGCAACACGTCCTTGCGGTCGCCAGACAGCACCTGGCCCTGGATGGCGGCTCCAACCGCCACCGCCTCATCGGGGTTCACATCCTTGCGCGGCTCTTTGCCGAAGAAGGCCTTGACCTGGTCCTGAACCTTGGGCATGCGGGTCATGCCACCCACCAAGATCACGTCGTCGATGTCAGACACTTTCACCCCGGCATCCTTGATGGCGGTGCGGCAGGGCTCGATCGTGCGTTCGATCAGCTCATCGACCAGGCTTTCCAGCTTGGCGCGGGTGAGCTTGATGTTCAGGTGCTTGGGCCCGGTGGCGTCGGCTGTGATGTAGGGCAGATTGACGTCCGTGCCGGCCGAGGAGGACAGCTCGATCTTGGCCTTTTCCGCCGCTTCTTTCAGGCGCTGCAGGGCCAGCACGTCTTTGGTGAGGTCAACCCCTTGCTCCTTCTTGAACTCGGCGATGATGTAGTCGATGATGCGCTGATCGAAGTCCTCGCCACCCAAGAAGGTGTCGCCATTGGTGGACAGCACCTCAAACTGCATTTCGCCATCCACATCGGCGATCTCGATGATGGAAATGTCGAATGTGCCGCCGCCCAGATCGTAGACAGCGATCTTGCGGTCACCCTTACCGCCCTTGTCCAGACCGAATGCAAGCGCCGCTGCTGTGGGTTCGTTGATGATGCGCTTGACGTCCAGTCCGGCAATGCGCCCCGCATCCTTCGTGGCTTGGCGCTGAGAATCATTGAAGTAGGCCGGTACCGTGATCACGGCTTCGGTGACTTCCTCGCCGAGGTAGTCCTCGGCCGTCTTCTTCATCTTGCGCAGGACTTCGGCGCTGATTTGCGGCGGTGCGAGCTTCTTGCCGCGCACCTCCACCCAGGCGTCGCCGTTGTCAGCAGCGCTGATGGTGTAGGGCATCAGGTCGATGTCCTTCTGCACTTCCTTCTCGGCGAACTTGCGACCGATCAGGCGCTTGACGGCGTACAAGGTGTTCTTGGGGTTGGTGACAGCCTGACGCTTGGCCGAGGCACCCACGAGAATCTCGCCGTCTTCTTGGTAGGCGATGATGGACGGCGTGGTGCGCGCACCCTCGCTGTTCTCGATCACGCGCGTGGCGTTGCCCTCCATGACAGCCACGCACGAGTTGGTCGTGCCCAGGTCAATGCCGATGATCTTTCCCATGATGGCTCCTTGCATTCGGGATGCCGCCCGTGGCGGCTCAAATTCGGTTCTGTCTTGAATTTAGGGGCGGGTAGGGCGGTTTCAAGTCCCCGAAAGCAAAAGGGGAACTCGCGCTCACCACACCCCAATGGCCGTTTGTTCTACTTCGGTGCCGAAACCGTGACCAGTGCCGGACGCAGCACCCGGTCTGCGATCAGGTAGCCCTTCTGCAAGACGGCCACCACGGTGTTGGCCTCCTGATCGGCGGGCACCATGCTGATGGCCTGATGGTGGTGCGGGTCGAACTTCGTGCCGGACGGTGGGTTGATTTCGAGCACCTTGTTTCGCTCCAGGGCCGATGCCAATTGGCGCAGGGTGGCCTGCACGCCCTCAAGAACCTGTTCGGTGGTGGCGGCCGGGATGGCCACGGCTGCTTCTAGGCTGTCACGAACCGGCAGCAGGCTGTCAGCGAAGGATTCGACGGCAAACTTGCGCGCCTTGCTGATCTCCTCTTCGGAGCGGCGGCGGATGTTCTCCACTTCAGCCTTGGCCCGCATGTAGGCATCCGATACCTCCGTGTGCTTGGCCTGCAGCTCAGCGAGTTGCTGCTCGGGGCTGCTCGCCTCATCGCTTGCCGGGGAGGTCGCTCCGGGCGACGGTGCGGGGGTCTCGGTCGTCGAGGCGGTGGGGTCTTGCGGGTGGCTCATGGAAATTGCAAGTGAACGAGAGGGACCGCGGCTCAGCGGCTCCTGGCGCCAAGCCCCGCGGGGCGAACTTTCGCGTTGTTGGTGGATTTGAGGGCAGACCGGGGGATTTCAAGAGGCGCCAGGCTCGGGGCGGTCGCCTTCCCAACGGGCGCTCCAGCGATCCCATTGCGCCAGTTCGCGGCGGTCGCGCTTGGTTGGGCGTCCGGCCGTGTGGGCCAGCGCCGGCTCCACGCCCATTCGGCGCAGGGCCATTGCCGCCTCTCGCGCGGCGCGACTCTCCTGCGTTTCGGCGTAGAGTTGTTGAGCAACAGGGGCTGGACCGCGCACGTCACTGAGTCCTTGTACCTGCACGATTCGGGAGAGGCCCCCCCCTTCGCGAATCTCGATGAGATCGCCCAGGTGAACCTCACGCGACGGTTTGGCCGGCTGCCCGCCCACCAGAATGCGGCCCTTGGCCAGCGCATCCGTGGCCAGCGATCGGGTCTTGAAGAAGCGCGCGGCCCAGAGCCACTTGTCCAGGCGAATGCGCCCCATCAATCGCGGGCTCCGAGGGCTAAGGCACGCTCGCGTTGCACCTGGCGTTCCTCGGCGCCGCCCGCTGCATCCCCATGCACCGGCCATCCCTGCAGATGCTGCTGGGCGATCGCGGCCAGCGCCTCGATCCAGGTGGGTTCATCATTGAGGCAGGGGATGTAGTGGAAGGTCTTGCCCCCAGCATCAAGGAAGGCGGCGCGCGCCTCTTGGGCGATTTCCTCGAGGGTTTCCAAGCAGTCTGAGGTGAAACCCGGGCACATCACATCCACCCGTTCTGAACCGCTGCGACCCATTTCGATCAACGTCGGCTCCGTATAGGGCTCCAGCCACTTGGCCTTGCCGAAGCGGCTTTGAAAGGTCACCACGACCTCCGACTCAGACAGTCCCAGGCTTTGGCGCAGAAGGCGCGCGGTCTTGTGGCATTCGCAGTGATACGGATCACCCAGGTGAAGCGATCGTTCTGGAACCCCGTGAAAGCTGAGCAGCAGCTTGGGGCTGCGTCCATGCGCGGCCCAGTGTGCGCGGACACGGGCTGCCAGCGCCGCGATGTAGCCGGGGTCGTCGTGATAGTGGTTGACAAATCGCCACTCGGGCATGCGGCGCTGGCGCCTGGACCAGAGCATCACCGCATCTTGTGCGCTGGCCGTGGTGGCGGCTGCGTACTGCGGGTACAGCGGCAGCACCAGGATGCGTTGGACGCCTGCGGCCTTGAGTTCATCGAGCACCGAGGCGACCGCAGGCCGGCCGTAGCGCATGGCATAGCGCACCGTCAGATTCAGACCCCGCTGGCGCAGGCATTCGTCCAGCAGCGTGGTCTGGCGCTGGGTCCAATGGGCCAGTGGTGAGCCCTGGGGCGTCCAGATGCTTGCGTACTTGGCTGCCGACTTGGCTGGTCGAACCTGAAGGATGATGCCGTGCAGCAGCGGCTTCCAGACGAGGGCGGGGATTTCCACCACCCGCGGGTCACTCAGGAACTCGGCCAGGTACCGCCGAAGGGCAGGGGCCGTGGGCTCGTCAGGGGTGCCCAGATTCACCAGCAAGACCGCCGTTCGAGCGGCGCTGCCGTGTTGGTAGGCGGGTTCGGTCTGGAAGGTCATTGGAGGCGATTGTCGGTCACCGCTCGAACCTGCGCGCCGCTATCCACCGGTATCCGAGTGCGGCGTGCTGGGTTGGGTGTTGGGGCCGTTCAAAACCTCAAACCGGAGGGTCAAGACGCCGGGCGCACCGGGAGAGCCGCTCAGTCCGATCTCGCCATGGCCATGCAGGCTGCAGGTGGTGCGGCGCAGGTGCACAGCCGAATGGCCAGAGAGTTGGAGCGTGGTGCCATTGGTGCTCAGATCGGTGAGGTGAAAGCTCGAGCCGTGCCAGTCCAGGCGGGCATGCAGGCGCGAGACCCGGCGATCGTCGATCGGCACGATCGATTGGCGGCTGCGGCCGATCACGGCGGGCAGTTCGTCGGTTTGCAGGGCCCGGGACTTCCCCTGCCAGTGCAAACGCAGTGAACAGGGCTCCCCATGAGGGCGCAGGCTGACGAACTGCGTCACCGGACCGCTATCCCCCCGCACGCCTCCCTGCAACATCACGAGCACAGGCTCAGCCCGCCCGCGCAGATGAACCCAGTCCAGGTACCGGAAAGGTTCCCCCAGTCCGTCATCCAGCGCTTCGTATAGCTGGTCGGTGATCAGGGTTTCACCGTCGGCGGCATGCTCCAACAGCCGGGCGGCCACATTGACGGCATCCCCGAAAATGTCGCCCTGGACCTCGGCCACTTCGCCCAAGGCCATCGCCACCCGAAGCTGCAGACTGCGGCTGAAGGGGTCCCCAGACATTTGCGGGCGGGGCGCCGGAGTGCGTTCGATGCAGGCATGCATCTCGGCGGCGGCCCGGGCTGCGCCATCCGGATCGTCAAAGGCGGCCATCAGACCATCGCCCAGGGTCTTGATGAGCCGTCCGCCACTGGGGCCGACGGCTGCCGCCAAAGCCGCCACGCAACGGGTGATCACCAAGGTTGCATGAGCATTGCCGAGAGACTCGTAAAGCCCGGTGCTGCCGCGCAAGTCGGCGAAGAGGACAGCCTTCAACGACAGGGGTGCGGACATGATGCCGTGTGCCGCCAAAGGCCTGTTTCGGGTGAGGGGGCCATCGGCTGAGCGGAGACGGGCCGCCCCGCCGTGGGCCTCAGAGGTTGTCCAGATAGGTCCGCAGCTTGTCGGATCGGCTCGGGTGCTTGAGCTTGCGGATGGCCTTGGCTTCGATCTGGCGGATGCGCTCGCGTGTGACGTCAAACTGCTTGCCGACCTCTTCCAAGGTGTGGTCGGACTGCATCTCGATACCAAAGCGCATGCGCAGCACCTTGGCTTCGCGGGGGGTGAGGCTGTCCAGGATGTCCTTGACCACATCACGCAGGCCCGCTTGCATCGCCGCGTCCATCGGCGCCACATTGTTCGTGTCCTCGATGAAGTCACCCAGGTGGGAATCGTCGTCGTCACCGATTGGCGTTTCCATGGAGATCGGTTCCTTGGCGATCTTCATGATCTTGCGGATCTTGTCCTCCGGGATTTCCATCTTCTCGGCCAGCGTGGGTGCATCGGGCTCGTAGCCGAACTCCTGCAGATGCTGGCGCGAGATCCGGTTCATCTTGTTGATCGTCTCGATCATGTGGACGGGGATGCGGATCGTGCGCGCCTGATCGGCGATGGATCGCGTGATCGCCTGGCGGATCCACCAGGTGGCGTAGGTGGAGAATTTATAGCCACGGCGGTATTCGAACTTGTCCACCGCTTTCATCAGGCCGATGTTGCCTTCTTGGATGAGATCCAGGAACTGCAGGCCTCGGTTGGTGTACTTCTTGGCGATCGAGATCACCAGGCGCAGATTGGCCTCGATCATCTCCTTCTTCGCCTCACGGCTGGCGCGCTCGCCCGCATTCATCTGCTTGTTGATCCCCTTGAGATCGTCCAGCGGCACCACGGCGCGGGACTGCAGATCGATCAGCTTTTGCTGCAGCTCCTGGATGGCCGGCAGGTTGCGGCCCATGACGGCTGAATAGGGTTTCCCACCCGAGACCTCCTTCTCGGCCCATTTCAGGTTCAGGATGTTGGGCGGGAAGGTCTTGATGAAGTGGTCCTGCGGCATCCCGCACTTTTCCACGGCGATTTTGCGCAGTTCGCGCTCGTAGCGGCGGACGTCATCCACCTGCGTCCGCAGGATGTCACAAAGCCGCTCAATCGTCTTGACGGTGAAGCGGATGCTCATGATCACGTCGCTCACACCGGATTGCGCCTTGATGTAGGCGGGCGAGCGGTAGCCCTCCTTCTCATAGGCCTTGCGCATCTTGTCGAACTGCAAGCGCAACTCGGTGAACTTCACCAAGGCGGCATTCTTCAGTTCTTCCAGCTTCTTGGTCAGGGCTTTAGAGCCGCCGGCCCCATCGTCGTCTTCCTCTTCGTCGAATTCGTCGAAGTCTTCTTCGGCCACATAGTCATCGGCCTCGTCTTCAGCGACGAAGCCGTCCACGACCTCAGAGATCTGGATCTCGCCAGCAGCGATGCGGTCAGCCATCGCCAGAATCTCAGCAATCGTGGTGGGCGATGCGGAGATGGCCACCATCATCGCCTGCAGTCCGCCTTCAATACGCTTGGCGATTTCAATTTCGCCCTCGCGGGTAAGCAATTCCACCGTACCCATTTCGCGCATGTACATGCGCACCGGGTCTGTGGTTCTTCCGAACTCCGAGTCAACCGTCGACAGCGCAGCTTCAGCCGCTTCCTCGGCTTCCTCTTCGGTTGCGGTGGCTGCGTTTCCGCCCTCGATCAGCACCAAGGCCGCATCAGGCGCCTGCTCGTACACCGCGATGCCCATGTCGTTGAGCATGGACACGATGGCCTCGAGGATTTCGTTCTCAACGAGCTTTTCCGGCAGGTGATCGCTGATCTGCTGGTGGGTGAGGTAGCCGTCCTTCTTGCCCATCTTGATGAGGGCTTTAAGTTCCAGTCGGCGCTTGTTGACCTCTTCTTCGGTAAGGGCCGTCTCATCCAAACCGAATTCCCGCATGAGTGCGCGCTCTTTGGCGCGGCTGACCTTCATGCGCAGGGGCTTGGCCTTGGCACGCTCTTCGGCATCGGCCTCTGCCACCGCCCCCGCTTCGATATCGCCCTCCAGGTCGGCTTCAATGTCACTGAAGTCTTCCTCTGGTGCGGCCGACTCAGCCTTGGGCTTGCCCTTGGTCTTGTCCTCGGGCTTCCCCCCTGTGATCGCAGCGGACTTGGGCGTGGGCTTGCCGGCGGCTTTGGCCGGTGCGGCACTGCTGGCCTTTGCCGCTGGCGCCGCCTTCCCGGTGGCAGGGGTGGGTGCTGACTTGGTGGCCGACTTGCTTGCCGCGGGCTTGGCCTCGGCCTTCTTGGCCACTGCCGGCTTGGCAGCGGCCTTGCCAGCGGGTTTGGCCGGCGCTTTGGTCACCGGCTTGGTCACCGCTTTGGTGGCCGGTTTGTTGACCGGTTTGGAAGCCGCCTTGGGTGCTGCTGCGGTCTTCACGGCCGTCTGGGTCTTCTTGTTGACCGGGGTGTTGGCCTTTACAGCGGGTTTGCTTGGCGTCTTGGTCGCCGCCTTCTTTTGACCGCTGCCGGAAGCAGCCGGCTTGGCGTTGGTTTTGGGCGCGGGTTTGGCGGGTTTCTTGGCGGTCATGGGGCGATGGAGCAAAGAGGATTCGACACCCCGGGTGGACCGGGACGGACGGACAGTGATGAGGACTGAGGATGGCGGCGCACGGGGCCCTGAGCGACAGCAGACACGGGGCGGGCCCGGACGGCGCTTTGAGCACGTGTTTGGGGCCGTTTGGATCCGATTTCCGGATGGGGTGGATTATACCATTCAAGTCGGCTGTGGGCTAGGGCTCGGAAGGATCGGTTTCCGGTGTTGCCAGCGACTGTTTGAGTGCCTTCCAGCGCTCAAAAACGTGCTGGTACTCGGTCAACGCTTGGGGGTCCTGAGCCGCTTTGGCGGCCAATCGGGTTTGCAGTTTCTGAAGCCGGTCGAGGTGGAGGTGATCCAAGTTGCGCCGCAGACTGGTCCAAGTGGATTCCGATTCCGGCGCTTGCGGTGCGTGGATGCGGGACCAAGCCCGTTGAAGATCGGGCGATTCGGCAATGGCACGCTGCACCGCAGCCCAGGGCCGGGGGCCGTGCTCTTCCAAATCTTGTTCCAGCCACCGCACCAGGGCGGCGTGAGGGGGCTGCAGGGCATCGAGGACCTCACGGTCATCGGCCGACAAGCGAAGCCACCATGCTGGGTTCTGCATGAGGAGTTGGGTCACCCAGTCCGAGGGGCTTCGCGGTTGCCGCCGCAGGGTGGGGGGCGCACTTCCACGCCTGAGGGGGTCCGACGGTGAGGACCGCTCTGCCCAGCGACGCCGTCCGTTGGCGGGCCGCTCGGTGGTGTGCCCCCTCTCCGGGTGGGGCCCGCCCTTCCAGCGGACGGGCGCGTGGTCGCCGCCGAAGCCCGATGGCGGTGCGCCAGGGGCCTGCGCCTCGTAAGGCACCGATGACCCCGGCCGCCTTTCCAGCCCTTGGTGCACGCCGGCATGCGCTTCTGGAGTGCCCGGCGGGTGCACCGGGGCGCGTGAGCCGGTCGATCCGCGGTGCCGCGCCATGGCGGCCCAGAGTTCCGAGAGTTCGGAAGCCGGAAGTGACGCCGACCGTGCGAACTCCATCAGCATTTGACGCTGCAAAGCGCCATCAGGCAGTGCACTCCACAGTGGGAAGGCTTGACTCGCAAAGCGCGCACGGCCCTCCGGCGTGTCCATTTCACAGCCCTGCTGGGCCAGGGCCAACATTTGCCGTGACAAGGGAACAGCCTGGTCGACCGCTTGCTGAAAGGCCTCGGCGCCAAATTCGCGCACGTAGCTGTCGGGGTCGTGCTCCGATGGCAGAAACAGAAAGCGAATGCTTCGGGTGTCGGTGGCGTGCGGTAGGCAGGCCTCGAGTGCCCGCGCAGCCGCCTTGCGACCGGCTGCATCGCCATCGAAGCTGAAAACCACGCTATCGGTGAAACGCAGGAGACGCCGAACATGGTCCTCGGTGCACGCTGTACCCAGCGTCGCCACCGCGTGTCCCAGACCCCCTTGGGCCAAGGCGACAACATCCATATAGCCTTCCACGACCAGGGCATAGCCTGCCTTCCGGATGGCGGTCCGGGCCTCGAAGAGTCCGTAGAGCTCCCGGCCCTTGATGAACACGGCGGTCTCGGGTGAGTTGAGGTACTTCGGTTCGCCGCCATCGAGCACCCGACCGCCGAAGCCGATCACATCACCCTGCACCGATCGAATGGGGAACATGATCCGGTGGCGGAAGCGGTCGTAGCGCTTCTCCTGTTCCGTTGCAGCGTTCTGCAGGATCACCAGCCCCGACTCCTCCAGCTTGGGGTCGTCATAGGCCGGAAAAGCGCTCGCCAAGCCGCGCCAGCTGTCCGGTGCGTATCCGATGGCAAAGCGCGCAGCGATTTCACCGGTGAGCCCTCGGCGCTTGAGGTACGCCACCGCTTCATCACTGGCCTTGAGTTGCTGCTTGTAGTGGGCAGCAGCGCGCGCCATCACCTCGGTGAGCGAGGCCGCTTCCTTGCGCCGCCGCTCCTGCGCCTCTCGTTCCTCACGGGTGCGCTCATCATCGGGAACCGCCATGCCCACCTGCTGGGCCAGTTCCTGAACCGCCTCGACAAATCCGAGCCCGACGAATTCGGTGAGAAAACGGACGGCATCTCCATGCACCCCGCACCCGAAGCAGTGGTAGGTTTGCCGGGAAGGGCTGACGATGAAGCTCGGTGTCTTTTCCCCGTGAAACGGGCACAGGCCCTTGTGGTTGATGCCAGCCTTTTTCAGTTCGACATGACGCCCCACCACATCGATGATGTCGACGCGGGCGAGGAGGTCCTGGATGAAGCCACTGGGGATCACGAGACGAGTCTACCGGGGTGTCCTGCCCGCAGTGCCAAAAAGCAAAACGGCCCCGCAGGGCCGTTTCGTGGGAATGCGCCCCGGCCATTGCCGAGGCGGGAACGGTGTCACACGGCGAAGTCCTTCAGGGACTTGCCGCCGGCGATGGCATCGCGAAGCCAACGCGGCTGCAGACCCCGACCCGACCAGGTGTGGCCCGCTGCGTCGCGGTACTTCACGGCAGCCTTGCGGCCACCGTCCGTACCGGCGGCCTTCTTTCGGCCACCGCCCGCGGCCTTGCCACCCAAGTCTTCCACCGAGAGACCGAATTCGGCCATCAGGGCGCGCACTTTGTCGACAGCGGCCTGACGTTCATTTTTCTGGGTTTCCTGAATCTTGCGCTCAATATCTGCCTTTTGGGCCAGCAATTCCTGGAGGGTGCTCAAGAGAATCTCCTTGTGTGTGGATAACGACGGGCATGAATATAGTCCATTCCGAGAATCTAGGCAAACCGGGTGGGGGCTCGTTGAATATTGGTCAGAATGAACTTTGAGTCTCGCCCTGGATATTTATCAACATACCTCAGGAAGCCGCAGGAGGGTACCCCCTTGAGAATCACGCGGAAGGGGGGACATAACCCGCCGGCTGGTCAACACCGGAGCCAAAGAAATACTGCTCCATTTGACGAGCAAGGTACTGACGGGCACGCTGGTCAGCCAGATTGAGACGATTTTCATTGACCAGCATCGTCTGATGGCGTTTCCACTGCTCAAAGGCTTCCTTGCTGATGTTTTCGTAGATTCGCTTACCCAGTTCACCAGGGTAGGGTGCGAAATCCAGCCCTTCGGCTTCCTTCTTGAGGTGGGTGCAATGGATCATGCGGGGCATCGTGGCTCCTTGTCTTGTTGATTCGTCGGTTGGGTGGATTTGAAATTGTCGATGTCCCGAAGAGTCAATACCACCAACAGGGGGCTTGACCGCCCGGCGTGCATCAGCCGCTGAGTTTCTTCACGAGTACCACGGACCGGCGGTCCCAGTTGTACTTGCGCTTGCGGGCCTCGGGCAGCCAGTCGGGATCGGCCTGTTGAAAGCCACGCTTGATGAACCAGTGCATGGTGCGGGTCGTGAGAACGAAGACGCTGCCAAGCCCCATGGCACGAGCCCGCTGCTCGATGCGCTTGAGCAAACGGTCGCCGTCGCCCTGGCCCTGCACCTCGGGACTGACCGTCAGTGCGGCCATCTCAGCGGTACCGGACTCGGGGTAGGGATAGAGCGCGGCGCAACCGAAGATCACCCCGTCGTGCTCGATGACCGTGTAATTGGCCAAATCCCGTTCGATCTCGTGGCGTTCCCGGCGAACCAGGGTCCCATCGCGCTCAAACGGCTCGATCAGCTTCAGGATGCCACCGACATCGTCGGCCAATGCTTCCCGCAGACTTTCAAGCTTTTCGTCGACCACCATGGTGCCGATGCCGTCGTGGGTATACACCTCCATCAACAAGGCGCCGTCTACAGCGAAGGGGAGTATGTGGGAGCGTTCAACACCGGCTTCACAGGCCTTCACGCAGTGCCGCAGATAAAAGGCGGTGTCGGTGGGTTGGGCAGGGGCTGGCAAGCGTTCAAGTATCCGCTTGGCGTCCGCCAAAGTCAGTTCAGTATCGATATCGCTCTGAGGATCGTCGAATACTTCACGGATACCCGGAATTTCCGTCATGAAAATCAATTTATCGGCCTGCAGGGCGACCGCGGTTGCGGTGGCGACGTCTTCCATGGTGAGATTGAAGGCCTCACCGGTCGGCGAAAAACCAAAGGGCGAGAGCAGCACGATGGTGCCGCTGTCGATCGCACGGCGTATGGCCGGCGCGTCCACCTTGCGCACCACCCCACTGTGCATGAAGTCCACGCCGTCGACCACGCCCACGGGTTGGGCGGTGAGGAAATTGCCTGAAATCACCCGGACCGTCGAATTCGCCATGGGTGTATTGGGCAAGCCTTGGGAGAAGGCCGCTTCAATCTCGAAGCGCAACTGCCCGGCGGCTTCCTGCGCGGCATCCAGTGCCGTTGCGTCGGTGATGCGCAGTCCATTCTGGAATCGCTCAGGATGCCCCTTGGTGCGCAGTTGTTCGCTGACCTGTGGTCTGAACCCATGGACCAGCACCAGCTTGATGCCCATGGCATGCAGGATGGCCAGATCCTGCACGAAGGGATTGAGCTTTCCAGCGGCAATCATTTCACCCGCCACGGCCACCACAAAGGTCTCGCCCCGGTACGCATGGATGTAGGGTGCGACGGATCGAAACCAAGGAACGAAGGTGTGCGGAAAGACGAGGCTCATGGGTGTTCGGTGTAAGCAGTCGATTGTGCCGCAGCAACCCCGGATAATCGCGCCCCTGCCTTTGCAGCCCATGAGCACACCTGCGACCTCCACACCCCTGATCGAGTTCCCGGACCACCTGCCCGTCAGTCAGCGCAGCCCGGAGATCATCCAGGCCTTGGCCACCCACCAGGTGCTCATCGTCTGTGGGGAAACCGGTTCGGGCAAGACCACGCAGCTGCCCAAGATGGCACTGGCGATGGGGCGCGGCGCACCACTGCGGCCTGGGCAGAGACCCAGGCTGATCGGGCATACCCAGCCCAGGCGCATCGCCGCCTCCAGCGTGGCCCGAAGAATCGCCGAGGAGACGCGCACACCCCTGGGGGAACTGGTGGGCTACAAGGTGCGATTCCAGGACCGTTTGCAACCGGGCGCACGCGTCAAGCTGATGACCGACGGCATCTTGCTGGCCGAGGCCCAAACCGACCCGCTCCTGCGGGCCTACGACACGATCATCGTGGACGAGGCCCACGAGCGCAGCCTCAACATCGACTTCCTGCTCGGACACCTCAAGCAGATCCTGCCGCAGCGTCCCGACCTCAAGTTGATCGTCACCTCGGCCACCATCGATGCCGAGCGCTTCGCGCGGCACTTCGAGGGGTCTCGGGGGCCCGCACCGGTCTTCATGGTCAGCGGCCGCACCTTTCCCGTCGAGGTGCGGTGGCGTCCCTTTGAGGAGAGCCGGGACCATGACCTGCAGGACGCGATTGCCGAAGCGGTGGATGAACTCTGGCGAGGTGGCGCCCAGGGGGGCGACATCCTGGTGTTCCTGCCGGGTGAGCGTGAGATTCGAGAAGCTGCCGACCACTTGCGCAAGCACTTGGCACATCGCGCAGCGCTGCGCGGCGCGGACATCTTGCCCCTGTTCGCTCGGCTCAGCCAGGCCGAACAAGACCGGGTGTTTTCAGCCAGCAACGGGCGGCGGATCGTCTTGTCGACCAATGTGGCGGAGACCTCGCTGACGGTGCCGGGCATTCGGTATGTGATTGATGCCGGTACGGCTCGGGTCAAGCGCTACAGCTACCGCCACAAGGTGGAACAGCTGCAGGTGGAGCCGATCAGTCGGGCCGCTGCCCATCAGCGCGCCGGGCGATGTGGCCGCGTGGCGGCCGGCATCTGCATCAGGCTCTATGACGAAGCCGGCTTCGAGCAGCGCCCGGCCTTCACCGACCCCGAGATTCTGCGCAGCTCCTTGGCCAGCGTCATCCTGCGGATGAAGAGCCTGGGATTGGGTGAAGTCGAGGATTTCCCCTTTCTGGAGGCCCCACCGCGCAAGGCCATCGCAGACGGCTATGCGCTGCTGGCCGAACTGGGTGCGGTCGATGAGAGCCATGCGCTGACCGACATGGGACGCGCCTTGGCCCGATTGCCGCTGGACCCTCGAATCGCTCGCATGATCTTGGGTGCTCAGGAACACGCCTGCCTGTCGGAGATGCTGGTGCTGGCCAGTGCCATGAGCTGTCAGGACGTGCGAGACCGTCCCCTGGAGGCACAGGCGGCTGCCGACGCCAAGCACAAGCCCTTCGATGATGAGCGCTCGGAATTCATGGGCACGCTGCGCCTGTGGAACTGGATCGAGGAGGGCCGTGGCCACGGCCCCGGCCACGCGACCCACAAGCTCTCCAACCGGCAGCAGGAGGCTCGCCTGCGCGAACAATTCATCAATCCACGCCGCGTGCGGGAGTGGCGCGATGTCCATTCGCAACTGCACACGGTGGTGGCCGAGCACGGATGGAAGCTCAACGCACAGCCGGCTGTGTACGAGTCCATCCACCGTGCCCTGCTGACGGGACTCTTGGGCAACATCGGGCTCAAAGCCGATGATGAGGACCACTACCTTGGGGCGCGGGGCATCAAGTTCTGGCGGCATCCGGGTGCTCATCTCAGCCGCAAGCCCGGGCGTTGGATCATGGTGGCTGAACTGGTGGAGACCACCCGACTCTTCGGTCGCGGTGTGGCGGCCATTGAGCCGCCCTGGATCGTGTCCGTGGGCGGACACCTGCTCAAGAAGCAGCTCTTGGAGCCGCATTGGGAACGCAAGGCCGCGGAGGTGCTTGCCTTGGAGCGAGCCACGCTTTACGGTCTCGTGGTCTATGCGGGGCGTCGGGTGAGTTATGCACAGGTGGACCCGGTTCGGGCACGCGAGATCTTCATCCGCGAGGCCTTGGTGCAGGGTGATGTTCCCCCCGATTGGGATCAGCGCTTTGCCTTTCTGCCGCACAACCGCAAGATGATTCGAACGGTGGAAGCACTCGAGCACAAGTCGCGCCGTCAGGATGTCCTGGTAGACGATGCCCTGATCGAAGCCTTCTATGGTGAGCAGTTGGGCGCCGAGGTCTGCAGCGCCGCCACTCTGGAACGCTGGTACCGCCAGGCCAGGCGCGCCGAACCCGACGTGCTCAAGCTCACCCAGGACGAGTTGATGCGCCATGAGGCTGCCGGCATCACGACGCAGGCGTTTCCGAAAGTGGTGCGGTTGGGCGGTGTCGATTGCAGCGCCAGCTACTTGCATGAACCGGGTGACCCCAAGGATGGTCTAACCGTGTCCGTACCGCTGTATGCGCTCAATCAAGTGCAGGAGGCGCGCTGCGAGTGGCTGGTGCCGGGCATGCTGAAGGAGAAGGTCCAGGCGCTTTGCAAGTCGCTGCACCAAAAGGCACGCTCGCGATTGGTTCCGCTGCCCGAGTTTGCAGCCGAGTTCTGTGAACTGGCGCCCTTCGGCGACGGTTCATTGATGGATGCCCTGCTCAAGGCGGTGCGTGAACGAACGCAGTTGGCCGTTCAACGGGCCGACTTCAAGTGGGAGCAACTGCCGCCCCACCTGTTGATGAACCTGCGCGTGGTGGACGAGCACGGACGGCAGTTGGGGATGGGGCGCCATGTCGCGGCACTCAAGGCCGAATGGGGCGCTCAGGCCCGCGGGGCCTTTCAGGCGCTGGCCGTTCTGAAGGGCGCGGCCGCCCGCGGGGATGCCCAGGGTACAGCGGCCCAGGGGTCGTCACCGGTACCCGCACCCCGACCTGCAGATGCAGGGCCCCCCCGCGTGGCCCCGCGGGCCGCCGCGGCCGGCTCAGGCGACATGGGAGTCGCAAGCGTTGAACTGCCCAGCATCGAGGAGCGTTTACACACCACATGGGACTTCGGGGAGTTGCCCGAGCTGATGGAGATTCGCCGCAAGGGGCAGGTCCTGGTGGGTTTTCCCGCCCTCGTGGACCAGACGGCAGGCGTGCGCATCGAGGTGTTCGACGAACCGGACCAGGCGCAGTCGGCACATCGTCAGGGCATGCGGCGTCTGCTGGCCCTGCAGATTCGCGAACCCCTGAAGTACCTGGAGAAGCATCTGCCGGATCTGCAGCGGATGGCCGTGGCTTACATGGCCTTGGGGACCGAGCAGGACCTGCGGGAGCAGATCGTTCAAGTTTCACTGGACCGGGCATTCATGGCTGATGGCTTGCCGACGGATGCAGCCGGCTTTGCACGCATGGTGGAGCAGGGCCGTCCCCGACTGAATCTGGTCGGCCAGGAGGTCGCCCGGATGGCTGCTCAGGTGTTGTCCGAGCACGCAGCCGCATTGCGCAAGCTGCGCGATGCCCGGCTGCCGCGAGAGGCGCAGGAGGATCTCCAGGCGCAGCTGCAGCGTTTGGTGGGGAAACGGTTCATCACGGAGGTGCCCTGGATGCAGTTGCAGCACCTGCCACGCTACCTCAAGGCCATCGTGCTTCGGATCGACAAGCAGCGCTCGGATCCAGACCGGGATGCACAGCGTTTGGCAGAACTTCGCCCTCTGGAGCAGCGGTGGCTGCGCCGCCTGCAGGAGCTCAAGGGGCGTCGCGATGAACGCTTGGATGAGTTCCGCTGGCTGCTGGAGGAACTCAGGGTCAGCCTCTTCGCACAGGAGTTGAGAACGCCGCAGCCGGTCAGCGCCAAACGGCTGGAGAAGGTCTGGGCCCAGCTTCAGAACTGAAACGCAACCGTGCGGCGCGCGGATGGGGGGGCTCGGGACTTTTCATTCGACGAACAGTTCGAGGAGGCGGTCCAGCCCCCCCTCCTCAATGGAAACCAGGGCCTGTTCACGGACCCGGGGTTTGGCGTGGTAGGCCACGGACAGGCCCGAAGCTTCCATCATCGGCAGGTCGTTGGCGCCATCGCCCACGGCGATCGATTGCTTTGGGTGCAGACCCAGGCGCTGGCAGGTGAGCAGCAGCATACGGCGCTTTTCTTGGCCGTCACAGATGTCGCCCCAGTCCTGGTCCACCATGCGGCCCGTGAGACGACTGCCGTCTATTTCGAGCACGTTGCTGCGGGATTCGTCGATGGACAGGCGTTCACAGACGGCATCCGAAAAAAAGGTGAATCCACCGCTGACCAAGAGCGTTCGCATACCCGCGGCCTTGCAGGCATGCACCAGGTTCTGCGCACCGGGATTGAGCTGCAGGCGCTGCTCCAGAACCTGCTGCAACGCAGACAGTGGCACGCCTTCCAAGAGGGCGACGCGGCGGCGCAGGCTGTCCTTGTAGTCGGTGATCTCACCGCGCATGGCCGCCTCCGTGATCGCGGCCACTTCCGCCTTTCGGCCAACGGCATCGGCGATCTCATCCACGCATTCGATGTTGATGAGCGTGGAATCCATGTCAAAGGCGATCAATCCGTACTCATGCAGACGCAGCGGCGGCTCAAGGTCGCGGATGGTCAGGCCAGGACGGAAGGTGGTTCTTGCATTCATCAGTGTTGGGGGCAGGGAGCCGGCAGGTTCCAATTTCGGTTGCACTCAGTGGGTCAGGGCTGCCGGATCCGGTTTGGGTGCACCCAGCGCACGCAGGGTTTCACGGACCAATTGCGCCCTCTCTGCTGCACTCTGGGTCGTACGCTCAATCCGGAGCTTGTCGTTGCCGGCCAATCGAATGTCGCGATGCTTTTGCACCAGCTCGATGATTCTCAGGGCATCCACTGGTGCATCGGGTCTGAAGGTGATGATCACCTGGCGCGGTCCTGCGTCGATCTTCAACACCCCCCACGCGCGCGCAGCCACGCGCAGGCGATGGGTGTCGAACAGGGTCTGGCCCTGAACGGGTAGCTTGCCGAATCGGTCGGTGACCTCCTCCAGCAGGGTATCGAGTTGATGGGCATGGCGGGCGCTTGCCAGCCGCTTGTACAAGCTCAGCCGCGCGTGCACGTCCCCACAGTAACTGTCAGGCAGCAAAGCAGGGGCATGCAGGTTGACATCGGTGCCGGCACCGAACACGCCCCCCAGGGGATTCAGAAGATCGGGTTCACGACCGGACTTCAGTGAGCGAACCGCTTCGGACAGCATCTCGTTGTACAGCTGGAAGCCCACTTCCATCATGTTGCCGCTCTGGTGCTCGCCCAGGACTTCGCCCGCACCTCGAATCTCCAAATCGTGCATGGCCAGGTAGAAGCCGCTGCCGAGTTCCTCCATATCCTGGATCGCCTGCAGTCGTTGCGCAGCCTGCTTGGTCAAACCCTCGACATCAGATCGGAAGAGCGTCGTGTAGGGAAAGAGTGTAGGTGACTGTGTAGAT
>JBMSQF010000040.1:0-23270 GCA_049423145.1 Burkholderiaceae bacterium
CGATGACCTTGCCGCCGGTCAGGATGGCGATGTCTTCCAGCATGGCCTTGCGACGGTCGCCGAAGCCCGGGGCCTTCACGGCCACGACCTTCAGGATGCCGCGGATGGTGTTGACCACCAGGGTCGCCAGGGCCTCGCCCTCGACTTCCTCGGCAATGATCAGCAGCGGACGGCCGGCCTTGGCCACCTGCTCCAGCGTGGGCAGCAGGTCGCGGATGTTGCTGATCTTCTTGTCGAACAGCAGCACGAAGGGGTTGTCCAGGATCGCAGCCTGCTTGTCGGGGTTGTTGATGAAGTAGGGCGACAGGTAGCCGCGGTCGAACTGCATGCCTTCCACGACATCCAGCTCGTTGTCCAGCGACTTGCCGTCTTCAACCGTGATCACGCCTTCCTTGCCCACCTTGTCCATCGCATTGGCGATGATGTCGCCGATGGACGAGTCGGAGTTGGCGGAAATGGCGCCCACCTGGGCAATTTCCTTGGAGGTGGTGGTGGCCTTGGAGGCCTTCTTCAGTTGGTCCACCAGGGCGTGCACAGCCTTGTCGATGCCGCGCTTGAGGTCCATCGGGTTCATGCCGGCGGCCACGTACTTCATGCCTTCGCGCACGATCGCCTGGGCCAACACCGTGGCGGTGGTGGTGCCGTCACCAGCGTTGTCAGAAGTCTTGGAAGCGACTTCCTTGACCATCTGGGCGCCCATGTTCTGGAGCTTGTCCTTGAGCTCGATTTCCTTGGCCACGGACACGCCGTCCTTGGTCACGGTGGGGGCGCCGAAGGAGCGCTCGAGCACCACGTTGCGGCCCTTGGGGCCCAGGGTGACCTTGACCGCGTTGGCCAGGATGTTCACGCCTTCGACCATGCGGGCGCGGGCATCACCACCAAAAATTACGTCTTTTGCTGCCATTTTGTGTTCTCCGAATACTAAAAACCAATAAGTTCGCGCAAACGCGGCGTCTTACTTCTCGACAACGGCGAAGAGGTCCTCTTCGCGCATCACCAGCAGTTCGTCGCCGTCGACCTTGACGGTCTGGCCGCTGTACTTCCCGAACAGGACGCGGTCGCCGACCTTGATGTTCAGGGCCACGAAGTCGCCCTTGTCGTTGCGCTTGCCGGGACCGACCGCCAGTACTTCGCCCTGGTCAGGCTTCTCGGCGGCGTTGTCGGGGATCACGATGCCCGAGGCCGTCTTGGTTTCGTTTTCCAGGCGCTTGACGATCACGCGATCGTGCAGGGGACGCAGCTTCATACCATCTCCTTGTGAGAAAAAACAAAGTTCAACCGATCGACCTCACGACTGGCGATCGGCCTGACGACAAAGTGGGCGGCGGCGGGCGGGGCCTCACTGCCGCTGTTAGCACTCGAAGATTCTGAGTGCTACCAAACCCATTATAGGGACGGGTCGGGAGCCTTCAAGGGCTGGGCTCAAAAATTCGCAGGATCCCGATGCCCGGTTGGGGGGATCGCCCACCGGCGCGGGGGGCGGCTGCCCGGAGGGTCAGCTCAGGCGCACAGGGCGAATTCGAAGGTGACGTCTTCACCGGCGGGCTTCAT
Source organism: Burkholderiaceae bacterium (assembly GCA_049423145.1). Taxonomy (GTDB): domain Bacteria; phylum Pseudomonadota; class Gammaproteobacteria; order Burkholderiales; family Burkholderiaceae_C; genus RFTU01. Next base: position 1,552 of record JBMSQF010000040.1, read on the forward strand.
GCGCCCCTCGGTGTCCGCCCGCAGGAAGCGGATGCTCACCATCAGGCGGTGGCCGGTGATTTCGGGCACCACCTCGGGGTGGCCCTCCAGGTGGACGCGCAGCAACTGGTAGGCCTTGCCGGCCGGCAGGCTCTGCTGGAACTGCCCACCCGGTGCGGCGGCTCGGACCGGCTGGCCCGACTCGCGCACCAGGCCCATGATGAGGCGCACGCCCGTGGCCACGGCCTGCAAACCGGTGGTCCAGCGCTGGAGGTCCGCGCGCCGCGCCGCTGGGCCGCGGTGGAGCCAGGCGTGGTAGCCCGGCGCATCGAACTCGAAAGTGCCGCCCGGCACGGTGGTGCGGCCGCGCAGGGCCATCAGCCACTCGTTGCCGGTGATCTCGGAGCCCAATTTGCCGGTCAATCGGTTCAGGCCTTCAAAGGCTCCCGAGAACTGCGTGATCAGCGCCTCCAAAGGCTCTTGCGCCACGGCGGGGTTGTCCCGGTAGGCCTGCAGCATCAGGCGCTGCCGGTCCAGTTCGCGCATCAGATCGGCCTTGAGATCCGACCGCGCCAGCAGTTCCAGCACCTCGAACACCGTCATCAGGGCGTGGTGGTGGTCGACTTCGCTGTCCCGCTGAATCAGCAGGTTCAGCCGTGCGAACAGGCGCTCCAGGCGCAGCAGCGTGCGCGCACCTTCGTTGAGGGGGTATTCGTAGAGGATCAAGGCGCTGTGATTGTTTCACAGCCCTGCCAGCGCGCCCACAGTTGGCGCACTTCGCCTCGCAGCTGGTCCAGGTTCAGCCCTTCATTGAAGATCACCGCATCGGCCACGGCACGGCGCTGCGCACGCGTGGCTTGACTGGCCATGATGCGCCGCACCTCTTCTTCGCTCAGGCCCGACCGCGCCATCACGCGAGAGACCTGTGTCGATTCCAGGCAGTCCACCACCACGATGCGGTCGACCCGGTGGCGCCACGCCGGCGATTCGGCCAGCAGGGGAATGTCGAACACCACCGAGCGCCCGGCAGCGCCCGCCACCACGGCTTCGCGCTGCTGCGCAATCAGGGGGTGGAGGATGGCTTCCAAGGTGCGGCGCTGGGCGGGGTCGTTGAACACCCGTTGCCGCATGGCCGCGCGGTCCAGCGCACCGTCGGCGGTCACGAGGGCTGAGCCAAAGGCCTCGGCGATGGGGCGAACCGCCGCGCCACCTGCGGCCGTCAATTCGCGCGACACGGCATCGGCATCGAAGAGCACCGCGCCGCAGGCCTCGAAGGCGGCGGCCACCGTGCTCTTGCCCGAACCGATGCCCCCTGTCAGCCCAATCTTCACAGTCCCACCCAACCCATGAAACGCTCCACCCCCAGCACCGCCACCATGAAGCCTGCGCCTGCCAGGAAGGGGCCGAAGGGCACGAAGCGCCCTTCCCGCAGAGCGCCTTGGGACTTCATCCACATGCCCACGGCCGCCCCCCCCACCGAGGCCAGGAAGATCACCGGCAGCAGGGCGGCAGGCCCCAACCAAGCGCCCAGTGCTGCCAACAGCTTGAGGTCACCGCCCCCCATGGCGTGTTGCCCGGTGGCGTATTCGAAGACCGTCACCACCAGCCACAGGCCGCTGTAGCCCAGCAGCGCGCCCCACAGCGCCGCCGAGGGTGACAGCGTCCAACCCATCAAGGCCGCCGCCAGTCCGGTCCACAGCAAGGGCAGCGTCAGCGAATCCGGCAGCAGCGTGGTTTCCCAGTCGATCAGCGAGGCCGCCAGCAGCGCCGCGGCCCAGCCACCCCACAGGAGTGCGGTCGGCTCAAAGCCCCAGCGCAGCCCCATGCCGACGAAGATCAGCCCGGTGGCCGCTTCCACCAAGGGATAGCGCAGCCGCACCGCCGCTCCGCAGGACGCGCAGCGGCCTTTGACCAAGAACCAGCCCAAGACGGGGATGTTTTCGTGCCACCGAAGCGGGCGGGCGCAGGCCGGGCAATGCGAACCCGGTCGGCTCAGACCCAGCGCGGGCAGGGCCTCCAAATGGCCTTGCAGCTGCTGGGCCAGCGCTTGGCGCCGTGCCTGCAGGCCCGCGGGCTCGGGCTGTTGGTTCAGCAGAGCCGGCAAACCCTCCCCGCTGTCCAGGTGCGCGGCCGTGTCGAACCACCAACGCCGCGCCACCAGGGTGGGCAGACGGTGCACCAGCACATTCAGGAAACTGCCGACGCACAGACCGACCAAGAGCAGTCCGAAGGGGCTCCACAAAAGAGAAAGGTCCAAATCATTCACGCGATGGCGCCCAGCTGGAAGATCGGCAGGTACAGGGCCACGACGATGCCGCCGATCAATAGGCCGAGTATGACGATCATCAAGGGTTCAAGCAGACTGGCCAGGCCCTTGACCCTGGCGTCCACCTCCGCTTCGAAGAAGTCGGCGGTCTTGCCCAACATCTGGTCCAGCGATCCCGACTCTTCGCCGATGGCGGCCATTTGCACCACCATGGCCGGAAAAATGCGCGCACCCGCCAAGGCCCGCGAGATGCGCTGGCCAGAGGACACGGCACGCTGAACCTGTCGCGTGGCTTGGCTGAACACCCGATTGCCCGCCGCGCCGGCCACGCGCGCCAGCGCATCCACCAGCGGGACGCCAGCGCCCAGGAGCGTGGACAAGGTGCGCGTCCATCGCGCCACCAGCACCCTGCCCATGAGCGCACCCACCCCGGGCAGCGCCAACACCGCGGCATCCGCGGCCCCTTGCAGCCGCTCGGAACGGCGCACGGCAGCCCGCGCCCCGAACCCAGCGGCGAAGACGGCACCCAGCAGCACCCACCACCACTGGGCCATGAACGCCGAAAGCGACAACACCATCCGTGTCATGGGCGGCAGCTCGGCACCAAATGAGGCGAACACGTCCTCGAAGGTGGGCACCACCACGATCAGGATCAGGGCCACCACCGTGACAGCCACAGCCAGCACGGCGGCCGGGTACAGCAGGGCCGACCGAAGCTGGCTGCGAAGCGCCAGCGCCTTTTCCTCGTGAAGGGCCAAACGCTCAAGGGTTTGATCCATCACGCCGGCCGATTCACCCACATCCAGCAGGCCGCAGTAGAGCGGGGAGAAGACGCCAGGATGCTGGCGCATCGCCGCCGACAACTGCTGGCCGGTGGCCACGTCCTGGCGCACCTGCTGCAGCACCACAGCCAAGGCCGAGTGCTTGAGGCCGCGGCCGATGAGGTCCAGGGACTGCAACAGCGGGACTCCCGCGAGGCTCATGGTGGCCAGCTGCCGCGTGAAGACCGCCAGATCTCGGCGCTGCCAAGCGAAGGGCCCTGCAGCGCGATGCCGACGGACGCTCGTAAGGTAGACGCCCTGACGGCGCAGCTGAACCTCCACATGCGAAGGTTCAGGCGACATGATCTGCCCACGCAAGGTGCGGCCCAGCCGGTCCCGGCCCTCCCAACAGTAGAGGTGCTCCTTGACGGCGTCGTTGGTGATGGAGAGCATGGCGTTCTGCTGCAGGGCATGCGCCACGCGCATGCCGTCACCGGCGCAGAATACTGGAATCGGCCGCCATTCGGCCCGCCCGGACACCCGCAAGGGTGAGGTGCTCCCGCCCACAAGCGCTCAAGACGGCGTATTCCGTTTCGCGCGCGGCAGCGATGGCTTCTCCCGTCGATGCCGAACCAGCGGTCGGCTTGGCCGGGTGCATCATGAGCACATCACCCTCCTGCGCCTGGGCCAGCCACGCCGCCAGCCTGCGCTCATAGCCCGCAGCGTCTTCATCGAACCCATACACGCCCAGCAGGGCGCCATTGAGGCGAAACCCCCGCTCGCGCGCCAGGCGCTCGAATTCCCGTGCACCCAGGCTCTCGATGATGCGTTGCTTGAACGAAACCGCACCCTGGCGCGGCGCGCGCGTCAGGCGCAGCCAAGGCCGCCGCGCACTGCCGGCCGGCCCATAGCGCCGCTCCAGTTCGGCCAGCAGCCGCTCGCGCACCTGTGGCAACTGGTGCACATGCTGGTGGCCGTCCACGAAGTCCGGCGGGCCACCCCAGGCATCTTCGAAGGCATCCAGCTGCAATTGCAAGGCGCGTTGGAGCGCCTGCTCGGGCAGGGCTCGCCGATGCGCCATCAGCATCACGCGCCACAGCGGCTGTGGCAGCAGCCAATCGGCAGCGCTGGAGCCCGAACCCCCGTTTGCCGCAAACGACTCGGTGAGATTGAAGTGCAGACCCACATCGAGTGGCGCGCCCCGCAGCAGCGCTGCGCCCTCGCGCCAGGCGGGCCCCAGGCTCATGCAGCCCGTGGCGCTCACCACGCCCGCATCCGCCAACTCGACCACGGCCTCGTTCACTTCGGGCTTCAGACCGAAATCGTCCACGCACATCACCACCGACCTCATCCGGGTCGTGGCCTCGTCAAAGGCTGCCGCATCCGGATTCGGGATGGCAGAGGAGGGTGCACTCATGGCGCTTTTACCCACCACAACTGACGCTCGTGGTGCACACCCAAGGCCTGCACCATCAGGGCCCCTCGTTGGGCTGCAGCCTGCGACATGGGGTCGTCTTCCTTCACGGCCAGGCACACCCCCTGGGCGGGCCAGCGTGGGCCCACTTCGTCCAGGCTGTCCACTCGCAGGGTGCGGCCATGGGTGTAGAAGTGCGAGGAAAACGAACGCCGACCCAGCAGGATCAAGCGCGGCATCGCCGTGTCCCCACGCGTGCCCGGCAACTGTGCCTGCTGCGCAGCCGAGGGCTCGCCGGTGTACTGCGCCCAGGCCGCATCACAAGCAGCCACCAGTTCCTTTGCCGATGCACGGTCCAGACGCCCGATGCGCTCAGCCACCACCGCCAATGTTCCCCAAGCCACCACCGCGATCACCACGCCGGCCGTGGTCCAGCGCAGGCCTTGCCGGGGGTTGCGGCCCATCCAGCGGGCGGCCCACCAGGCCAATCCCGGCATGGCCGGCAGCACATAGGTCCAGATGATGTTGCTGGAGGCGGTGAAGAACACCAGGGGCACCAGCGCAGCGAGCCAAACAAAGCGCGACTCTTCGGCCGGGCTCACTCGGGCTGCATCCGAGGCCCCGAATCCTCCGCCTGCGTGGTGCAGGGCGGGGCCACGCGCCATAAACCGCTGCAAGGCCAGTGCAGGAATGAGCAGGGACCAGGGCAGGCATGCGCCCGCTGCGAACAACCAGATCATCCCCTTGGGTTCATGATGGGCCTTGCCATAAAGGTCACCGCTCCAACCGGGCGTGACAAATCGGTGGTAGTGCTCGCCCACAAAGAAATATTCGAAGAAGCCCGGGGTCTTCATCTCCGCCACGATGAACCAGGGCATGGTCAGCGCGGCCATCAGCAGCGCGCCGCGCACCCAGGGCAGCGCCGCCCACAACAGCCGCCACTGGCCACACCACGCCGCCCACAAGAGCAAAGGCGTGCCCACCAGCACCAAGGCCAAGGGTCCCTTGGCCAGGATGCCGATCGCGCCGCCCACGAAGGCCAGCCAGCCCTGTCGCCGGCGCTGCGCACCGTCGGCCCCTGCGATGGCCAGCCAGGCACCGGTGGTGGCCATTGTGGTTCCCAACACCAGGGCCGCATCGGTCATCACCGCACCGCTGCTCAGGAAGAACAACAAACCCGTGCCCAGGATCGCCGCGGCCATCAGCCCCTCCTGTGGTCTCCCGCAGTCGCTTGGCCCACCCGTCTGCGCGCCAGCAGGGCTCGTGTTCCCGACGCTGCGGCGTGCCACGTTCCACACGCAAAGGGCTGTTGCCACGCCGGCCATGAAGTGCGGCAGCCGCGCGGCAAATTCGTGTAGGCCCAAAACATCCAGGCTCGCGGCGGTCATCCAGAAGGAGAGGGGCGGCTTGCCCCAGAAGGGCACACCGTACTGGTGCCACGGCGTGATCCAGTCCCCCAATTCGGCCATCTTCCGACCGATTTCCCCATAGCGGCCTTCTGCGGGATCCAAGAGGGGCAGCCAGGCCAACAGCACCAGGCGCAGGAGCACAGCCGCCCCCAGGGCCAGAGCCAGTGGCTTCATTCCCCGTCTACCGCGGCATCACGCGCCGGCGCGGCTGCATGGAACTGTCGCGCCGGACTGTAGTCCTGCACGATGAACAGCGGCCGCTGCTTGGACTCCAGCCACAGCCGCCCCAGGTATTCGCCCAACAGCCCGATGGCCATCAACTGCATGCCGCCCAGCATCAGGATCACCACGATCAGCGTTGGAAAGCCGGGCACCGGGTCGCCCAGGATCAACGCACGCACCAAATAGAACAGCCCCAGCCCCAGCGCGATGAGGGCGGTCAACAGCCCCAATTTGGTGGCGAACTTCAGCGGCTGGATGGAGAAGGCGGTGATGCCCTCCACTGCGAAGCGTGTGAGTTGGCGCGGGCTCCATTTCGTGCTGCCGGCTGCCCGTTCGGCCACGTCGTACTCCAGCGTCACCTGCGGAAATCCGATCCAAGCAAACAGGCCCTTCATGAAGCGATTGCGTTCGGGCAGGCGGTTCAGCGCCTCCACTGCACGGCGGCTCAGCAGGCGGAAGTCGCCGATATCAGCCGGGATGGGCGTGTCGCTGAGCGAATTGATCACGCCGTAGAAGGCGCCGGCGGCGCGGCGCTTGGCCCAGGTCTCATCCTGCCGGCTGCGCCGCTTCATGTTGACGATGTCCGCGCCGCCCTGCCATGCGGCCACCATCTCGGGGATGTGCTCGGGTGGGTGCTGCAGGTCGGCATCCAGAATCACCACGGCCTGCCCGTGCGCGGCCTGCAGCCCGGCACTCATGGCCTGCTCTTTGCCAAAGTTGCGCGAGAAACGAATGACGCTCACACAGGGGTCGCTGGCCGCCAACTCCTGCAGCACGCGGTAAGACCCATCCGTGCTGCCGTCGTCCACGAACAGCAGTTCGACTGGCCCGTTCAGACCGCCCGTGGCCGCCTTCAATCGCGCGTGCAAAGCGGGCAGCACCTCCTGTTCATTCAGCAGGGGCACCACCACGCTCAGCAGGCAAGTGGGCGTGCTGCGCGCTGTGTTCAGGAGAAGGTCCACCATCGGTTCAGATGGTACGTCAGCAGCATGACCACCACGGTGGCCATCACTTGCGCCAACAGGTAGTGCAGCCCCAGGTGCTCGTACCCCGCACCCACCATGAGCCCGTTGAGCAAAGCGCCCACCAGCGCCACCGTCAGGAAACGCCAGGCGGCCCGTCGGTGCGGCGTTGCCGTGTCTTTGAAGGTGAAGGCCCGGTTTCCGAAATAGGCCACCCCGGCACCCACGAGTGCCCCGAGCGCCGCGGCGGGGCCCGGTGGCGACCAGGAAGACTCCACCAGCAGGGCCAATACCGCGTAGTGCGCAACCGTGGCGGCGGCACCAACTGCAGCGTAAAGAGGAAGGCTCAAGGCACCGGCGAGTGAAAGCGGCAGGTCGGAAGCCGAAGGCCCTCGCTCATGCCCAGCCGGGGGTACAGAAGTGCAGCGCGTGGCTGGCGAGGTTCTGCGACAGCGGTATAGAAACCGAACATGTTGGTCGGGGTGAGAGGATTCGAACCTCCGGCCTCTACGTCCCGAACGTAGCGCTCTACCAGGCTAAGCTACACCCCGAAAAGCCCTCAAGTGTAGCAGGGCGTGGCTGGGAGCTAGGCCTTAAGTGCTTCCGCGCGTCCCTTGTTCCAGGCTCCCAGCGTCACGGGATGTCTCAGGGGGCTTGGCGGCAATTTCTTGCCGCTCCTGCAACGACTCAAGTCTCTCGCCCTCATGACGAACTCCAAGATTGACGGTCGTGGCGCCCTCGCAGCACGACCGAAGTCGCCTGTGCGGATTCCATGTATCTGTCCATTGATCACCACCAGTCGGTTGCGCCAGCACTGAGCACCCTCAAACAGGCTCAGCGCAGCACCTCGGCATTGGCGCGCATGATGTCAACGGGGTTGCGGGTTCAATCGGCGGTCGACGACGCGGCCGGGCTCGCGTTGTCGAGCAAGTTCACCACGCAGATCCGCGGTTTGGCGGTTGCTTCTCGCAACAGCATGGATGCCATTGGCGCGCTGCAGACCGCCGAGGATGGACTTCAGGAGATAGGCCAACTGCTACAGCGCATGAGGGAGATCAGCGTGCAGGCCGCCAGTGGTACCTACCGGGCTTCCGACCGGGAGTTGCTCAACCGAGAGCTGTTGAGCCTTCGCGATCAAATCGACACCGTCGCAGGCAGCCGGCGGTGGAACGATATGCCGCTTCTCGAAGGGACCTTCACGAAGTCCATCCAGGTCGGCGCCGAATCCAGTGACAGCCTTCTGGTTTCAGTCGGCGACTTCCGAACCCCTGCGATCATTCCTGCGATAGCCGGCCCCTTGGTGCTCAAAGGATCGGGAACATTACAAGCCACGCCGGCCGGCACGCAGAACTACACCACGCAGATTGAAATCGACACCACCAAGTTTGCGAATGGGGGAAGGATCACCGCGACCATCAAGCTGGGAAACGGGGTCAGTGCAGCGTCCTACAACCTGTTCCGCAATGCCGTGACAGTGACAACGGGGCCACCCAGCGTTCCGATCAATTCTCTGGCGCAAGCCTACGATGTCAGTCCCGGCAGAACAACCCAGCTCACCTACGACTTCCCTGCCTCCGGCAGCGACAAGTACATCCTGGGCATCGAAGGCAATTGGGGCTCTCCTGCAGGGTCCACCAACTCGTTCACTTACGAGGTCACGGTGACCAGCGCATCGCCGCAGGGCAATTTGCTGACCGCTGGGGCTGCCTCGGCCTGCCTCGCGCCCATCGATCAAGCTCTGCAGGCGGTCGGTTCTGGACGTGCCCAGATCGGTGCTCAGATCAATGCGCTGAATAGCCGGTCCACGGCGATCGGTGAAGACCAGATCGCCATGCTCATGTCGCGAAGTCGTGTCAGCGACCTTGACTATGCAGGTGCCACATCCGAAATGGCGCGCCAACTGGCGCTCCAGGCCTCGGCACAAAGCATCATCCGCCGCCATATCGATGCGCCCCGCTGGGTGGTGGAGTTACTGGAGGCCGTGCCTCGCTGAGCTTTGATCCGGCGGTCCTGGTAATCCCCCCGAAAAAGCACTGACGGGAAAAGTAGAAATTTCTTGAAGAGAATTTCTACATAAAGAAGTCCAAGTTTTCCGATAGCCAGATCATGGAAGCGCTCAAGTGCGTTGAGGCGGGCCCTCCGCCACTTCTCCCGTGTCCTCGTCCACCCAATGGTTCAAGCCCAGTTCAGTCTCGGCATCCGCAATCGTCTCGCCCGGCGCGGGCCGCTCCTCGTCACCGCGCAGGAAGTCCGCTCGCGCCAACTCGTAGGTCTCAAATGGCCCGAAGGCTTCCTCGCTCTCGGCGACCCGCCAGTAGATGCCATCCGGACGCTCCAGCAACTCCGGATCAGCGGCAGCCGCGGGCTTGATGGCGCGTGCGGTGCGTGCGGCACGCCGGTGATGGCGAATCTCCCCACGCCGGTGGAACTTGGGCTCTGCTTTCATGGCGCACTCCTTTCCGATAGAGTAGGCAGTGCCGGGCAGGCGCGGTTGATGGTCCTCACGCGACAAACCCATTGGTTCCCCTCAACCGTGCAGCGGTGACCCGAGTTTCTTGTTCACCCACCCGGTGCGATGGCACCATAGACGGCGTTGCCGCTACGAAAGGTTCCCATGCTTCGCCGTACGACACCCATTCTGCGCAGCTTTGATGAGGCCAAGGCGCGCGCGTTCTATTTGAGCTTTCTCGGCTTCAAGGTGGTCTTTGAGCACCGTTTCCACGACGGCGCACCGCTCTACATGGGCGTTGCCAGAGGCGACTGCCACCTCCACCTGTCCGAGCACCATGGTGACGCCACCCCGGGGTCGTCCATGCGCATCGAGGTCGAGGATGTGGATGCGTTCTGCGCGGAACTGCAGGCGCGCCGCGACCCTCAAGCGCGCCCCCAGGTGCAGCAGATGCCTTGGGGCACGCGGGATTTCACGGTCACGGATCCCTTTGGAAATCGGCTCACGTTCACCAGCGCCATCAGCACCTGAGCGGTGCGGGCATCTTGACTTGCCATCGGCTCGTGGAGCGACGCGGACCAGATGCGTTGTCTGGCTATGTTTTCGCGAGGCGATCAGTCGATGGGCTCGACGTTTGGAGACTTGGCAGGGCGTGGGAAGATGGGACTTTTACCTGAAGTCGTATGTCGTTCGGATCAGCGCACCTTGAGACATTGCCCTTGTCGCCGGTTGTCGGCGGGACTTGGCGCATGGCCGAATGGAAGCTCGACGCTGGGCAGATCTTGGGATGGATAGAAGCCTGCCTGGATCTGGGCATTACCAGTTTCGACCATGCCGATATCTATGGCGGCTACACCGTTGAGGCCCTCTTTGGCCAAGCCCTGGCGCTCAGGCCCGCCCTGCGTCAGCGGATGCAACTGGTCAGCAAGTGTGGCATTCGCCTGCAGCACCCCAACAGGCCTGCGCATGCGCTGAAGTCATACGACACCTCGGCCGCCCATGTTCGAGCCTCGGTAGAGGCCTCGCTGCGCGCCCTGGGGACAGACTATCTGGATCTGTTGCTCATCCACCGACCGGATGCGCTGATGGACCCCGATGAGCTGGCGGCTGCTTTTTCCGCACTGCGCGCTGAGGGCAAGGTGCGCCACTTCGGCGTCTCCAACCATGGAACGGGACCGTTCCATGCGATTCACCGCCGCATTCCCCTGGTAACCCACCAGATCGAGTTTTCCCCCCTGCAGATGCGGGCGCTGGCCGACGGCACGCTGGACCAAGCCACCGACCTGGGGCTGCGGCCCATGATCTGGTCGCCACTGGGAGGCGGACGGGTCTTCACCGGTGAGGATGAACAGGCCCGGCGGGTGCGCGCAGCCCTAGAGGCTGTGGGCCATGCGCACGGCGTGTCCGTTGCCACCGCCGCGTATGCCTGGATCTTGCGACATCCGAGCCGGCCGGTGCCGATCACCGGAACGGGCCGCGTGGAAGCCCTGCGTGAAGCGGTCAAGGCGCTCGATGTGAAAGTCAGTGCAGAGCAATGGTGGAGCGTATGGCAGGCCAGCATGGGGCATCCGGTGCCATGAAGACCGAGCCGCTCACCCCGAACCCTCCGTGACTACTGACAGGCCATCGGACGGGCATGGGGGTACAGACCCGGGAGCTTGAAGCCCAAGCGAAGTGCGGACGCCTCGGCGGCGGTCGTGACGGTGACGGAGAACAAGTCACCGTTATCCGCGCCGCACAGTGCGATGCGCGGCTGGCCATCGTTGGCGCAGCCACTGGCGGTGACCGAGATGCCCGCCTGGCGCAGCGTCGATACCTCGGCGTCCAAGCGCATCTGGGTTGTCTGCGTGGGGTTACATTGGAGACTCCCTGCGGGTTTGTAGAGCACCACAAGGGGCTCATCCGAGCCGCCACAGCCCGTTGTGAAAAGGGCCGCCAGAATGATCAGGTGTAGACGGAAGATCATGGAAAGGTCCTGCAGCCCTACGCCAAGACAATGCGAAATCGAAGACAGGGCTGATTGCCGAACTGGGGCGGCTTCATGAACTTCTCGTGTAGTTGTCCACCCGCAGCTAAGATGACTTTTTGCGAAGGTAGATTGTCGGGGTCTGTGGTGATCTCCACGTAAGGCAGCGCAAGCTTGCGTGCTTCTTCGAGCATGCTCAGCAAAGCAGAGGTTGCATAGCCCTGACGCCGCTTCCACGGGACGACTGAATAGCCGATATGACCCAGACAGTAGGACGGAAGCTCAACCGTTCCGTGCTGCCACCTGAAGCCAATGCTGCCTGCCACCTCTCCGTCCCACATCCACCGCCTGAAGCCCGGAAGGCGGGGTACGAGAGACCCGTCAGGCAGCCTCACCGACGCTCCTCTGCCTTCTTTGTCATCGAGTGAAGCGACAAACGCTGCTGGATCCGCCTCGATCTGCTCCAGCTCCTCGAATGCTGCAGCCAATCCTCGCTCGTTGTTTGGTGACCAGCCGCGCCGAAGCGCGGCTGCGTAGCTGGGAAGGTATTGCTCGGATGGAAGCACAAGTTGAACCATGCGGTGGTGCCTACCGGTAGGGTTGAGCGATTGGTGCTGACCTTATCAAACCTTAGCCAGCAGAGCGAAGTCGAGAGGTCGCCAAGCGTAAAAGTGGCAGGTATTTGGCCACTGCGGTTTCCTCGCTGTACTGCCCGCTGATGAGGCTGACGTTCAACGCGGCCACGACCGAGCCGTCCTGCTCGCGCACTGGGACAGCAAGACCACAAATAGATTCGTCGAGTTCGCCGTCCACCCAGGCGTAGCCTTGCTCACGCGCCAATTGGATCGCATTGCGCAGGTCCCTGGTCTGGGTGATCGTCTTTGAGGTGTAGCGAGTACGCGGAAGCTCATCCAGCGTTCTTTTCAAGCTGAGGTGATCGAGCCCGCCCAAGAGCACCCGACCCATTGACACGACATGTGCTGGCAACCGAGTCCCCGTTGATGGGCTCATCGCCAGGATTCGACGAGTATGAAAGCGTTGCACATAGACGATCTCGGACCCGTCGAGTACGGAGATTGCGCAGGACTGCCCGATACGAGTTCCGAGTTCTTCCAGCACCAATTGCGATTGTTGCCAGAAGGGCAGCGTGTACAGGTAAGTCAGGCCAAGTCGCAACACCTTGGGAGTCAGCCAATACAGCCTGCTATCTGTCCTCACGAATCCGAGATCGGCCAACGTCAACAGCAGGCGCCGGACCACGGTTCGAGGCAGCTCTGCAAGCTCTGAAATCTCCGCAATGTTTTTGCGGCTCAGGCCTTGGCCCATGACTTCAATGACACGCAAGCCCCGGGCAAAGGTGCGGACAAAGGACTCACTGTCGGGCGTTGCCATGGGGCGCCTATCGGGTCTGCTTGACTTCCAATCTTGATCTGCGATTATGGTCGCTAAGCGGATATTTATATCCGCTTAGCGGACATTTCAAAAGCCAGATGATGAGTACTTCCGTGTTCGAGACAGACTTCTGGAAAGACGCCCAGCTGCGGAAGATCTGGGACGAAATCATCCCGGGTGAGCCGCGCAGGACGATTCCATACACCCTGACCCACGAGGCGATTCAGAAGTACTGCCGTGCGGTGGGGGATCTGCATCCGCTCTACCTAGATGAGGAGTACGCCAAGCGGTCGGTCTACGGGGGGCTGATCGCCCCGCCGGCCATCCACATCCTGCTGATGTTCGCCTGCACCCCTGCGGATGATTGGATGCGCAGCCCCGGTACGGTCAACGCAGGCCAATCCTGGTCCTACAACCTCCCGGCCCGCCCCGGGGATGTGATCCGACTGCAGGCGCGTGCGCTGGACAAGTTCATTCGCAGCAACCGTCTGTTCGTCGTGCACGACAACGTTTTTTTCAATCAGAAAGACGAAGTGATCTGCAGTGGACGTGGCTGGACCATACGCCCCCAGTGAGTCCAAACCGTCACCATCACCAGCCACCGTCGGGAGTGCACATGCGATTTGACGAACTCGTCGTTGGATATGAAATCAGCGGCTCCCCGTTCTCACCGACACGGGAAACGATTCGTGAGTTTTGCGAAGCATCGCTGGATTTCAACCCGCTACATCTGGATGACGAGTACATGAAGGGCCGCTTTGGCAAGACCGAGTTCGGCGGAATCATCATGCACGGCATGAACAACTTCGCCGTCATCACGCGCATGCTCACCGACTGGCTCTATCCCATCGGAGGTGTCCAGCGTCGGCTCGAAACGCGATGGAAGATTCCGGTCAAGCCTGGCGACACGATCAGTCCCCGTGCAGTCATTCGTGAGATCAAGACCACCGAGCGTAGCCGGTGGATTCGCCTGGACGTCGAGGTCCTTAACCAGCGCAACGAATTGGTGGCGCAGGGCGATGCAATGGCTGAGTTTCCGCACACCCATCACTCCACAAGAGGGCTCGCATGATGAGAACCAACCCGATGAAGCACGACTCTGGTCGCCGTGCCCTCGCCGCAGCGGCCATGGGTCTGGCCTTTGGCCTTGGTACCTTGTGCATGCCAGCCTGGTCGCAGGACTTCCCTGCGGGTCAGTCGGTGAAGATCGTGGTGCCCTTCCCGCCGGGCGGCACCACCGACATCCTGGCTCGTCAACTGGCCGTGGAGTTGGGGCAGCAATGGGGCGTCTCGGTCATCGTCGAAAACAAGGCCGGCGCAAGTGGCACGATCTTTTCCGAGCAGCTCGCACGAATGGGTCCGGACGGTCTGAATCTCATGCTCACGGCCACGCATCATGTGATCAATCCGGGCCTTTACCGCAACCTCAAGTACGACACCAAGACAGCCTTTACACCCATTTCCCTGGTGGCTTCCGTTCCCAATGTGCTGTTGGTCAATCCGGCGGTTCCGGTGAAATCTGTCCAGGAGTTCATCCAATTTGCTCGAAGCAATCCGGGCAAATTGAGCTTCGGTTCGTCGGGCAACGGAGGGGCCAACCACCTGTCGGGGGAGCTCTTCAAGTCAATGACGGGCGTCGAGATGACCCACATCCCGTACCGTGGCGCAGCGCCCGCACTCAACGATCTGCTGGGAGGCACCATCCCCGTGATGTTCGACTCCCTGCCCGGCGTGATCCAGCACATCAAGAGTGGACGATTGAGGGCCTTGGGCGTGACCACCCTGAGCCGATCTGCTGCGGCCCCCGATATTCCGACGCTGGACGAGTCCAGCGTCAAGGGATTCGAGGCGACGGCATGGTTCGGCCTCTACGCGCCAGGGGGCATGAAGCCTGAACTGGCCCGAAAGATTTCGGTCGATGTGCTGGCGGCCCTGTCATCGACGCGCATCAGGTCCAAGTTCGCCGAGCAGGGCGCAGAGCCCGGAACCTTGTCTCAGTCTCAGTTCGCGGCCTTTGTCAACGCCGAGATCGACAAATGGGGCAAGGTAATCGCCACGGCCAATGTGAAGTTGGATCAGTAACATGACAGGGGCTCCCATCCCCTCAACTGGGGCCTTGTCTCACATCCGCGTCCTCGACCTTTCTCGAGTGCTCGCGGGGCCCTGGTGTACGCAGAATCTCGCCGACCTCGGGGCTGAGGTGATCAAGGTCGAACGCCCTGGCGTGGGCGATGACACTCGCGGCTGGGGCCCTCCTTGGACGGCCCGAGCCGATGCCCTTGATCGGCGACGGGACTCTACCTACTACGCCGCTGCCAATCGCGGCAAGAAGTCCCTGACCCTGGACATCTCGCGCCCTGAGGGACAGCGCATCGTGAGTGAGCTGGCCGCGGTCAGTGACGTGCTGGTCGAGAACTACAAGGTCGGTGACCTTCGAAGATACGGGCTGGATTACGAAAGCCTGAAGGTCATCAATCCGGGTCTTGTCTACTGTTCAATCACCGGCTATGGGCAAACCGGCCCTAGCGCGTCGAAGCCAGGCTACGACTTTGTGTTCCAGGCCATTGGCGGCCTGATGAGCATCACGGGCCAGCGTGACGATCGGCCGGGCGGAGGTCCCCAGAAGGTGGGCGTGGCCATTGCGGATGTGATGACGGGCATGTACGCCACGATTGCAATCCTGGCAGCGCTGAATCACCGAGCAAACAGTGGCAAGGGTCAGTACATCGATATGGCCTTGCTGGACAGCATCGTCGCCCTGGGCGGCAATCAGGTGACGGGCTACTTCGCTTCGGGGTCGCCGCCGCGGCGATACGGCAACGCCCACGCAAGCCTTGTGCCCTATCAGGTGTTTGAGGCGACTGACGGGGAGTTGGTTGTGGCAGTGGGCAACGACACCCAATGGCAGCGGTTTTGTGAAGCCCTCGATCGGCCTGACTTGGCCAGCGACCCGCGTTGGACGAAAGTCACTGGCCGCATTACCGGGCGCGAGATCCTCATTCCCGAGTTGGAGAAGACCATGCGCTGCCGTGGTGTTGAGGAATGGGTCAAGAGGCTGGAATCCAGGGACGTCCCCTGCGGGCGAATCAACGACTATGCGCAGGTGTTCGAGGACCCGCAGGTTCGCCATCGGGCACTCCGGGTGGATATGCCGGGCCCTGATGGGTCAACGGTGTCCACTATCGCCAGCCCTTTGAGGCTGATGGGGACTCCAGTGCGGTATACGAGACCGCCACCAAGGCTTGGCAATTCGGTCGACGATGTTCTGGGCGGAATCCTGGGCCGCTCAGCCGAGGAGATTGCCATTTATCGTGCCAGCGGCATCGTCTGACCTCGGTTCGGAGACAGGTGGGGGTAACGTTGACATCTGGAGACCACGGTGGTGTATTCCATACATCGATAAGCTCAAGGCCCTCGCCACCGCCCACTCTCCCGTGTCCATGTCCGCCGCTCCGATGGGCGGCTTGTCCACGGTGCCGCCGCCTTTGTCGAGATTGGGTCCGTGCTGCCAGGGTGGATCTGGCTGGCGCGCTTGGCGCGGCTGCCTGGGGTGGTTAGCGCGCGCTGTCATCCTGCCTGGGCACCTCGGGTTCCTGGCGATCCGCCGTGGTGTCCGAGTCTGCTGGGGGCTTTTCCGGGAAGCACATCTTCGTTCCGTCCCACCGTTGCCCACACCAGCAGAACCCTTCAGCGTTGATGATGCAGGTGCCGGTGCCGCAGCAGCGTGTGTCTTCCATGGTCAGCTTTCTTGGTAATGGCTCAATGGTTGCCAACAACGCGGGCAGCGGGTTGGTGCGGAGAGGATTCTCTGTCGACTCCAAAGCATGATGCGGGCATGGACTCCTTCACGCGGCACAATCTCTCGGCCCGATGCGATGGAATGATTTGCGCCTGAATGGCCCCAGGCGGCCAGGGGGGCTTTGTGAGGCACTCCCGTCGCGAAGCCGATAGCATTCGGCGGCAAAACAACACCGCGCCCCGAGGCGCTCTACAGGAGACCCAAGATGACTGAAAGTACCAAGCCGATCGCCTCTCGCCGCCGCATCCTTCAGGGTGGTGCTGCCATGGGCGCCCTTTCGTTCGCTCCTGGCCTCATGGCTCAAAACGCCCCTGTGCGCATCGGCTACAGCATGTCGCGCACCGGTCCGTGGACCGGCGGTGCGCAGGTCAGCCAGGAGCCCAACTTCCTCCTGTGGGCCGAACAGCAGAACGCCGCCGGTGGACTGGATGTGAAAGGCACCAAACGTCGCATCGAACTGATCAGCTCGGACGACCGCAGCGATGTGGAGACCGTGGTGCGCACCTATGAAAAGCTCATGGGAAGCGACAAGGTTGACCTGGTCTTGCCACCCTGGGGCAGCAATGCCAACTTCGCGGTGGCCCCGCTGGCCAATCGTTTCGGCTACCCCTTCTTGGCACCCACCGCACTCAGCCGCCGCTTGGTGGAGATGAAGCTGCCCTATTTCTTCCTGCTGCTGCAGCAGCCCAAGTCGATGTGCGACGCCTTGGTGGATATGTTCAAGGCCAACGGTGTGCGCAGCGTGGCTTGCATCTATGTGGACGACCTCTTCGGCCTCGAAAACTACGCGGCCTTCAAGGTCGCGCTGCAGGGCACGGGCATCAACCTGGTGGAGGACAAGAGCTACCCCGGAGGCGTGAAGGACCTGTCGCCGGTGCTGCGCTCCATCAAGGACAAGAATCCCGATGCCTTCGTCGGCTTTACCTACCCGCCCGACACCATCCTGGCCAGCCGTCAGTCCAAGGAGATCGGCTTCAACCCCAAGATCTTCTACGCTTCCGTGGGCACGGCCTTCCCGCTGTACAAGAACGTGATGACGCCCGCGGGCGCCGAGGGTGTGATGGGCATGGGTTCGTGGAACGCCAAGACCAGCCCGGGTGCCAAGGCCTACTTCGATGCCCATGTGGCCAGCCAGAAGAAGGAGCCGGATCGTTGGGCCTCGGGCGCCTGTTGGGCGGGCTTGGAGATCCTGACGGCGGCCGTCAAACAGGTGGGCCTGGACCGCAAGGCCATTCGGGACTTTGTGGCCGGCACCACCCACAAGACCATCATCGGCGACGTGAAGTTCCAAGGCAGCGAAAACGTGGGGACGCCAGGCACGGTGAGCCAATGGCAGAACGGCGAGTTCGAGGTCGTATGGCCGGCGGCGCGCGCCACGGCCAAGCTCAACGCCAACAAGCCCGCCTGGAAGTAAACACTTGACACTGGGTGCATGGCTCGAGCTGATCGGCTCGGGCCTGATCACGGGCGGGGTGTATGCGCTGGTCGCACTGGGGATGAACCTCCAGTACGGCCTCATGCGCATCCTGAACATTGCGCACGGTGAGTTCCTGATGGTGGGTGCCTACCTCACCTGGATGGCACACACCTCGCTGGGCCTGAACCCGCTCTTGATGATTCCGGTGGCCTTCGCGGTGCTGGGCGTGGCGGGCATGGCCATTCACTTCCTGTGCTTTCGCCGCCTGGTGTCCACTTCGCCCAACCTCGACATCTTCGAGGCCCGTGGCCTCATGGTGGCCTTTGGCCTGATGTTCCTGGTGCAGAACATGGTGTCGTGGATCTGGGGTGGCGACTTGCGCGGCTATGACTTCATGACCAACCCGGTGCAGGTGGGCGGCGCACCGGTGGCTGGCAACAAGCTGGTGGTGTTCGTGCTGGCCCTGTTGTTCAGCCTGGGCCTGCTGGCCTTGCTTCGCGCCACGCTGTTGGGCAAGGGCGTGCGAGCCCTGATGCAGTCGCCGGTGGGGGCTCAGCTCGTGGGCATCGACACCAAGCGCTTGCATCCCTTCATGTTTGGCATCGGCTTGGGGCTGTCGGGCGTGGCCGGCTGCCTGCTGTCCATGGCCTACACGATTTCGCCGTCCATGGGCGAGCCCTACACCGTCACCGCGCTCATCGTCATCACGCTGGGCGGCTTCGGCAGCATGGGAGGCGCCTTGCTGGGCGGTCTGCTGCTGGGCGTGGTCGAAGCCATCGGTATGCACTACACCAATCCCTCGCTCAAGGCCCTGTTGTCCTACATCGTGTTCATCTCGGTGCTGCTGCTGCGGCCCGAGGGCCTGTTCACCCGAAAGACACGCAAGGCTTGACCGGGTGATCCATTCATGAACGACCGTCAACTGCTCACCCGCGACCTGCTCGTGCTCTTCGGCCTTACCGGCTGGGGGCTGAGCCTGCCCTACCTCGGCAGCGAGTTCATGGTGTCCATGGGCCTGACCTGCCTGATGTATGTGGCCTTGTCCAGCAGTTGGGGCCTGTTCTGCGGCAGCACCCGCTACCTCTCGTTGGCCACTTCGGCCTTTTTCGGCATCGGGGCCTACACCTGCGCCATGCAGCTCGAGCAGCTCGGCTGGGTGGCCACCATCGCGCTGGGCGCGGCAGTGGCCGCCGGTGTGGCCATCGTCATGGGCGCCGCCGTGCTGCACCTGCGCGGCACCTACTTCGCGGTGCTCACCTTTGGCATGACCGAGCTGATTCGCCATGCCGTCACCTACTACGAGAAGTCCGTCACCGGAACGGTCGGCCGGGTGTTGGCAGTGGTGCCCGAGCGCGACACGATCTATCTGACGGTGCTTCTGTTGGCGGTGCTGACCGTAGGCCTTTCCATGTGGGTGCGACGCACACGGCTGGGTCTGGCGCTCATGGGCATCGGCGCCGACGAGCAGCGTGCACAGACCCTGGGCGTGAACACGCGCTGGGTCAAGCTCGCGGGGTTCGCGATGACCGCAGCCGTGGCCGGCGCAGTGGGCGCGGCCATGTCGGTGCGCTGGACCTATATCGACCCGCACACCGTCTTCAATCCCTTCATCGGCTTCCAGACGGTGCTCATCGCGCTGATCGGCGGAGCCATGACGCTGTGGGGCCCGCTGATCGCTGCCATCGTGTTCAGCCTGCTGGCGGAAACCCTGCGCCTGCAGGCCCCGCAGGTCTACATGATGTCGCTGGGCCTGTTGCTGATTCTGTGTGTGCTGTACCTGCCCGGGGGCCTGGCCTCACTGCGCTGGGACACCTGGAAACTCTGGCGCGATGACACCCGCGCCTGGTGGAAGGAAAAGAAGCGCGAATGGACCGGGGAGAAGGCGCGCGAGAAGAAGCGCTCGAGGGAGCAGCGCCTTGTCTGACGTGGCCACCCCAGTATTGCTTGAAGCCCGCGAGGTCACCGTGCGCTTTGGTGGTCTGGTGGCCGTTGACAGTGTCAGCACGGCATTCCGAGCCGGTGAACTGGTGGGCATCATCGGCCCCAACGGCGCTGGCAAGACCACCTTTTTCAACGCCATCAGTGGTGTGACTGAACCGACTTCGGGCCGCCTCCTCGCCGCGGGGCGCGACCTCACCGGTGCCGGCCCGCACCGCTTTGCCGGGCGCGGACTGGCCCGCACCTTTCAGACGCCGCGCGTCTTTACCGACCTCAGCGTCCAGGCCAACATTGAATTCGGCCTGAAGTTCGCCGGGCGCCGGCGCCGCAAGTGGATCTTCTGGGGCGACGAGGTGGGCGTGCCATGGGCCCTGCGCGACGCCGCCGGCATCCTCCGCTTGGTGGGCCTGAGCGAGCAGGCGGCGCTGCGAGCGGGCGATGTCACCCCCTCGCAGCAGCGTCTCTTGGAGATTGGCATGGCGCTGTCGACCCGGCCTCGGGTGCTGCTGCTCGATGAAGTGGCCGCTGGCCTGACCGAGGCCGAGGTGGTGGCCATGGCGCGGCTGATTCGGCGCCTGCGCGATGAACTGGACCTCACCGTGGTGTGGATCGAGCACGCCGTCAAGATCCTGCTGCGCCATGTGGAGCGCGTGATCGTCCTGCACCAGGGGCGCAAGATCGCCGATGGCCCGCCACGCGAGGTCGTGCGTGATCCGCAGGTGATTGAAGCCTACCTGGGCGACGAGATGAGTGAGGACGAAACCGTGGAGACGCCCGACGCCTCACCGACAGGGGGCCGCGCATGATGTGGCACCGACCAGAGGGCTTCCGCTTGGGCGGCACCGCGCGCGCCCGCCTGCGCGTGTGGGGCCTGACGGCAGCTTACGGCCCGGTGCAGGTCTTGCGCGGCCTCACCTTTGAAGTCAAGCCAGGGCTTACCGTGATCCTGGGCCCCAATGGCGCGGGAAAGACCACGCTGCTGCGCGCACTCAACGGCCTGATCCCGCGCGGCGGCGACGCCACACTTGACGGCGAAGAGTTGCCCGAAAAGACCCACGAGATCGTTCGCGCCGGCGTGAGTCTCGTTCCGGAAGGCCGCCAGTTGTTTGGCCAGATGACCGTGCGTGAGAACCTCGAGTTGGGCGGCTGGCTCTTCGACAGAGCCGAGCGCGAGCAGCGGATCGAACAGGCCTTCACCGATTTTCCCAAGCTGCGCGAGCGCGCCCTGCAATTGGCCGGCACCATGAGTGGGGGCGAACAACAGATGGTGGCCGTGGCCCGAGCCATGGTCAGCCGCCCGCGCCTGCTCATGCTGGATGAACCATCATTGGGTCTGGCGCCGCGCATGGTCGACGAATTGCTGGGCATGGTGCGCCGCATCGCCGATGCCGGTACCACCGTGCTGATGGTCGAGCAGAACGTGAAGAAAGCGCTGGCCGTGGCCGATCGCGGCTATGTGATGGAGCGCGGCGAGTTGGTGGCCTCGGGCGATGCGCGCCTGCTGGCGCGTTCGACCGTCGTGCGTGAGGCCTACCTGGGTGCGCAAGACAGCCAGACCACCGACGCGCGCGACGCGGTGCAGCGCCGACAGCGCTCGACCACCCCCATCCCCTGAGCCGCATCGTCTTCAGACCGCTTCAACATTTCCCTCTCGATTCCAAGGAGCCCAAGATGTCCGACCTGTCCATGCTCATCAATGGCCTGAAGGTCACGGCCGAGAAGAACGCCACCTTCGAGCGCCGCAA
>JBMSQF010000041.1:0-23240 GCA_049423145.1 Burkholderiaceae bacterium
GCGGGTCGGCCGCGGGGAACTTCTCAAAGGCAAAGCGCGGGATCTTGGTGACCACGTAGTCGATGGAGGGCTCGAATGAAGCCGGCGTGGCGCCGCCGGTGATGTCGTTCTGCAGTTCGTCCAGCGTGTAGCCCACGGCGAGCTTCGCGGCGATCTTGGCGATCGGGAAGCCGGTGGCCTTGGAGGCCAAGGCCGAGGAGCGCGACACGCGAGGGTTCATCTCGATCACGATCATCCGGCCGTTATCGGGATTGATCGAGAACTGGACATTGGAGCCCCCGGTATCCACCCCGATCTCGCGCAGGATGGCAATCGACGCATTGCGCAGCAGTTGGTACTCCCGATCGGTCAGCGTCTGGGCCGGCGCCACGGTGATGGAGTCGCCCGTGTGGATGCCCATCGGATCCAGGTTTTCGATGGAGCAGACGATGATGCAGTTGTCCGCCTTGTCGCGAACCACCTCCATCTCGTACTCCTTCCAGCCGATCAGCGACTCCTCGATCAGCAACTCCTTGGTGGGCGAGAGGTCCAGACCGCGCTTGCAGATCTCTTCGAATTCCTCAGGGTTGTAGGCGATGCCGCCACCGGTGCCACCCAGCGTGAAGGAAGGCCGGATCACCACCGGGAACCCATTGGTGCCAATGTCGGCGGCGATGCGCTTCTGCACGGCCCAGGCCTCTTCCATAGAGTGGGCAATGCCCGACTGGGCCGACTCCAAGCCGATGCCGGTCATGGCCTGCTTGAACTTCAAGCGGTCCTCGGCCTTTTCGATGGCGTGCTCGTTGGCGCCGATCATCTCCACGCCATGCTTGGCCAACACACCATTGCGGGCCAGGTCCAGCGCACAGTTGAGCGCCGTTTGACCGCCCATGGTGGGCAGCAGGACCATCTTCTCGTGGGGGTGTGCTGCGCGTTCCTTGGCGATGATCTTCTCCACCACCGGCCAGGTGATGGGCTCGATGTACGTGGCATCGGCCATGCCCGGGTCGGTCATGATGGTGGCCGGGTTGGAATTCACCAGGACAACACGGTAGCCCTCTTCGCGCAGAGCCTTGCAGGCCTGAGCGCCGGAATAGTCGAACTCGCAGGCCTGCCCGATGATGATGGGGCCCGCACCGATGATGAGCACCGACTGGATGTCGTTGCGCTTAGGCATGGTTCTTCTCCTGCTGGGCCTTCATGAGCGCAATGAAACGGTCGAATAGGTAGGCGATGTCATGAGGCCCCGGCGAGGCCTCCGGGTGACCCTGGAAACAAAAGGCCGGCCGGTCGGTTCGGGCCAATCCCTGCAGGGTGCCGTCGAACAGGCTGATGTGCGTGGCGCGCAGGTTGGCAGGCAGGCTGGCTGCGTCCACGGCGAAACCATGGTTCTGGCTGGTGATGGAAACGCGGCCGGAGTCCAGATCCTTGACCGGGTGGTTGGCGCCATGGTGGCCGAACTTCATCTTGAAGGTCTTCGCGCCGCTGGCCAAGGCCATGATCTGGTGGCCCAGACAGATACCGAAGGTCGGCAAGCCGCTGTCCATCAGCGTCCGTGCGGCGTCGATCGCGTAGTGGCAGGGTTCGGGGTCGCCGGGGCCGTTGCTCAGGAAGATGCCATCGGGCTTGAGGGCCAGGGCTTCGGCGGCCGGCGTCTTGGCCGGCAAGACGGTGATCCGGCAGCCGCGCTCGGCCAACATGCGCAGGATGTTGCGCTTCACGCCGAAGTCGTAGGCGAGCACATGAAAGCCGGCCTGAACAGACTCGTTGAAGCCCGGCTGGTCCTCCGCGCCCTGGAGCCGCCACTCGCCCTGAGTCCAGGTGTGGGGCTCGGCCGTGGTGACGACCTGGGCCAGATCCAGTCCGGCCATCGACGGTGCCCTCTGGGCCTCCTGGACCGCGCCGTCAATATCGGCCTGGGACACGGTGTGACCCGCCGGGAACGCGCGGATGCACCCATTTTGCGCGCCCGTCGTGCGAAGCCGACGGGTCAAGCGACGGGTGTCGATCCCGGCGATACCCACGGTGCCCTCGGCCTTCAGGTACTCCGCGAGGCTGGCCGTTCGGCGAAAGTTCGACACGCGCAGCGGCAGGTCCTTGATGATGAGACCCGCCGCGAAGACGCGGGTGCTTTCCGTGTCCTGCGGGTTCACGCCGGTATTGCCGATGTGCGGATACGTCAGCGTGACGATCTGACGGGTGTAGCTGGGATCGGTCAGGATTTCCTGGTAGCCGGTGAGCGCGGTGTTGAACACCACCTCGCCGACCGTGGCGCCCGCGGCGCCGATGGAATGACCCAGGAAGACCGTGCCGTCTGCGAGGGTGAGGACGGCTGGGGGCAGTATGGGCAGCAAATCACACTCCGGTGCTGCACGCCCAACCTGAACGAAAGGCCTCGGGACAGCGGGCGGAAAACCGCCGTCCTTTGGCCTTATTGAGGATGGTGGATCGAGGGGTGATGCCTGGGCGTGCCGATTGATCAGGTAAACCTTCGAATTATAGCTCAGGGTATCCCCTGAGCCTGAGGCTCACACCCCTAGCGCGGCGATCCCCGCCTTGGCGATTTGGGCATCCTCGGTGGATTTGACGCCGCTCACGCCCACAGCACCGATGCAGTGGCCTTGGGCCATGATGGGCACCCCGCCCTCGAGCATGGCATCGATCGTGGGCGCGCTGAGGAAGGAGGTCCGGCCCTGGTTGATGATTTCCTCGTAAATCCGACTCTCCCGGCGACCCAGCGCAGCGGTCCGGGCCTTGCCCGGGGCGATGTGGGCCGACACCGGGGGAGCGCCATCCAGGCGCTGCAGCCACAGGAGGTGACCGCCATCGTCGGTGACGGCGATCGTCACCGCCCAGTTGTTCTTCAGGGCCTCGGCCTCGGCGGCCTGGGCGATGCGACGGACGTCTTCAAGGGTGAGAAAGGGTTTGGTGTTCATGGCGCGTCAGAAATGTGACAAAACCCCAAGACTGTAGTGGATTGCGGGATAAGGGGTTTCCGGACTGCGTGCAGCCCGGCAGCGGAACTAAACTCCGCAGTGCGCGTCAAACCGCGCATCGGGGGCCAAACGGCCCGCGTGCAGGGTGATTGGGGCCTTCGGTCGGCCCCGCATTCAATCAAGGAGCATTTCAGATGAACGACGGACTTCAGACGGCTTACGGCTACGGTGGCGTGGTGGCCTCACCGGCCCAACGCAACCGGGTCCTGCGCAACACCTACGCTTTGTTGGCGTTGTCGATGATACCCACCATCCTGGGCGCCTGGATCGGCGTGTCCACCGGCATCATGGCCCGCATGGGAACGGGCATGAGCGTGATCATCTTCCTGGCCGGCGCCTTTGGCTTCATGTTTGCCATCGAAAAGTTCAAGAACTCCGCGGCCGGCGTGGGCCTGCTCTTGGGCTTCACCTTCTTCATGGGCCTGATGCTGTCGCGCATGCTGGCCGCCATTTTGGGTTTGGCCAATGGCGCGAATCTGATCATGTACGCCTTCGGCACCACGGCAGCGGTGTTCTTTGCCATGGCCAGCCTGGCCAGCGTGATCAAGCGCGACCTCAGTGGAATGGGCAAATTCCTGTTCGTCGGGGCCATCATCCTGCTGGTGGCTGGGCTGATCAACATCTTCGTGCAATCCAGCGTTCTGATGATGACCCTGTCGGTCATGGCGGCCGGCCTGTTCTCGGCCTACATGCTCTACGACCTCAAGCAGGTGATCGACGGGGGCGAGACCAACTACGTCAGCGCCACATTGGCCATTTACCTGGACATTTACAACGTGTTCCAAAGCCTTCTGGCCCTGTTCGGTATCTTCGGGGGCGAGCGCGAATAAGGGCGCCCTCTCGCCGGCCGACCCAAACGCCCGCCCCATGCGGGCGTTTTCAATAGGGCATCGCGCTCCCGACGCGCTCGAAGACGGCCATGCTCTCCACATGCGCCGTGTGCGGGAACATGTTGATCACACCCGCATGGGTGCAGCGATAGCCCGCCTGGTGGACCAGCAGGCCGGCATCCCGTGCCAGCGTGGCCGGGTTGCAACTGACATAGACGATGCGCTCCGGGGGCTGCCAGACGGCCCGGGTGACATCGGGCGCTGCCATGGCCTCGGCCAGCGCCTTGCACAGCGCCAACGCCCCTTCACGCGGTGGATCCACCAGCCACTTCTGCGCCGTGCCATCGGCCATCAGCATCGCTGCCGTCATTTCAAAGAGGTTGCGCTCCACGAATTGGGTTCGGTCGGCGCAGCCATTGAAGGCCGCGTTCTGGCGTGCGCGTTCCACCAAGGCTGCACTGCCCTCCACACCCAACACCTGGCGACTGGCTCGCGCCAGGGGCAAGCTGAAGTTGCCCAGCCCGCAGAACCAGTCGATCACACGCTCACCCGGTTCAACGGCCAGAAGCCGCACCGCCTGGCCCACCATCACCTGGTTGATCGCCGGGTTCACCTGCGTAAAGTCGGTCGGCTTGAAGGGCATGACCACCCCGAACGCGGGTAAGCGATAGGCCAAGTCCAGACCGGCCTCACCGCCGCCATCCAAGCGGTGCACGGTATCGGGCCCCTTGGGCTGCAGCCACCATCGCACACCGGAATGGGCGTGGACGGCCTCGAAATCACGCAGCCGCTGCAGGTCGGCCGGCGACAGAGGGACCAGGTGCCGCAACACCAGCGCCGTCACGGGCTTGGCCGTGAGATCACCTGGGCTTCTCGGAACGCCATCGAGCGACTCCCCAACCGCGAGTTCGATCTGAGGAAGGCGGTCGCGCGCCTCCATGGCCGCCACCAGGGACCGCAAGGGCTCGAGCAGGGCACTGACGCTCGGCGGCAGGATGGCGCAGCTCGGCATGTCGGCCACGTAGCGCGATGCACGCTCGTGAAAGCCCACCAACACCACCCCCTTGGCAGGCACGAACCGCACGGACAGCCGCGCGCGATGCCGGTAGCCCCAGGAAGGGCCCTGGATGGGGCGCAGGATCTGCCCGGCGCGCACTTTTCCCAGATGCGCCAGTTGGTCCTCCAGCGCGCGCTGCTTGACGGCCACTTGAGCGAAAGGCTCCAGGTGCTGCACCTTGCAGCCGCCGCAAGCCCCTCTTTGCAAGCCGAAGTGCGGGCAGCCCGGCTGGACGCGCAGAGAACTGGCTCGACGCAGATCGTGCAGCTCGCCTTGTTCCCAGTTGTTCTTGCGGCGATGGATGAGGGCGCGCACCTCCTCGCCCGCCAAAGCGCCGTCGACAAAGACCACCTTGCCGGAGGCGTCATGGGTCACGCCCTGTCCTTCCAGGTCCAAAGACTCCACCGTGAGCCAGTCGGTGGGCTCAGGCGGGGCCGCGTTGCGCCTCATCGGGGGGGCAGGTAGCGCGCCGGGTCCACTGGCTTGCCGTCGCGGCGTATCTCGAAGTGCAGTTGAACGCGCTCGGCGTCGGTGTTGCCCATTTCGGCAATCTTCTGCCCCCGCTTGACGGCCTGGTCTTCCTTGACCAAGAGCGTCTGGTTGTGCGCGTAGGCACTCAGAAACGTTCCGTTGTGCTTGAGGATGACCAGATTGCCGTACCCCCGAAGGGCCGATCCGGCATAGACCACCCTGCCATCGGCAGCTGCCACGACTGGGTCGCCCGCCTTGCCACCGATGTCCAGGCCCTTGTTGCGTTGCTCATCAAAGCCCTGCAAGACCGGACCACCGCTGGGCCATGCCCAGACAAGGTCTGGTGACGCTGCCGTTGTGTCGCCAGAAGCCTCACGCGGGATGTCGCGTGCCGCTTCAGCAGGTGCAGTACCCGAGGGACGAGGCACCGCTGCCGGCCGATCGTTGCGCACCGCGGTCCGGGGGGCTGCCGGTTCAGGTGCCACACGCAGCACCTGCCCGACTTCGATCACGTTGGGGTTGTCGATCTGATTCCAGCGTGCGATATCCCGCCAGTTTTGGCCGTGGTCCAAGCCGATGCGCACCAGCGTGTCGCCAGGCCTGACGGTGTAATACCCCGGCTTTCCCGCTTGGGCAGAAGCATCACCACCCGAGCCCACGCCACTGGCCACCGCACCGCCCGACGAGGGCGCCGAGGGAAGGGCCGGCGTGGGTGCACTGGAGGCGGCGCCACGCGTCCTGCTCACGGGGCGGTCTTCCACCACCACCGTGCGACTGGGCTTGGTGCCACACGCCGCCAAAACAGCGACCGATAACAGCAGGCCCGCGGCCCGTCTCGCCCATCCTGCGGTTTGCAAAGTTTTGTTGGATGCGGACGGTGGTTTCGCGGTCATGGGTTGTCGGTCACTCTGAGCCGGATTTTAGAGGCACGAAGTGCACGGGCTCCTGCAGTTGGCGCACCCAGCCGTCGGTCTTGCGATCCACCACCAAGAGCATGTGACCCCCATGGGCCTCGGACTGCACGGGTGCCACCAGGCGACCACCGACCGCCAACTGGTCCAGCCAGGCCTGCGGCAGCTCATCTCCGCCGGCCGCCGCAATGATGCTGTCGTAAGGCGCCGAAGGGCCATGTCCCAGCCGACCATCACCCCAGATCAACATCAGGCGATGCCCACGCCAAGGTGCCAGCCGTTGCCGCGCCTGTTCATGCAGCGCAGCCAGTCGCTCGATCGACACCACTTGGCGCGCAAGATGGCACAACACCGCAGCCTGATAGCCACAGCCCGTACCGATTTCCAACACCTTGCCCAGGTGGCCTGTGTCCCGGGCGCGCTCCCCTTCGTGCAAGAGGCTCACCATTCGAGCCACCACCGACGGCTTGGAAATGGTCTGCCCCAGCCCGATGGGCAGGCTGGTGTCCTCATAGGCCTGCGCGGCCAGCGCCGTGTCCACGAACGCGTGGCGCGGCACCTGGGCCATGGCCTGCAGCACCGGCTCGCAGCGAATCCCGCCGCGGGCCAAGCGCTCCACCATCCGCAGCCGCACCGCGTCGGACGTCAGCCCCACCCCCGAAGGGGCCGTTTGGCGAGCCGCATCCAAAGCCGCCTGCTGCACCGGCCTCTGGGGTCGGAGCACTTCACTCCGCGGCGCGGAAGGGGTTGCACCCGAAGCGGGAAACCGGGACTTGCGGGTCGGCGGCCGGCTGGGTGGCGACATCAGCCCAGGGCCCGATCCACGAGACGAGAGGGCCGCCTCATGTGCCCTCGACCGCGGCTGCACCCAGGGGCGCTGCCCAATGGGACAGGTGGGCATGATCCGTCAGGTCCACCTGCAGGGGCGTGATGGAAACGGCCCCGTGCGCCGTGGCATGAAAATCGGTTCCGGGTCCCGCTTCCCGCGCATCGCCAGCCGGACCGATCCAGTAGATGGGCTCGCCACGAGGACTGGTCTGCCGAATGACCGGCTCGCTGGCATGGCGGCGGCCCAGGCGCGTGATGCGCCAGGGAAGGTCGTTGGCATCGGCGCGATTGGGGATGTTCACATTCAGCAGGAAGGGACGGCCCAGGGCCTGCTCCTTCACCAAACGCTGCACGACACGCCGTGCCACCTGGGCCGCGGCCTGGAGGTCCCCCCAGCCCTTGTCAACCTGCGAAAACGCGATTGCCGGGATGCCGAACAGAAAGCCCTCCATGGCGGCTGCCACCGTTCCGGAATAGAGCGTGTCGTCGCCCATGTTGGCCCCTTGGTTGATTCCCGAGACCACCAAGTCCGGCCGTGGCAGCAGACCCGTGAGCGCCACATGCACGCTGTCCGAAGGCGTACCGTTGACATAACGAAAGCCGTTGGCGGCTGTGTAGACCGAAAGCGGCCGGTTCAGCGTGAGCGCATTGGATGTGCCGCTCGCGTTCTGTTCCGGTGCGATCACATCGAGTTCACCCAAGCCGTCCATCGCCTGCGCCAAAGCGGCGATGCCGGGGGCGAGATAGCCATCATCGTTTGCGATGAGAATACGCATGGGTGGATTGTAGGCAGGCCCCCTGCCCGCACGCCCAAGGCGCGGAACGCATGATGACGATGAACGGATGGCTTTGCGAGAACCCCACCGGGGCCGACCAACTGCAATGGAAGCCCTTGAGCCTGGCAGCGCCGGGCTCGGGGCAGGCTTTGGTGGCGGTCAGAGCCGCGAGCCTGAACTTTCCGGACCTGCTCACGGTCGAAAACAAGTACCAGATCAAACCCACCCTGCCCTTTGTTCCGGGCGCCGAGTATGCGGGCGTGGTGCAGGAAGTGGGGCCCGATGTCACCCACCTGCACAAGGGTCAGCACGTGGCGGTGATCGGCGCCAGTGGCGGCTTCGCAAGCCACGCCCTGGCGCAGGCGGCACACTGCCTGCCCTTGCCGCCGGACATGCCCTTCGAGCATGCCGCGGCCTTCGCTTTCACCTATGGCACCACCCATCACGCGCTGATGGACCGGGCCCAACTCCAAGCAGGAGAGACCGTCCTGGTATTGGGCGCGGCCGGTGGCGTGGGGAGTTCCGCCATCCAGGTGGCCAAGGCCGCGGGTGCGCGCGTCATTGCCGGCGTCTCCACCGAGGAGAAGACCGCCTTCTGCCGATCACTCGGCGCCGATGAAACGCTGAACTACGGGACCGAAGACGTGCGTGAGCGGCTGAAGTTGCTCACGCAAGGCAGGGGACCGGATGTGGTCTATGACCCTGTGGGTGGGCCGCTCGCCGAGCCGGTCTTCCGGTCCATCGCCTGGCGGGGCCGCTACTTGGTGATTGGCTTTGCAGGGGGCGGCATTCCGGCCCTGCCGTGGAACCTGGCCCTGCTCAAGGGTGCTTCGGTGGTGGGCGTCTTCTGGGGTGACTTCGTACGGCGCGAACCTTCGGCCTTTGCGCGGGGCTTGCAGCAACTGCTGGGTTGGTACCAGCAGGGCCTCATCAAACCGGCCATCGACCGCGTGCTGCCCATGAGCGAAGTTCCGCAGGCCTACCGACTGATGGCCACGCGCGCCGTCAGAGGCAAGCTGGTGCTGACGAATCCGCCCGCCACTCCTGCTTGACCACAAGGCCCCTCCGAACCGAATCAGCGGACCCCATTCAATGAACGACCGAATGAAAAGGGCGGCTGCGCCCATCAGGGCCCTCCCGGCTCTCGCTTGGGTGCTGGTGGCCGGATGCACCGGTCAACCACCATCCGCACCAGCGCCCGCAACGCCCCCAAGCGGGTCATCGCCCGCCGCAACGCCGGCGGCGCCAGGCGGAGCCAGCACGGCCGTGTCGGCCTCGGCACCATCCAACCCGTCGGCCGCGCCGCGCCCTTCAAGCGGCGGACCGGTGTCGGTGACCCTGGTCAAAGCCGAAAAGGGTGTCCTGCCGGTGGGACTGGACCTGACGGGCACGGTGAGTGCGCGACGAACCGTGGATGTGCGTGCCCAGGTGGCCGCGACGGTTCGTTCGGTCTCGGTGCGCGAGGGCGAATCCGTGCGACAGGGCCAAACGATGTTCCAGCTCGACGACCGCAATGAGCGGGCCCAACTCGAGCGCGTACAAGCGCAACTCTTGCGCGATGAAGCTGCGCAGGCAGACGCCCGCCGGCAACTCAAGCGCAGTGAGGAACTGCTGGCCCAGAACTTCGTCTCGCCCGGCGCGGTCGACGCCCAACGAACCGCCGTGCAGACCCAGGATGCCGCCGTGGCGGCATCGCGGGCAGCCGTCAACGCCGCCCAAGTGGCCCTGTCCTTCATGACCGTCACAGCACCTCAGGACGGCCGGCTCGGCGCGATCGCGGTGCATCCAGGCGCCTATGTCAGCCCCGGCGGCACGGCCCTGGTCACCATCAGCCAGATCCATCCTGTGCTGGTGAGCTTCTCGCTGCCACAACGGCATCTGGCCGATGCCCTGGCGGCCCTCCAGAAGCGGACCCCGGTGGTGGAGGTGCGACCGGCAGACGAGCAGCCGGGGGCCCCGCCCAGCGCGCCTGCTCCGCTGGTCTTCGTCGACAACGCGATCGATACGGCCTCCGGCACGGTGCGCGCTCGGGCCGAGATCGACAACCGTGAGGGGCGGTGGTGGCCGGGGGCCTACGTGAAAGTGCGCATGACGCTTCAGGCCGTCGAGGGTTCTGCGGTGATCCCCTTGGCCAGCGTGGTGCAGGGTGCCCGCGGACGGACCGTCTTCACCGTGGACGATGAAGGTATCGCCTCGGCGCGACCGGTAGAGGTGCTGGCCATGGCCGATGGCAAGGCCGCGGTCAAGGGCATCTCGCCCGGCGACCGGGTCGTGCTGGAGGGTCGACAGAACGTGCGCAACGGCACCAAGGTGATCGACCGATCCAAGGAAGCCGGCAAGCGATGAACCTCTCCGAGATCTTCATCCGCCGTCCCGTGATGACGGTCTTGCTGAACCTGGCCATCATCGTGGCCGGTGTGCTGAGCCTGCGCTTCATTCCCGTGGCCGCGCTGCCGAGCTACAACACGCCCGTCATCAACGTATTCGCCAATCTGCCCGGGGCAAGCCCCGAGGATATGGCCACCGCCGTGGCCCTTCCGCTGGAGCAGCAGTTCCAGACCATTCCCTTCGTCGCTCAGATCAGCTCCACGAGCACGCTGGGCCAAACCAGCGTGACCATCGAGTTCGAGGAGGACCGCAACATCGATGCCGCAGCGGTCGACGTGCAGGCCGCCCTCCTGAGAGCGCAGCGCGCGCTTCCCCTGGAGATGACCTCGCCGCCCAGCTACCGCAAGGTCAACCCAGCCGATTCGCCGGTCCTGTTCGTAACCCTGAATTCGCCTTCGATCGACACGCGCGACCTTCAGGCCTACGCCGACCAGGTGATCGTGCCCAATCTGTCGACCCTGGCGGGGGTTGCACAGATCAGCGTCTTCGGCGCCAAACGCTACGCGGTGCGTGTCCGGCTGTTGCCCGAAGCACTGATGGGACGCAACCTCACCGTGGACGATGTGCGCGTGGCGCTCATCGCAGCCAATGTGAACACGCCGCTGGGCACCCTGGACGGGCCCCGACAAATCCTCACCGTGCAGGCCAACCGCCAATTGCGCTCGGCGCAGGAGTTCGGTGACCTGATCATCAGCAGCCGCGGGGGATTACCGGTGCGCCTGCGGGATGTGGCCCGTGTGGAAGACAGCTTCGAGTCGGTGAAGACCTTCGCCAGCTTCAACGGCGAACCCTCGATCTCACTGGCCGTCTTTCGGCTCCCGAACGCCAACACCGTGCAGGTGGTCGATGCGGCCAGGGCCGCGCTGGAAGCGCTCAAGACGCAGTTGCCGGCTTCGATTGCCATGCGCGTGACCAACGATCGGTCCGTGTCCATTCGGGAGGCCCTGCATGATGTGACGCTCACGCTGATCGGCACCATCGTGCTCGTGGTGTTGGTCATCTTCCTGTTCCTGCGTCGGTTCGTGGCCACCGCCATTCCATCGCTGTCCCTGCCGGTGTCGCTGATGGGCGCTGTGGCCATGCTTTGGGGCCTCAACTATTCGCTGGACAACATTTCCCTGCTGGGCCTCACCCTGGCCGTGGGACTGGTGGTGGATGACGCCATCGTGGTGCTGGAGAACATCGTTCGACACGTCGAAAACGGCGAGCCGCCCTTTCAGGCGGCGCTGCGCGGTGCGCGCGAGGTGGGCTTCACCATCATTTCCATCTCCACTTCCCTGGTGGCCGTCTTCATCCCCGTGTTCTTCATGCCCGGGGTGATCGGCCTCCTGCTCCACGAGTTTGCGGTGGTGGTGGGCCTGGCCATCCTGGCATCGGCTTTCGTATCACTGTCGCTGGTTCCGATGCTGGCTTCACGCTTCCTCTCAGACGAGGCCCACAAGAAACCGCCTGGCGCCTTGGTGCGATCGTTCGAACGCGGATTTGATGCAGTGCTTCGCGGCTACACCCGAAGCCTGGACCTGGCCTTGGGTCGGCGAAAGCTGGTGCTGCTGGTGGCCTTGGCGACTTTCGTGATCACGGCGTGGACGTTTTGGATCATCCCGAAGGGCTTCTTCCCCGAGGAAGACATCGGGCAGATTCAAGTGACGACCGAGGCGGCGGAAGATGTCTCGATCGAGGCGATGATGGGTCTGCAGCAGCAGGTCATCGACGTGTTCCTGAAGCATCCGGCGGTGGCCACGGTCAACAGCGTGGTGGGCGGCAACGCCACGCCCAACAATGCGCGGCTCTTCGTCAATCTCAAGCCCCGGGCAGAGCGGGAAACGATGAAGGCCGTGATCGAAGATCTGCGCAAACGCACCCGGACAGTGGCGGGCATCTCGGTGTTCATGCGACCCGTACAGAACCTCAATGTGGGCAGCCGCCCCAGCAAGGCCCGCTACCAGTACATCCTGCAAAGCGTTGAACCCTCTGAACTCGACACCTGGGCCAACCGTCTGCAGGAGAAGATGCGCGCCGATCCCCTCTTCAGGGACGTCACCACCGATTCGCAGCTGCGCGGTTTGCAGGCCACGCTGAACATCGACCGGGAGCGCGCCAATGCGCTGGGCGTTCCGATGGATGCGATCCGCTCTGCCGTCTACACCGCCCTGGGTGAACGTCAGGTCTCCACCATCTTCACTCCGGTCGACACCTACCGGGTGATCATGGAGTTCGCGCCCGAGGCCAAGGTCGACGAGCGCGCCTTCGCCGGCCTGGCAGTGCGGTCTTCCTCGGGTGCGCTGGTTCCCTTGTCTGCACTGGCCACCGTGAAGCGGACGGTGGGCCCTACGGCGGTGAACCATGTGGGGCAGTTGCAGGCGGTGACCCTGAGCTTCAACCTGGCATCCGGTGCCGCACTGGGCGATGCCACCAACCGGATCGACCAGATCCGCAATGAAGTTCGACTGCCGGCGTCCATCGTGACCAAGTACGGTGGCGACGCAGCAGTCTTCAAGAGTTCACAACAGGGGCAGGCGGTGCTGATCATCGCCGCCCTGCTGGTCATCTACCTTCTGCTGGGCGTGTTGTATGAAAGCTTCATCCACCCCCTCACAATCCTGGCGGGTCTGCCTTCAGCTGCAGCGGGCGCGCTGCTCACGCTGATGGCCTTCGGCATGGAGCTCACCCTGATCGCCACCATCGGCATCATCTTGCTCATCGGCATCGTGAAGAAGAACGCGATCATGATGATCGACTTTGCGCTCGATGCGCAGCGGACACAGGGCATGAGTCCATCGGTGGCGATTCGTGAAGCCTGTATCCTGCGGTTCAGGCCCATCATGATGACCACCCTGGCCGCTTTGGTCGGGGCCCTTCCCATCGCACTCGGGATCGGCGCCGGCGCCGAGTTGCGCCAACCCCTGGGACTGGCGGTGGTCGGTGGCCTGATCGTGTCGCAGGCCATCACCCTCTACATCACACCGGTGATCTACCTGGCCCTGGATCGATTCAGTGGCAGTGGGCCGGTGGCGGGCGATGCACTTTCCTGAGGACGGGCTGCTGCTGAGCCCCGCATTGCGCAGCCCATGACCGCTCATGACCGATCCTGCTTCTCACTTCTATGAACCACGCCTCGGCCATGGGCTGCGGCATGATCCCTTCAATGCCATTGTCGGCCCGCGGTGCATCGGCTGGGTGTCCACCCGGTCGGCGCAAGGCGTTCTGAATCTGGCGCCCTACAGCTTCTTCAATGGCTTCAATTACGTGCCGCCCATCATCGGCTTCTCGAGCGTCACGGCCAAGGACAGCCTGAGGAACATCGAGGCCACGGGGGAATTCGCCTGGAACCTGGTGACCCGTGATCTCGCGTCGGCCATGAACGAAACCTGTATCGACGCCCCACCCGAAATCGATGAATTCCAGTTGGCTGGCCTGACGCCGGCCCCTTCGCGGCTGATCGGCGCGCCGCGTGTGGCGGAGAGTCCGGTGTCCTTCGAGTGCCGGCTCACCCAGATCCACCGCCTCCTGCGGCACGATGGCACCCCCATCGACACCTGGATGGTGTTCGGCGAGGTGGTGGGCGTGCACATCGCACAACACCTGATCCGAGATGGGGTCTACCAGACGGCCGCCGCACAACCCGTTCTGCGCGCCGGCGGGCCCGGCGACTACTACACGGTCCGTGAAGAGGACAAGTTCGAGCTGCGCAGGCCCCAATGGGCCCAGCGGACTTGAGGGTGGCGGCTAGCGGTACACCTGTGCGGCAGCCGAGAGCGAATCCCGTACCCGCTTGACCAGCGACGCCGGCCCCAGAACCTGGACCTCGGGGCCGTGTCGGAGCACGTCCATCACCACCTCGGTCTCCTGCGCATAGGGCAGGCGCAACTCGTAGCGCCCGTCCGGGCGGAAGTGTCCCTCCTGCTGCGGATGCCACTGTTCACGTGAGATCCACTGGGCGGCCTGCGCCTCAAAGAGCAGCACGGCCCAATGCGGCTTGGCCCCAGCGTAGATGCCATAGCCGGCATCCATCTCGGCCTGCACCGACTTGAGTGGTACTTCGCGGGCCTTGTCATCCAGAACCGTGGCTTCCTCGATGGCATCCAATGCGAATCGACGCAAGCCCTGGGCCTGATGGCAATGGGCGTCCAGGTACCAGGTCGCCCGGTAATGCACCAGGCGCTGCGGGGAGACCACGCGGCGACTCGAGTGCCCCCGGCTGCGCGTGAGATAGACCATCTCCAGGCGGCGCCGCTTGATGAGCGCCTCGCTGACACGCTCGAACCACTGGCTGGGAACCGGAC
Organism: Burkholderiaceae bacterium; assembly: GCA_049423145.1. GTDB lineage: Bacteria > Pseudomonadota > Gammaproteobacteria > Burkholderiales > Burkholderiaceae_C > RFTU01. The sequence goes on from JBMSQF010000041.1 coordinate 14,520, forward strand.
GCTTGGCGGGCGAAAGGATCTTCACCCGCTTGAGCACATCCGCCGCCTGCAGCCCTTCCGTATCCAGCAGTGCATGGATGCGGGCCAGCAGGGGCTGAAGATGGCGACTGAGGACACCATCCGTGTCGATTTCACTGAGCAGGCGATGTGCGGTCAGCAGCGCATACAGCTCTCGTTCGCTGAACCACAAACCCGGCAGTTCATGCTTGTCCCCACGGCCATCCTGTCCCTCCTGGCGCAGCGTGTAGCCGCCCATGAACCGGTCGTACTCGATGGGCGCACCCATCCGATCACGGAGGAAGGCCAGGTCGCGTTTGATCGTGGCACGAGAAACCTCCAGCTCCTGAATCAATTCCTCCAGCGTCACTTGTCCGCGCTGCTTGATGAGGCTTTCGATGCGGTACAGACGGTCGGTGTTGCCCACGGGAGCCCTTTCCTAAAGTGATGCGTCCACTTTAGCAGGAGCATGCTATGGGTGGCTCAACATATGAGCCAGTGACCTTGCAAACTGGATCCCGCACACCGATGTACGACCCCACAACGCCATTCAACCCACGATCAACTGGAGTGCGCCATGAACCCTGTCTGGATCCCGACCCCATCACCCCGAACCCATGCGATGGCGTCACAAGTCGAGCTCTTTGCCCCGGCGGATGAGGACTGCTCGAACGCCGACACCAGCCGTACGGCGGAATATTGGGAAAAAGCTCTGAAGGCCGTGATGCTGGATGCGCTGCTGGACGAGCATCCGGCCCAGCGCCTGATGAACCTTGCGGCCCTGGTCCCCGCCCATGGTCTGCAGGCCTGGCATCTGGTGGCGCACACCCTCTTGGCCCGCAGGCTCGACGCCGCAGGATCTCCTGCAGACATGCGCTCCACGGGTGTGTCCCGCGTCGCTTACAACGCTCACACTGTGGCCTGGGTCCTGCAGCGCCAATGGCAAAGCCCCGTGTTGGCTGACCGTTGGCAGCGGCTCCTGGAGCGGCTCAGCCCCGCCCAGTGCCGGCATCTGGTGCGCATGGCACGGCAGCGCCAGCGGACCCATTGACCGTCCAGGGGACAGACACGGTCAAGAGGGCATCGCGCGCCGAACGGTGTCGCGGTGCTGTGGGCCGGCACGGCGGCGGCGCACGGCATCCTCGAGTTGCCGCGTAATGCCATCGAAGGCATCTCGAAGGGCCACATAGACATCTTCGTGACGACTGCGGTTGGCCACGAGTTCCTGTCCGTTGAGGATCAGGTCGATTCGCACCTCATAGGGCCGCCCCCGGTGGGCATGGCGCTGAACCGGCTCGACCGCGACGCTGATGGCGTGCAGGTCTTCGCCGTACTGCCTGAGGTGCTCGATCCGCCTCTGGATGGCCGCTTCAAGGGCATCCGAACGCGGCAGGTGGAGGAAGAGGATCTCGGGGGACGCATGCATCGGCATGGCGGAATGATCGCCCCCTCGGAGAGGCAGGACCTTGAGCCCCCTCAAGGCGCTGGTTCAGTAACGCCAGTGCCGGTGCCCGCGCCATCCGCGATAGGGGCGCCCCCAACCGGGATAGACACCCACGGCCAATGCCGCGGGGGCCACCGCCCATGCGGCCGGTGAAACCAGCACCGGGGCGGGGGCGCCCATGATCACATTGGAAACCCCCGAAACAGGCGCCACGGGCGTGATCTGAACCGGAAGCGTGGCACCCGGGTGATACGGCAAAGTGGCGGAGTACTGTTGGCCGGCATATTCGTAAACCACTTGGTAGGCCACCCCTGGGCCGGATTGGGTGACGCAGCGCCGAACCATCTGCGTGCGCCCACCCTGCTCCACCTGATCCCCCACGAGCGCACCGCCGACAGCGCCGGCGGCCGTGGCCAGCGCGTTGCCTGCACCGCCCCCGATCTGATGACCCACGGTGGCTCCAACAATCGCACCAGCGACCGCACCGGCCCCGGTCGTGGGTGCCGCGACCTCAGCCGTCTCGGTGCAGACGACCCGGTTGCCGATCACCGGTTGCGCCGCCGCAGTCACCGAAAGCACCCGCGCCAAGGCCGTGACCGGCACGACCGATGTCGGCGGCGCTGGCGAGGTCACCACCTCTGCAGCCGGCGGGGGCAAGCCAACGGACGGGGCACCGGCCAGAGGCGGGGCCTCCAGCGGCGGAGCGGCGGGGGTGGGCGATGCCAAGGTTGGTAGGGCGGTCTGGGCCAGAACCGCGCCGGTCCACGCGAGGGCTGCGGTCGCAGCCAAGAGAGTCTTGTTCATGAGGATCCTCCGATCACGTCATCGAAAGGCAAGCGCAGGGCCCGTGTAGGCCGCTGAGGTGTGGGCGCGCCACCGATCGACCTGCAGTCTAATGCCCGCTGGGTGAGGCCCAGCGGCGGTTCACAGATCTTTACCTGTTACGCCGCCTGCGAGCCGCGATGAGCCCAGCCCGTGGTCCGCTTTTCTACGAAGGAAAACAACTCGTACATCGCCATGGCCATGGCGCCGATCACCACGAGGCCTGCGAATGCCAGTGGAAGTCGCTGCTGCGAACCGGCCGTCTGCATCAGATAACCAATGCCCGAGTCGCCTGCAGTCATCTCCGCCAACACGGTTCCCACGAAGGCCAGTGTGATGGCCACTTTGAGGGAGCCGTAGAAGTAAGGCATGGACCGCGGCAGTCCCACCTTCACCAACACATCCCAGCGCCGAGCGCCGAGCACCCTCAAAACATCCTCCAACTCAGGCTCGAGCGTCGCCAGTCCGGTGGCGATGTTCACCGTGATCGGGAAGAAGGAAATCAGAAACGCCGTGAGGATGCCGGGACCCAGTCCGATACCAAACCACACCACCAAGATGGGGACGATGGCCGCCTTGGGCACGGCATTGAACGCGACCATGAGCGGGTACAGCGCCGTGTAGGCCAAGCGCGAGGACCCGATGAGGAAACCCAGCAGGACCCCGACGACGATGGACAGGCCAAAGCCAAGCATCGTCACCCAGAAGGTCTTCCAGGCCGCCTCCAGCAAGGCGCCCTTGAACTGGATGAATTCACCCGCAATCTGCCAGGGGCCGGGGAAGATGTAGTCGGGAATGGCCAGTGCACTCACGAAGAGTTGCCACAGCAAGAGAATGCCCACGAGCACGATGAGCGGGGACCAACGTTCGGTGGTCTTGGAAATCTTCATGGACCGTCCCTCACTGCGGCAGCGCCCCGCCCTGCCCCACGGGCTGGCGGATGGCGCCGATGTGGCCGCGCAACTCGTGCACGATATCGGTGAACTCGGGGGTGTAAGTGACTTCCAAATCCCGTGGTCGGGGCAGATTGATCTCGCGCTTGACCACAAAGCGGCCCGGACTGCGGCTCATCACGTACACGGTATCGGCCAGGAACACACTCTCGCGCAGATCGTGCGTCACCAGGATCACATTGAACTTCTGTGCAGCCTGCAGATCACGAAGCGCGCACCAGAGTTCTTCACGGGTGAAGGCGTCAAGCGCGCCGAAGGGCTCATCGAGCAACAACATCTGCGGCTCGTGCACCAAGGCGCGGCAAATGCTGGCACGCTGCTGCATCCCACCGGAGAGTTGCCAGGGGTACTGGTCTTCGTAGCCGCCAAGGCCCACGCTCTTGAGCAGCGTGCGGGCCTTTTCCTCGAACTCCTTGCGCCGAGCCTTGAACTGAGACCGGTAGGGTTCAACAATCTCCAGGGGCAAGAGCACGTTGTCCACGGTCGTGCGCCATGGCAGCAGGCTGGGCGCCTGAAAGGCCATGCCGCTGATCTTCAGCGGTCCGGTCACGGGCTGCCCGGCGATGCGAATGCTGCCGCGGCTGGGCATTTTCAGACCCGTGGTCAGCTTCATGAAGGTGGACTTGCCGCAACCCGACGGCCCGACGATGGCGATGAACTCTCCCTGCTGGACCTGCAGGGAGATGTCTTCTACCGCAAACTGGTTGTTCGCCAGCAGTTCGTCGTTGTAGGCGAGCCAGACGTTTTGGAAATCAACGAATGGCTGGGCGGCGGCGCTGCTCATCACTTCTTGACCGGGGGCAGGATGTTGAGCTCTGCCTTGGCCGGGAGGAAGGCGTCGGTCCAGACCGCGTCCGGATTGATACGGGTCTTGGTGCCATAGGCGTCCGAAACCTGCGAGGCCATGAGCGCCAGTCGACCCGGCACCACCACCCCGAAGCCCTCGGCGCGTGCATCAGGACTGGCAACCACCGCGTCGATGGCCATGCGCAGACGGCGCTTCTCCAGGTCCACATTGATGATGCCGTCGCGGGCCTTGACGAAGTCGATGGCAGCGTCCGGATTGGCCATCACGTCCTTGGCGCCCTTGGAAAATGCGCTGAGGAAGGCCTTCACCGCCGCCGGGTTCTCCTTGATCATCTTCGGGCTGGCAATGATCACATTGCCGTAGAGCTTCACGCCGTGCTCGGCATAGGGCATCACCACGATGTCCGCCGGCTTCACACCACGCGCCTCCAGGTTGAGCAAGGACGTGAAAGAAAAGCCGGTGATGGCGTCGACTTCACCGCGCGCGAGCATGGTTTCGCGCAGGGGCGGGTCCATGCTGACCCAGGTCACATTACCCAGGTTGTTGGCCTTGGTGAAGATGGGGAAGGCCTTGCGCCCCGCATCGAAGACGGGCGCACCCAGTTTCTTGCCATTGAGGTCGGCCGGCTTGGCAATGCCGGACTTCTTCAAGGTGAGCACCGCGGCGGGCGTGTTGTTGTAGACCATCATCACGGCCACCGGCTTGTTGGGCGCGTCCGGGTTGTTGGCATGGAACTCCATGAGCGCCGCAAGGTCGGCGAATCCCATGTCATAGGCGCCCGAGGCCACCCGCTGCACAGTGCCGCCAGAGCCATTTCCCGCGTCGATGGTGACGTCCAGGCCCGCAGCCTTGTAATAGCCCTTGGCCGAGGCACCGAGGAAGAGCGCCGCTGGGCCCTCGAAGCGCCAATCGAGCTGAAACTTGACAGCGGTTTGCGCCTGGGCCGAGACCGATGTGCCGGACAGCGTGGCGACGGTGGCCACTGCGGTGAGCGTGCCCAGGATGCGGCGGCGGATGGGATTGAGGTTCATGGATTCACTCCGTTGGTGTTGGACAGTACTGCGGGCGAACTGCAAGAGCCGTGCATGGTGCGCGGCGGTGCTGCTGGGTCAGGATTGCACCACGAGAGTGCGGTATCGCACCCCACAGAGGCAACCCAGTCGGGCGATGCCTGCTCGCGGTGCGCAAAGCACCGGGCGGTGGACCGGCAGGGCTTGCGAAATGGACGGATGAACGGCGGCGAGCTCACAGGCGGTCCTTCAGTGCATCGGCCAAGTCGGGAACACGCGGATCGAGTTGAAGATTGCGCTCCACTTGCTCGATGTGCGATGCGGCCAGGCGCACGGCTGCGGCTTCATCTCGCCGCTCCAGCGCATCGACGATCGCCGCATGCTCGGCGGACGATTCGGACGCCGACTGCGAAGACTGGTACATCAGGGAAATCAGGCTGGAGCGCGAGAGCAGGTCGGCTTGCAGCTCCTCGAGAACCCGATTGCCGGTCATGCGCGCGAGCAAGCTGTGGAAATGCGCCAGCAGGCGCGTCCGCTCGGCCACGTCGTTGGCTGCAATGGCCGCTTGTTCCGCCTGTAGGTGGGTTCGCAGTTCGGCCACCTGCGACGGGGTAATGCGCCCCACCAGCAGCCGCATCATGGCCCCTTCCATCATCTGCCGAAGTTCGAAGACCTGGTGCGCCTCGTCCACGCTCGGTGTGGAAACGAAGGCACCGCGAGCCGGCTCCAGTGTGATCAAGCGGTCGCGGCTGAGTTGGTTGAGGGCTTGACGCACGACCGTGCGCGAAACCTGGAAGATGTCGGCCAAACGCTGTTCGGCCAGCTTGGTTCCCGGCATCAGGCGGCGCTCCACGATGGCGGCGGTCACCGAATCGACGATGCGCTGGGTGGTGGTGCCGCGGGGCATGGATACGGTTATGGTGCTCAAGTGTGCGCCAAACTGTATACACAATCGAATACCCGCCGTCTAGGGGATTGCCCGCGTATTGCGAGAACACTATTGGGCGGCACGCGCGAAATGCGCATCCAGGCGCGTGAGCCACTGTGTGCGCTGCTCGGCCGGAGCGAAGCTGGCCTGGAGGCTGTTGCGCAGCAGTTGCCACGCGTGGCGGGCGCCCAGTTCGGGGTGGGCCCCCAACAGCGCGGTGAAGTTCTGATTGATGTAGCCCCCGAAATACGCGGGGTCGTCGCTGTTGACGGTCACCATCAAGCCCGCCTCCAACAGGGCTGGCAAATTGTGCGCAGCCATATCGGGGAAGACGCACAGCTTGATGTTGGACAGCGGGCATACGGTGAGCGGGGTGGCTGCTTGAGCCAGCCGTTGGACCAGCAAGGGATCTTCGGTACACCGTACGCCATGGTCGATGCGCTCGACCTTCAGCACGTCCAGTGCGGCCGTGATGTAGGCCGCTGGACCCTCCTCCCCGGCATGGGCCACCCGGTGCAGGCCCAGCTCGCCCGCTCGGGCAAACACACGGCTGAACTTCTCGGGGGGATGCCCCCTCTCAGAGGAGTCCAAACCCACTCCGATGAACTGTTCGCGATAGGGCAAGGCGTCCTGCAACGTCTGCAGGGCCGCTTCTTCACTGAGATGGCGCAGAAAACACAGAATCAGCTCGGCCCGCAGGTCCCATTCAGCGCGAGCCCGGTCACAGGCGCTCCGAAGTCCCCGGATGACCGCACCCATGGGCACGCCACGATCGGTGTGGGTCTGTGGGTCGAAGAACAGCTCTGCACAAACGACACCGTCGCGTGCGGCACGCTGCAGATAGGCCCAAGCCATGTCGTGGAAGTCCTGCTCTTGGAGCAGCACACTGGCCCCGGCGTAATACACGTCGAGAAAGCTTTGCAGGTCGGTGAAGGCATAAGCCGCGCGCAGCGCTTCCACGCTGGGGTAAGCCAAGGGCACGCCATTGCGCCTTGCGAGTTCGAAGATGAGCTCGGGCTCCAGCGAACCTTCAATGTGGATGTGCAATTCGGCCTTGGGTGCCGAGTGAACCACCTGCAGCAGGCGATGGGCGGGAATGCGGTTGAAGTCGATGGGGCTCATGGTGGGTTCGTCGCTTGAACGATCGGCGTGGGACGTCTTCAGGGCTTTGTCGGCTTCCAGTGAGGGGCGGCATTCAGCACACACCGAAACCGATACCACAGGCCCGAAGGTAACGGCGATAGGCCGCACTCAGCCGGTCGGCCGCCGACATCGCCTCACCGCCGGTGATGGGCAAGGCCTTGGGCTCCTGTGACTCTAAGATGGGTTGATCCTGGGCGAAGATGGCCACTTGGAAGGCCCGCAGCTCTTCATCCGGCGTCAGGGTGTCGGTCGTGTACTGCGCAAACCAGAGTCGGCAGGACACTTCGCTCTGCGGGCAGGCCCAAATGACATAGCTGTCCTGAGGCCCACCAGCCGCGCCTTGCTTCGTCAGCAAAGCCGCGTAGGGGCTGAGCACCTCGTACCGGTATTCGACCCAGCCACCTGCCTGCGCGCTGGCCGTCGCGCGGGGCTGCCACGCCGGATAGCGCTCGATCACCGGTCGGCCGTCGGCCCTGTGCGCCACCTCATAGGACGGCACCTCCGGATGGGCTGGGTCGCCAAGCCAACCCTCGTGCACAAAGGCAAAGTGTGCGGTGTCAAGAAAGTTTTCCACGGCCCGCGGGGCACTGGTGGCCACGTCGAAAGGCCCGTAGATCAGCCGGCGCTCGGGTAACGCCTGCAGCACCGGCGGGGCTGCCGCCGGCATCAGCGGCGCGCGGCCAGCGTCCTGGCCCTGCGCCCCGCGAAGCGCATCGTGCGCGACAGACGACTCATCCAGCCGAGCCCACCACAGTCCGTGTGCGGCAACCAAGGCGAAGCGACTGGCGCAACTGGACGCCGGGGGCTGAAAGGCGGGCTGAGCCGGAATCCCCACGCACACTCCCTCGCCATTGAAACTCCAACCGTGGTACGGGCATTGCAGCGCATCGCCGAGCACACGACCCATCGAGAGCCGGGCCCCGCGGTGCGGACATCGGTCCAGCAGCAGGCTGGTGACACCCGATTCGGCTCGCCACAGCACCAGCCGCTGTCCCAACAACTGCACGGCCAGTGGCTGCCCATTTTGCTGGCGCAGCTCCCCTTCCGTGGCGACCGGCCACCACCAGGAATGCTCGATCATCGGGGCTCGCTCAATCGGGATCGCTGGAGTGAAAACGCCGCCCGGCCAGGGTTGGGCGGGCGGCGTGGTGAGCCATCGGACCGCCGCTTCGGTGAGCAGGGCGGCCCGACGGAGTGGGGCTTACTTGCCGCTGGGGATCTTGCCTTCCACGCCCTTGACATAGAAGTCGATCTTGTCGCGCCAGGCCTGGGCGGCCTTGGCATCCTTGGGCAGACGCTCCTTGCCCGTGTTGTCGACGACGGGGCCGGTGAAGACTTCAAACGAGCCATCCTTGAGGCCGGCCTTGATGGTCTCGACCTTCTTCTTGGCTGCCTCGGGCACGACGTCGTTGATCTTGATCAGGTCGTTCAGGCCCTCCTTGACACCCCAGACCGTGCGCTCGGTCTTCCAGGTGCCCGCCTTGAGCTCTTCCATGGCCTTGATGTAGTACGGACCCCAGTTCACCACCGCAGAGGCGAGATGTGCCTTGGGGCCGAATGCGCTCATGTCGCTGTCCCAACCGAAGGCGTACTTGCCATTCTTCTCGGCCGTCTGC
>JBMSQF010000042.1:0-23049 GCA_049423145.1 Burkholderiaceae bacterium
AGTCGGCCACCATGTAGCGCGGGTTGGCAATCGGCGTGTAGGGGAAGGCCTGGCCCACGATGGCCACGGGCACGCCGTTGATCGAGCGGATCACATAGGGCTTGAAGACGGGGTCGTCGAAGTCGGTGGTGCGCACGTTTTGCGCCACGAAATCCACCTTTTGCGCGCCGCCAGGGGTGCCCGCTGCTGATTGGCCCGCGAAATCCTTCTCGACGATCTCCTGCACCCGCTTCATGCCATAGGTGAATTCCCAATGGCCGGTCATCACGTCCACGGTGAGCAGCTTGCAGGCGTCGACCATGTCCTGGGCATTGGTCCACAGCGAGGTGGCCGAGCCCTGCCAGGTATCACCCCCATCCAGCAGCAAGGCACCCGGGCGGCTGGCCTTGAGCTGCTTGACCAGGGTGGCCAGATGGGCGAACCCCCCGACGCGGCCATAGCGACGCGCAGCGGTTTCAAAGTCCAGGTAGGTGTAGGCGTGCGCCAGCGGCGTGCCCGGGCTTACGCCGGCGGCCTTCAACAGGTGCGCGCCCACCAGGTGGGGCAGGTTGCCCTTCATGGACCCCAGGCCCAGGTTCACGCTGGGCTCACGGAAATAAATGGGCTTGAGCTGCGCGTGGCAGTCGGTCATGTGCAGCAAGCTGACATTCCCGAAGGGCTTGATGTCGTACAGGCCCGCCTGCGCGGCCTGCGCATCAGCCTGCGCATGCTGCCCCAAGGCCATGCCCGCCACACCCGCCGCGCCCAGCACCTGCAGGAATTCACGCTTGCTCAGATTCATGAATAAGCTTTCACTGATGTTTGATTTATAAAAATGGGGTCAGACCCCTTTTTCCTGCGAACGGCGTTGTTCGCTAAGAAATGGGGTCTGACCCCATTTATTGGGTTTACTGCGTGTTCACCGGGGATTGGGGGTCCAGCAGCAGGGCCATGACATGGCGGATCTGGTCTTCATTGAGCAGCTTGGCGTGGCCGAACCGGGGCATGCCGGAGCAGGCCATGTAGGCATTGCTGTTCCAAATCTTGGCCCAGGTGTACTTGAGGATGGGCTCGGCGGCGGGGCTGCTGGGATCGGCCACGCCGCGCAGCTTGCCGTACTGGTAAAGGCTGGGGCCGATGGTGCCGTAGCTGATCTCGGCCTTGCTGATCTGATGGCAGTTGTAGCACTGGGCGCCGTTGGCCTTGGGATCGGTGGTCTTGTCGGTCCAGGTCATGCCGCGACCACCTTGGGCCAGCCTTTCGCCCTCCTTCCAATCACCCAGGTACCGGCCATTGGCCGGCCACTTGACCGTGGCCATGGCCTCCTGCATGACCTTTTGCATGGTCTCGGGCCCGGGCATCTTGTCCGAGGAGCAGGCCGATTGCGCCAGATCCTGCTGGATGCGGTCGACCTTGGCGATGCCCTCGTCGCGGAAGGCAACCTTGATCATGGCCGCGGCCTGGGTGTCGAGCTCCTTCGGGGAAGGCAGCGAGGCGCAACCCACGGTGGTGGCCAGCGCCGCCGCAGCAGCCGTCAGCAGCGCAGCCGAGCGCAGCCCCTGAGGGGTCCGGAACGTGTGGTGAAACTTCTTCATGTTGGCGTCTCCTGTGCGGGGGCTTGATCAGCGCTTGATGGCCGGGGCGATGGACTCCGCGCCCTTGGCGTTGACACCCATGTAGACACCCAGCGCCACGGTGAGGTCGGAGGCGAAGCCTGGATAGGGGAAGCGCTGCTGCCGGTAGCAGTCGTTCAGGCGCAGCTGCATGCTCCACATGGCGCCCTGGCTGACACGGTAGGCGGGCCAAGCCGCGAAGCCGATGCCATCACCGGGGTTCTTGGTGAGATTGGGGAGCTCCTGCAGGCGGATGCGCTTGCCGTCGACCGAATGGCAAGAAGCGCACGAGAAGTCCATGGGCCCGCCGCGGAAGAAGAAGGCGCGCTTGCCCAGTTCGTAGAAGCGCTGCTCTTCCAGGTGGGCCTGCGGCAGGTTGAACTTCAAGCCCCGCGATTCGGCCGCGATCCAAGTGGCCAGGGCGGTGATGTTGGCCATCTCGCCGCGGCCGAAGGCGGTCTTGACCAGCTCATCGGCGTTGAAGCCCTGCAGCGTGGCCATACAGGTGACCAATCGCGATTCCACGTCCTGCACCTTGCCGGTGTCGGCAAAGTAGCGCGGCAGTTGCACCCACGCCCCCTTGACCACGCCCGGGCCCAAGCCGAGATCGCACTTCTCCAGCGTGGCCTTCTTCGGTCCACGGGCCTGCTTCCACAAAGACTCGCCCTTGGCCTCATAGAGCTCGGCGGGGTTGCCGTCTTCGAGCATCTTGCGGTACTCGGCGATGCCGTCGCTGGCGGATTTGGTTTGGGCAGCGGCCATCAGGGGGATGGCCAGGGCCAGGGCTGCTGCTGCCTTGGGCCAGGGCGCGTTGCGCTTGTTCATGGTCTTGTCTCCTCCGGTGTACTGCTGGTCGGAATCACCGCGGGTCGGGGCGATATGTCGGAACAGATGCTGCGCTTTGGGCGGACTGGTGTTGGGGCTGCGGCCGGGGCTTCACCCCTTCACGTCGGGCCTGTCGGCCCGACATGAGCCTTCGCCGCCGCAAAAGCGCCTGGTGCGCCGCCGTCACCACGGTCAGCTGACCGTGGCCTCGTCGGTGCGCTTGTCGCCTTTGTTGTCCGTCCAGGTGACGCTGATCTTGTCGCCGGCCTTGGCGCCGCGCACGCTGAACTGCAAGAAGGGGTTCTTGGACACGGCCGGGCCCCACTGGGCCGAGAACACGGGCTTTCCATTGTGGCTGGCCACCACGTCTTGGATGAACCAGGCGGGAATGGTCTTGCCGGCGGAGTCCTTGCGCTGGCCGGTTTCCATTTCATGGGCCATCAGAACGCGGACGGTGGCTTTGTCGCCGGCGGCTTGGGCGCGGATGCGCATCGGATCTGCCATGTTGATCTCCTGAATTCGTTCAAACAGTAAAGGGGTCGAAGGAGGACGCGTCAGCCGCCACAGCCGCCCAGGGTCACCTTGATTTCCTTCTTGGCGAAGAGCACCTTGTTGTCGGCCATGACCGCCACGGCATACACGTCGGAGGACTGGCCCATCTTCACGCGGGTGGAGAAGTTGGGATCCACGCCCTCGGTCACATCGAACAGGGCGCAGAGCATGTTGGGGTTCTTCTCGACGAGGATCATCAGCTTCTTGGCCCCGGCCAATGTGGTGGAGCAGCCCACGGGCACCACCGCACCGTTCTCGGCGATGTCGGGACCGGTGATGGTCACGTCCTTGCTCTCGGCGGGGGCCGAGGTGCCCAGGGCCTTCATCAGGTCGGCCATGTTCTTGGCGTCAAACGCGGCCTTGTTCCAGGTGTTGGCATGGGCCAGCTGCGGCAGCAGGCCCAGGCTCGCCAGCATGCCGGCCACGGCGGCGCTGCGTTGCAGCATCTCGCGACGGGTTTGCGTCATCATGTTCTCCTTCGTTTGAGGGGTTCGGCTGGACGCCGAGGTTGGCTAACTGTAGTGCACCCGACGGTGCGGTTCATCAGGGTTTGCGGCCCCCATCGGCCAGCCACTTGGCCAGCGTCTGGGCATCGGCCTGCGGCAGGCCCTGTGCAGGCATCGGAATCTGGCCCCAGACGCCGACCCCGCCGTTCTTGATCCTGCCCGCCAAATAAGCCGCCGCATCGGACCGTGCGGCGTATTTCTCGGCGATTTCCTTGAAAGAGGGGCCCACCAGCTTGCGGTCCTGCGCATGGCAGGCGGTGCAGCTGTGCTGGTTGAGCAGCTTGCCAATGTCAGGGCCGGCCGCACCGGCGGCACCGACAGCGCCAGCGGCCGCCGCGCCGCCCGCTGCCAAAGCCGTGGCCCGGGCCGGCGCTTTGGGCAACCCGGTCTGCGGACCTGAGGGGCGTGTGGTGTCGGCACCCAACTGCGCCCCCACCAAACGGTTTTGCTCGGCGAGATTGCCGTGGGCATTGCGGGCATGGTCGGGCAGCATCGACGCCACAGAAGCCTCCGTGGCGCAGTTGCTCATGCAGGCCACCGCCTTCACATCCCCTTTGCCGCTGGTCAACCCCCTTCCGGGCCACATCGCATGGTCCAGGGTCATGCCCTTGCGGTTGGGCATGCGGTTCTGCACCTCCTGGATGTTCTGGTCCGACAAGGTGAAGTTGTCGGGCACGATGCCACCGAGATTCAGCAGGAAGGCCGTGACCGCATACACCTCATCGACCTTGAGCGACTTGGGCTGGTTCCAGGGCATGGCCCGGTTGATGTAGTCCCACAGCGTGGACACCGTGGGCACCTTCATCAGCGTCGTGCGACCCGGGAAGCTCTCATCGGTCAGGCGGGCCACCCGGCCGGTTTGAATGTCTTTGGCCGTGGTGCCGCCCACCAGGGGCGAGAAGACTTCGTTGGATTCGCCGAACACGCCGTGGCAAGACGCGCACTTGGCCTCCCACACATCCTGACCGGCGGCCACCGTGCCCGCACCCTTGGGCAGGCCCTTGAAGTCGGGGCGCACGTCGATGTCCCAAGCGGCGATTTCCTTCGGCGTGGCGGGGCGGCCGATGCCGGGCAGAACCTGGGCCGCCGCGGGCAGGGCCGACACTGCAGCGGCCGCGAGCGCGCCCGTGGCGAGCAGGGTCCGCAGGGTGCGGCGGCAGATGGTTTCGCGGCCGGCGCTGCAATGGTCCAGACGCAGGGTCGAGGGGGTCGCGAAGGACATCAGGCAGGCCCCTTCAAGCGGAAAGCTGAACATTCTTGACCTCCCCGCTTTCCTGAACCAACCAGGATTGGATGGCGTTGTTGTGATAGATCGAACGCGAGCCCCGAACCTTGCGCAGGTCGCGGTAGCTGGGCTGTACATAGCCGGATTCGTCCGTGGCGCGGCTCTGCACGATCGCGGGTTTGCCGTCCCACACCCAGTCGATGTTGAAGCGGGTGAGGCACTTGCGCATCACCGGGCCCTCCAAGCGTGCGCTTCGCCAGTTGCGACCACCGTCGACCGAGACATCGACCTTGGTGATGCGCCCGCGGCCCGACCAGGCCAAGCCGCTGATGTTGTAGAACCCCTTGTCCAGCAGCACCTGACCACCCGAGGGGGTGGTCACCACGCTCTTGCATTCCTGCGTGCTGGTGTACTGACGGTGCAGGCCGCTGGGCATGAGGTCGATGTAGTGGATGGCCTCGTCCTTGGCGGCGTAGGGCTGGTCGCCGACTTCGATGCGACGCAGGTACTTCACCCAGCTCACGCCCTGCACGCCCGGCACCACCAGGCGCAGTGGGTAGCCGTTTTCCGGGCGCAGCATCTCGCCGTTCTGGCCATAAGCCACGAACACCTCGCCGCTTTCGATGAGTTCCATCGGAATGGTTCGGGTCATTGAAGATCCGTCCGCCCCCTCGGCCAGCACGAAGCGGCCCTTCTTGTAGTCGACGCCGCACTGGTCCAGCAGCAGCTTGAGCGGCACGCCGGTGAACTCGCTGCAGGAGATCATGCCGTGGCTGTACTGCACAGTGGGCACCGCCACATTGCCCCACTCCATGCCTGTGTTGGCACCGCACTCGATGAAGTGGAAGCGGCTGACGCTGGGCATGCGCATGATCTCGTCCATGGTGAAGACCTTGGGCGTCTTCATCAGGGACGGGTCGGAGCCGTTGAGCATGAGGCGGTGCTGGGATGGATCCACATCCCACCAGCCCTGGTGGTGGCGTTCGAAGTGCAGGCCGCTGGGGGTCACGATGCCAAACAGACTCTGCAGCGGGGCAAAGCTGACGCTGGCCTGGTTCGTTTGGGTCAGGCCCGGGCTTTGCCGGCGCTGGACATTGGACTCGTACTTCGAAGGCTTGCCATAGCCGTCGGTGACCACCGGCTGACCGAGTCCCGTGGTGTGGGCCGGCAGGTTCAGGATGTGAGGGTCGCCGCCCTCAGGGGGCACGGGGTTGGAGGCGGCCAGTGAGGCCCCGCCGGCTGCGGTCGCGGCTGTGGCGGCTGCCGCGGTGAAGGCCTGACGGATGAAGTCCCGCCGGCCGGCCTTGGCCTCGGCGAAGACCTGCTTGACGCCCTGGGGGGATATGAAGTTCTCCGGCGCCTTGATCAGGCGACCGGGCCCCTGTGTGGCGACGGCCGGGAATTCGGTGGTCAACATGGACACGGCAGCTCCTCGGTGCGGCGGATCCTCGATGCTATCGATCCGGCCTCTATTTATATGCGTTTATGCTGATGAAGCATTTTGATTGAATCAGCGATGGCTGATATTAGGGCGATCCCTAGGGATTTCGGATGTCATTTGTCAGCATCGGGTCAGGTGCGGCCGTCGACGGCCGCAGCCCCGAAGGCCCTACGGCCCGCACGGTCCGGCTCCTACGGGCCCCGCCCGCAGGCGGCACGACGCTCAAACCGCATTCAGTGGAATCTTGAGGTAGGACACGCCATTGGCCTCGGCAGGCGGCAGTTCCCCGGCACGGATGTTCACCTGCACGGAAGGCATGATGAGCACCGGCATCTCCAGGGTGGCGTCGCGTGCGGTGCGCATCTGAACGAATTCATCCTCGCTGATGCCATCGCGGATGTGGATGTTGCGCTCGCGCTGTTCGGCCACCGTGCTTTCCCACTGCACCGCGCGGGGCCGGTCGCCCTTGACAGGCGGGTAGTCGTGGCACATGAACAGCCGGGTTTGCGCGGGCAGGCTGAGCAGCTTGCGCACCGAGCGGTAGAGCGTGTGGGGGTTGCCTCCCGGGAAGTCACATCGCGCCGTGCCCACATCGGGCATGAACAGGGTGTCGCCGACGAAGACGGCGTCACCGATTTGGTACGCCACGCAGGCCGGCGTGTGCCCAGGCACCGACATCACGGTGGCCTGCAGGTCCCCGATGGCAAAGGTCTCGCCGTCATGGAACAACTGGTCGAACTGGCTACCGTCGGTGCGGAATTCGGGTTCGAGATTGAACAGGCCCTTGAACACCTTTTGCACCCCGTCGATGCCGGCGCCGATGGCGATGCGCCCACCCAGTTGCTGTCGCAGGTAGGGCGCAGCCGAGAGGTGGTCGGCGTGGGCGTGGGTTTCCAGCAGCCAACGCACCGTCAGCCCCTTCCCCCTGACGAAGGCGATCACCTCGTCGGCCCCGGTGGTGCGGGTGCGGCCCGACTTGTGGTCGTAGTTCAACACCGAGTCGATGACGGCAGCCTGGCCGCCTTCGCGGTCGTACACCACATAGGTGACCGTCCAGGTGGGAGCGTCGAAGAAGGCCTGTACCTGGGGTTTGGGGGCGCGGCTCATGGCGTATTCGATCCTTATTTATCAGCGCATACTAATTTAATTGTATAGTGGGCTTTCCCTCAACCGCAACCGGTCCGCCGCACGGCATCATGAACCGTGGTGGTGGTTTGCACTGGAGTTCAGACATGACGATTGATTGGAGTCACTTCACACCCTGGGCCTCCTTGGCCGGCGGCATCCTCCTGGGCTTGGCCTCGGCGCTGTTTGTCCTCGTCAATGGCCGCATACTGGGCATCAGCGGCATCCTCGGCGGCCTGCTCAAGCCCAAGGTGGGCGACGTCGCCTGGCGTGCCGCTTTCATCGTGGGCCTGCTGGCCGCACCGCTGCTGTATGCCGCGCTGCGCGGCCCCTGGGACGTGCGCATCGAAGCGGGCTGGGGCACGGTGGTCGCGGCGGGGCTGCTGGTGGGCATCGGCACCCGGTACGCCTCGGGCTGTACCAGCGGCCATGGCGTGTGTGGTCTGTCGCGGTTGTCGCCACGATCCCTGGTGGCCACACTGGCCTTCATGGGCACGGGCTTTGGCACCGTGTTCGTCGTCAAACACCTGCTCGGCTGAGCCCTCGGAGTTCCCCCATGAAAAAGCACATCCTCGAGCACGGCCTGTCCGAATTCCTGATCGGCCTGCTGTTCGGCTTCGGCCTGATCCTCTCGGGCATGACCGACCCGGGCAAGGTCATCGGCTTCCTCGACCTTTTCGGAAACTGGGACCCTTCCCTGGCCTTTGTGATGGGCGGCGCGATCGCCGTGGGCTTCTTTGCCTTCCGCGTGGCCAAGGACCGCACGCAGAACGTCCTGGGCGGTGCGATGCGGCTGCCCACCTCCAAGGACATTGACCAACGGCTGGTGATCGGCAGCCTGGTGTTCGGTGCCGGATGGGGACTGGCTGGTTTCTGCCCGGGGCCTGCCCTGGTCTCGCTCGGCGCGGGCCAGGACAAGGCCGTGGTGTTCGTGATCGCCATGGTCCTGGGTATGCTGGCCTTCGAGTGGCTGGAGGGCCGCCGCGCGAAGACGGCGGCCGCCGGGTGAGGCCAGGGCGTCCCGACGGCCCTCACTGACATGAACGGCAGGCCGGCATGAAGTTGCGCCTGCAACCGGATTCACGATGAACTGGAAGCCCGCCCGGCCCCGCCTGACCGTCCTGGAGTGGACCCGCGACTACCGCCGCGCCGCGCTGGTGGACGACTCGGTGGCCGCGGCCATCGTCACCATCATGGTGATTCCGCAAAGCCTGGCCTACGCCCTGCTGGCCGGCCTTCCGCCAGAGGTGGGGCTGTACGCGGGTATGGTGCCACCCATCCTGTACGCGCTGTTCGGCACCTCCGGTGCCTTGGCCGTGGGGCCGGTGGCGGTGGTGTCGCTGATGACCGCCGCCGCGGTGGGCGAGTTCGCCAAGGCCGGCACTGCGGCCTACCTGGATGTGGCCCTCGCCCTGGCCTTGCTTAGCGGCGTGATGCTCGCGCTGATGGGCATCCTGCGCCTGGGGTTCCTGGCCAACTTCCTGAGCCACCCGGTGATCTCGGGCTTCGTCACCGCTTCCGGGCTGTTGATTGCAGCGAGCCAGTTCAAGACGCTGATGGGTGTCGGCGGCGGTGGGCACACCCTGCCCGAGATGCTGCAGTCACTGGGGCGGGAGGCATCGCAAACGAACCTGTTGACGCTGGCCAGCGGCCTGGGCACGGTGGCCTTCCTCTTCTGGGTGCGGCAGGGCCTGAAGCCCCTGCTGAGGCGCGCAGGGCTGAGCGCGCGCGCGGCCGACCTGGGGACCAAGATGGGGCCGGTGGCGGCCATCGTGGTGACCACGGCCTTGAGCGCCGGCCTTGATTGGACCTCGCAGGGCGTCAAGGTGGTCGGCTCGATCCCGCAGCACCTGCCGCCCCTGACGGCGCCCTCCTGGAACCCCGCTCTGTGGCAGCAACTGCTGCTGCCAGCGCTGCTCATCAGCATCGTCGGCTTCGTGGAATCGATTTCCGTGGGACAGACCCTGGCCGCGCGGCGGCGCCAGCGCATCGAACCGAACCAGGAATTGGTGGCGCTCGGCGCGGCCAATGTGGGCGCGGCTTTCACCGGGGGCTACCCGGTGTCGGGCGGCTTCTCGCGCTCGGTGGTGAATTTCGACGCCGGCGCACGCACACCGGGTGCGGGCCTGATGACCGGGGTGGGCCTCATGCTGGCCGCACTGCTGCTGACGCCATGGCTGGTGGCTCTGCCGCTGGCCACGCTGGCCGCCACCATCGTGGTGGCCGTTCTGGCCCTGGTGGACGTGGACACGATGGCGCGTACCTGGCGCTATTCGCGCGCTGATTTCACAGCGCTCATGGTCACGCTGCTGGCCACCTTGCTGGTGGGTGTGGAGATCGGTCTGGTACTGGGCGTCCTGGTGTCGCTGCTGATGTACCTCGCGCGCACGAGCCAGCCACACATAGCCGAAGTGGGGCTGGTGCCGGGCACCGAGCACTTCCGCAATGTGCTGCGGCATCGGGTGGTCACGCACCCGGCGGTGCTGTCGCTGCGGGTGGACGAGAGCCTGTACTTCGCCAATGCGCGTGCACTCGAAGACCGCATCAACGAGGCGGTGTCCGAGCGGCCTGCCCTCAAGCATGTGGTGCTGCAATGTTCGGCCATCAACGATGTGGACGCGAGCGCGCTGGAGAGCCTGGAGTCGATCCACCACCGCCTGCGGGACGCTGGCATTGCCCTGCACCTGTCGGAGGTGAAGGGCCCGGTGATGGACCGCTTGCAGCGCTCGGACTTCATCGCGCACCTCAGTGGGCAGGTGTTCCTCACGCATTACCAAGCGGTACAGGCGGTCACCGCGATTTAATTGCGAATCATTCGCATTTGCGATAGGATGCGGTCATCGCTTCCTGCCCATCCGCCCACCGATGCACCGGACCCTGACGACCATGGCCGTGAAACAGGCCTGCTGCGCGCTCGCCATCGCCGCTTCGGCCTGCGCTGCCGTGCAGGCGCAGCAGCCCGTTCTGAACCTCTACTCTGCGCGCCACTACAGCACCGATGAGGCGCTGTACACCCAATTCACCAAGGCCACCGGCATCCGCATTCAGCGCGTAGATGCCGATGACGCGGGCATCCTGGCTCGGCTGAAGACCGAGGGCTCGTCGTCGCCCGCCGATGTGGTGCTGCTGGTGGATGCGGCGCGGCTGTGGCGGGCACAGGTTGACGGCCTGTTCCTGCCCATCAAATCGACCACGCTGGACAACGCCATCGAGACGCATCTGCGCGCCAAACCCGAAGCGGACGGCCGCACAGCCTGGTACGGCTTTTCCACCCGGGCCCGTGTGGTGGTGTACGACAAGGCCAAGGTCAAGCCCGAGGACGTCGACACCTACGAGGAACTGGCCGATCCCAAGAACAAGGGCCGCTTGTGCACCCGCTCGGGCTCACACCCCTACAACCTCAGCCTCTTCGGCGCCATGGTGGAGCACATCGGGCCCGAGAAGGCCGAAGCCTGGCTCAAGGGGCTGGTGACCAATATGGCGCGTGCGCCCAAGGGTGGCGACACCGACCAGGTGCGCGCCGTGGCCTCAGGCGAATGCGGCATGGCCATCACCAACACCTACTACCTCGCCCGCCTCATGCGCTCCAACAAGCCCGAGGACAAGGCCGTGATGGACAGGGTGGGCGTGGTGTTCCCCAACCAGGCCAGCTGGGGCACGCATGTGAACATCGCCGGCGGCGCCGTGGCGCGGCATTCGAAGAACACCGCTGCCGCCATCAAGTTCCTGGAGTACCTGGCGAGCACCGAAGCGCAACAGTACTTCGCCAACGGCAACAACGAGTGGCCCGCGGCCAAGGGCGTGGTGGCTGACAACCCGGCCCTCAAGGCCATGGGCGGGCCGCATTTCAAGTCCGACCTGATTCCCACCAGCGTGGTCGGCATGAACCAGGTGAAGGTGCAGCAGATGCTGGACCGCGTCGGCTTCAAGTAGGCGCGAGACCGCCGTTCAGCGAGTGCCCTGCAGGCTCAACTCCGGTGCGGCGCGGCGGACAACCGCCTTGCGCTGACCCTGGGGCAACACCATCTGCACGTTGACGCGCTCCAGCCGTTTGAAGGAACCGAACAGCAGGACATCGAGCCGCTGCGGCGGCGTGCCAGCGTTGCACTGCCAACGAACCTGAACCTTCGCGTCGGCATGACCCTCACGCGGCGCGGCAGCCCCCTCAAGCACTGGTGCCTGCACCGCGGCCTCCTGCACCCGGCAGGCCCCCTCTGGCCAGAGCCTGAAGGCTTGGGCCGTCTCGCGCAGCCGCGTCAACACGGCAGCCGCAGCCTCTCGCTCGGCCGGCGTGCGCGGTGCCCGCTCAAAGCCCACCAGCGTGTCCAGCGGCAACTCCAGCTCGATCAGCAGTTCCGTCGCGTCCAGCGACAGGCTCATGCTGGCCACACCGTGCACATGGGCGCGGTGGCCCGTGTTGGCCTTCACCGCTGGCGCAACCACGAGCGCCCCGACAGCCAGCGCTGTCCAGCAGGCCAGACGAGCCTTCAAGCGCAGATCCTCAGTGCTTGTGACCGCTGCCGTGTGGACCCCCATGGTGAGCGCCTGAGGCCGAGCCCAGCGGCCGTACCGGCGCCTTCACTTCGACGCTCTCGCGCTTGCCATCCTTGCCCTCCACCACCAGCGTCACCGCCACCGTGTCACCTTCCTTGACCTGCTGCTTCAGGCCCATGAGCATCACGTGATAGCCACCGGGCTTGAGCTCCACCGCCTTGCCGGCGGGCAGGTCGAGACCCGGGATGGCGCGCATCCGCATCACGTTGTTGTCCATGGCCATCTCGTGGATCTCCACCACGCTGGCCACCGGGGAAGAGGCGGCCACCAGCTTGCCACCCTGCGCCGCGGTGATCTGGGCGAACATGCCCGTGGCTTTCTGCTGCGGCACCGTGGCGCGAACCCAGGGGTCGCCCACAGCGACCTGGGCTTGCACGGAAGTGGTCATCAGGAACAGGCCCGTCAGGGCCCAGGCGGTGAGATGGTGTCGAGTCATGACGCCAGTTTAGGTCGGCAGCGCGCCAAGCGATTCAGTGCCCTCCCCGTGCTTGGGGATTAGATGAACGCAGCGGTCTGAGCATCACCCTCAGGCCGGCCTCGGTCAGCACGCCCAGGTGTGCCGTCACCCGCTGGCCCTGCGAATCAAAGACCACGGTGGTGGGCAGACCGCTGGACCCAAGGGCCGGGCCCAGCGCGGACGCGGGGTCGCGCCAAAGGCCACTCAAGCCCAGACGCTCACGCTGAGCAAAGTCACGGATCACCGCCTCGGTCTCGCCCTGGTTGACCAGGAGAAAGAGCAGCTCGGGATGCGCATGCTGCGCACGGGCCAAGAGGGGCATTTCCGCGCGGCAGGGGCCGCACCAGGATGCCCACAGGTTGAGCACCACCGGCTTGCCGCCCGCCAGGGCCTGGATTTCGCGCAGCGTCAGCGCAGGTGTCGGCGGACCCTTCGAGGCGACCGCAGGCACCGCATCGGAGGGCAGGCGGGCATCGGTGTCGGCGCCCGACGCGGCGACTTCCGCCAAGGGCTGCAGCATCACCGAGATCTCGGCGAGGTTCTGACCCGGTGTCGGCTTCCACCACTGCAGCGTTTGCCCCGCCAAGGCCCACAAGGAGACACCGACCAGCACGGTCACCACCACGGGGCGGCGGGAAGCCACCACACGCCCACGCAGCCTCCACACCAGAAATCCCAGACCCGCTGCGACCCCGGCCAGTGACATAAAACCACCATCGCGGATGTCGAGCATGTCCCCGGGCTGCGTTGCGTAGTCGCTCCAGTGCACGACCACGTGCACCACCCGAGCCGCCAAGAGGCCCACCGCCGCAGCCCACCAAACCGCTGCGTCGGCCGCCTCTCGGTCTTCGCTGGAACTGAACCGCCGCACCGCCCAGGTGGTGAGCATCAGCGCCAAAAGCGCCAGCAGGGGCGCTACCGGAAGGGCCAGTGGTCCGATGCTGATCGTCATCATCGAGTGACGGTTCCCCACTCAGAACACGAGCGCATGGGCAGGCGCCTGGGTCCCCGCGGCGGCGTGCGCGTGGGCAGCCGCCAGCAGGCCGATAGCCGAAAACAGTTCACGAAAGGTCATGACATCACCCCTTTGCTGTATGGCGGCTGACCACGACTGCAACGCTCACGTCGAACCCAGGCTGCAGCCCTTCAGGCCACCAACGCCACTGCCTTGATCAGGGCCCACACGGGCCGGCCAGGCGCCAGTGCCAGTTCGTGCGCCGCGCGCCGCGTGATGCGCGAAAGGATCAGGGTGGGGCCGCATCGAAGGCTCACCGTCACCTGGGACGGATGCGGGGCGTCCTCCGAAGCGTCGACAACGGCCGGAACCACGTTCTGCACGCTGATGTCGCGGGGCTGTTGCATCGCCAGGCTCACATCGCGGGCCAGCACGCGCAGCCGCACCGGGGTACCCACGGCATGCCCCGCATCGCGCAGCCACAGTTCACCACCGGCGAATGCCACGCGTGCGAGCTGCCACTTCGCCTGGCGCTCGACCACCTGCCCCAGCAGCAGCACCCCGGCGTCTTCGGCCTGCGCCATGGGGCTTTGCAGCGAAGACAGCACCTCCCCGACCGGGCCACTGATGCGCACACGGCCCTGGTCCAGCACCACCACCTGGTCGGCCAGCCGCGCCAGTTCATCCATTGAGTGCGTCACATACAGCATCGGCACCTGTGCGTCGTCACGCAGCCGTTCCAGCCAGGGCAGGATCTCCTGCCGCCGCGCGGCATCCAGTGCCGACAGCGGCTCGTCCAACAGCAACAGGCGCGGCTGCGTGGCCAGGGCGCGCGCGATGGCCACGCGCTGGCGTTCGCCGCCCGACAGCGTGGCCGGGCGCCGCTGCAGCAGGTGGCCAATGCCCAGCCGTTCGATGGCGTGGTCCAGCACGGCCTGGGCGGAGGGCGCCGCCGTCCGCGCCAGGCGCTGGCTTCGCACCAGGCCATAGCGCAGATTGCCCATCACATCGAGGTGGTCGAAGAGGCTGGCCTCCTGGAACACCAGGCCAATCGGCCTTTTGTGAGCAGGCACCCACTCACGTGTCGCGTCGTCCTCCCACACCTCGCCGCCGACCACCACGCGCGCGCGACGCGCGCGCTCCAGACCGGCCACCACGCGCAGCAGGCTGCTCTTGCCCGACCCCGAAGGACCGAAGAGCACGGTGATGCCGCGTGCGGGCAGTTCCAGGTCGACGTCCAGCAAGAACCCGGCGCGGGGCAGTTGGATGTGGATGACGGTGACATTGGTCATGCCGCACCCCGCGACAACGGCCGCCGCAAGAACGCCAAGGCCAGCAGGACCGCAAAGGAAAACGCCAGCATGCCGGCAGCCAACGCATGCGCCTGGGCGTACTCCATCGCTTCCACATGGCCGTAGATCTGCGTGGACACCGTGCGCGTTTGGCCCGGTATGTTGCCGCCGATCATCAGCACCACGCCGAACTCCCCCACCGTGTGGGCGAAGCTCAGCACCGCCGCCGTGAGCAGCCCGGTACGCGCCTGCGGCAGGGCCACGGTAAAGAACGCGTCCAGCGGTGAGGCGCGCAAGGTGGCCGCCACTTCCAGCGGCCGCGTGCCCAGCGCTTCAAAGGCATTCTGGATGGGCTGCACCGCAAACGGCAGCGAAAAGATCACCGAGCCAATGAGCAGCCCGGTGAAGGTAAAGGACATCACGCCCCAGCCCATGGCCTGCGTGAACTGGCCCAGCGGCCCCTGCGGGCCCAAGGCCACCAGCAGATAGAACCCCAGGACCGAAGGCGGCAGCACCAGGGGCAGCGTGACCACCGCACTCACGGCGGCCCGCCAAGCCGAGCGCCTGTGCGCCAGCCACCAGGCCAGCGGCGTGGCCAGCACCAGCAGCAGCACGGTGGTGAGCGTGGCCAGCTTCAGGGTAAGAACGATGGCCTGCCAGGACTCGGGGCTCATCGTGCTGCGGCCGTGGGCTCAGGGTTCATAGCCATACGCCCGCATGATGGCACGCGCCTCCTCCGTCTTCAGGAAGGCCAGCAGCGCCCGCGCAGCCGGGTCGTGTTCGCCTTTGCGCAGCAGCACCGCCTCCTGCCGCAGCGGGTCGTGAAGGTGGGCGGGCACCAACCAAGCTGAGCCCTGGGTGAGCCGCCCGTCAGGCATCACCTGCGACCGCGCGACGAACCCCAATGCGGCGTTGCGAGAAGCAATGAACTGATGCGCCTGCGCGATATTCTCGCCTTGCACCAGGTGGGGCCTCCAGCGCGCAGCCACGCCCAGCCGCTCCAGCGTCTGCAGGGCCGCAGCGCCATAGGGCGCGGTCTTGGGGTTGGCCACCGCCAGCCGCAGGGTCGGCTGCGCCCCGGTGGAAACTGCAGTCGCTGGCGTTCCCAGCACACGGCCCTGCAGATCCACCAGAGCCCTATCTGCACTCCACAACACGAGACGGCCGGTGGCATACACGAAGCGCGTGCCCGGCACCGCCAAGCCATCGGCTTCCAACAATGCAGCGCTGCGGTCATCCGCCAACAACAGCACGTGAAACGGCGCGCCGTGGCGAACCTGGGCCACCAAGGCACCGTTGGCCCCCACGGCCGCCCGCACCCGGTGACCGGTGGCCCGCTCGAAGGCCTGCGACAACTGCTGCATCGGGGCTGCAAAGTTGGCGGCAACCGCCACCGTCACCTCGGCCGCGTGCGCGCGCAAGCCTCCACTGGCCAGCGCCAGTCCCAGGAACAGCACACGGGCGGTGTGAAGAATGAATCGGTCGACAGTCTTCAACGCGGGAAGCCTCTGCGGCTTCGATCGGACGAAAAAATGGCCCGGTTCCGCTGGGGTACCGGGCCCGGTGCGCGCCAGCGCGCGGGACTTACTTGGCGCCCGCCAGGATCCAGGCGGCCAGCTTGCGGGCATCGGCGTCGCTGAGCTGTGCCTGTGCCGGCATGGGCACCTGACCCCACTTGCCGACGCCGCCGGCCTTGATGCTCTTGGCCAGGTTGGCCTCGGCGTCCTTCTGGCCGGCATACTTCTTGGCTACGTCGGCGTACGATGGGCCCAGCACCTTGGTGGCCGCGGCATGGCAGCCCATGCAGGCGTTCTTGCTGGCCAACTGCAGGTCGGCGAAGGCCGGTGCGGACAGCACCAGTAGGGAGAGGCTGATCGCCTTGATCATGTCAGGGTTCCTTTCAGTCGCGGCCCACGGCAGGCCGTTGAGGTGAAACACGGCTGGGCGGTGCACCAGGGCACGCCGCCACGGCGTTGGATTGTGCGATATCTCTACGCGGTCCGGCTGCCAAGCCCCTACGCGATTCCCAGTGCCCGCTTCTTGCGCTCCATCATGCGCCAGATGAAGGGCGTGAAGATCAGCTGCATGGCCAGCTCCATCTTGCCGCCGGGCACCACGATGGTGTTGGCGCGGCTCATCCAAGAGTCGTGGATCATGCTCAGCAGATACTGGAAATCAATCCCCTTGGGCTTGGCAAAGCGGATCACGACCATGCTTTCGTCGGCACTGGGAATGTCCCTGGAGATGAAAGGATTGGAGGTGTCCACCACCGGCACACGCTGGAAGTTCACATGGGTGTGCTCGAACTGCGGGCAGATGTAGTGCACGTAATCGGGCATGCGGCGCAGGATGGTGTCGGTGACCGCCTCCTGCGTATAGCCGCGCAGGTGCTTGTCGCGCCAAAGCTTTTGAATCCACTCCAGGTTGATCACCGGGACCACGCCGATGAGCAGATCGGGGTAGCGGGCCACATCATGTTCGGGCGTGCGCACCGCACCATGCAGGCCCTCGTAGAACAGCATATCGGTGTCGTTTGGGAGCGCTTCCCAAGCCGTGAAGGTGCCGGGTTGCTGCTGATAAGGGGCCGCTTCCTCATGGTTGTGCAGGTACTTGCGCACCCGCCCCTGGCCGCATTCACTGTAGCTGCGAAACAGGGTTTCCAGTTCACCGAAGAGGTTGTTGTCCGGTCCGAAATGGCTGAAGTGCTTGTTACCGTCGCGCTCAGCCTCCGCCTGACGCTTCTTCATCTCGATGCGCTCGTAGCGATGGAAGCTGTCGCCTTCGACGATCCCGGCCTTCACACCTTCACGACGAAAGATGTTCGAAAACGTGCGCGTGACCGTGGATGTTCCGGCACCGGAGGAGCCGGTGATGGCGATGATGGGGTGTCGTTCCGACATGGCGATCAATCCCGGAAAAGGCTGCGCTCGGTGAACAGCGGCGTTTCAAAGTCCGCCTTCTTCATCGGAAGCGGCTCATCGTGGTAGCGCTCGATGCGCTCCACCTCGTTCTTGGATCCGAAGACCAGTCCCACGCGCTGGTGCAGCGAGTCGGGCTCGATCTGCAGCACCGGACCGCGGCCCGTGCTGGCCCGTCCACCGGCTTGCTCGATCAGCATCCCGATGGGGTTGGCCTCATACAGCAGGCGCAGGCGTCCAGGCTTGGTCAGGTCCTTGGTGTCGCGCGGGTACATGAAGACGCCGCCGCGCATCAGAATGCGGTGCGCCTCGGCCACCATGGACGCGATCCAGCGCATGTTGAAGTCCTTGCCACGCGGGCCGGTCTTGCCGGCCAGGCACTCGTCCACATAGCGCTTGACCGGCGGCTCCCAGAAGCGGCTGTTGCTGGCGTTGATGGCGAATTCCTGGGTATCGGCCGGCACCATCACATCGGGATGCGTCAGCTTGAACTCTCCGAGATTGGGATCGAGCGTGAAACCGTGCACGCCACTGCCCACGGTGAGCATGAGCATGGTGGTGGGGCCGTAGATCGCATAGCCCGCCGCAACCTGGCGCGTGCCGGGCTGCAGGAAATCGTGGGCCGTGAGCTTGCGTGCGCCCTGCACCACATCCGCCGGTGCACGCAGGATGGAAAAGATGCTGCCCACGCTGACATTCACGTCGATGTTGGAGGAGCCATCCAGCGGATCGAACACCAACAGGTATTTGCCACGGGGAAAGTTGGCGGGGATGGCGTAGGGGTCGGCCATCTCCTCGCTGACCATGCCGGCAAGGTGGCCACCCCACTCGTTGGCCCGCAAGAACATGTCGTTGCTGATGACATCGAGCTTCTGCTGCACCTCGCCCTGTATGTTGATGGCAGCACCCGTTGCCGCAGGATCGGCTGGCGGGGCATGGCGGCCCAGGACGCCCCCGAGTTCGCCCAAGGCCACGCTACGGGCGATGGCCTTGCAAGCCAGCGCCACGTCGAGGATCAGGGCATTGAAGTCCCCACTGGCATGGGGATAGCGCCGGCGTTCTTCGATGAGGAACTGGGTCAGGGTGGAGCGTTGCGAGAGTGGCATCGGTAGGACGGGTCAGCGGCCCGGTGCTGGACGCACCGAACCTGAGGAACACAAGACTGCAAGGGAAGGGACGTACTGCAGACCGGTTCGACTACGGCTGAACCGCCACCGCCGCGCGGCTGGTCAGCCATTCCTCCAAGAGCGACAGGTTGACGCCCTGCAGGTCTGGCCGCACCGCCAAGGCACCCGTGAAGTCTTGGTGCGCTGTGAAATGCGTCGGGGTGACGACGGCGGCCACACCGGCTGCGAGAGCCGCCCGAAGCCCATTGTGCGAGTCTTCCAGCGCAATGCAAGCCCCTGCGGGTTTGCCGATGTCCCGCAGCACCTGCTGATAGACCTGCGGGTGTGGTTTTTTCAGCGGGGCGGTGGAGGCATCCCCGATGGCCGTGAAATGCAAGCGCCAGTCCGGCCCGAGAACCGGCCGCAACAGGGCGCCGATGTTCACGGGCGAGGTAGTGGTGGCAATGGCCAGGACCAGACCGGCGCGCTGGGCTGCCTCCATCAGCGCCAGTACGCCGGGCCGCAGCTTCACCGCCCCGGTGGCCACACGCGCTTCATAAGCGGCCGTCTTGATCTCGTGCAAGCGCGCCACCACCTGCGCGCGGGCACCCGGCTCGAGCTCCTTCACATCGGGCTCGATCTGGCGCCAGTAGTGCAGCATCCGCTCCTTGCCACCCGACACTTCCAGCAGCTTGGTGTACTCGGCCTCGGTCCATTGCCAAGGCATGCCCTCCTGGGCGAAGGCCTCGTTGAAGGCCTGCAGATGAACCGCTTCGGTGTCGGCCAGCGTACCGTCGACGTCGAAGATCAGGGCTTGCAGCGCGCTGGATTTCATGCGGGGCTTTCATTGAACAGGCGGCTGGCCAGAATGTCCGGCGCCTGCAGGGTGCACAGGTCGTCTTCGCTCAACTCACGGTCCCGATCGGCGAACAAGCGGGAGGCCTGCCGCAGGCGCGCGCGGTCCAGCGCGTTGCGCACGCTGCGGGCATTGGCGAAGTGGGGTTGGGTGATGCGACGCGCCAGGTACTGTTCAAAGGCCGCGTGGGCCTCATCGGAAAAACGGTAGCCCTGCTGCTGCAGCATGGTGTTGCCGATGTGCAGCAATTCGTCAGGGGCGTAGTCGGGAAAATCCAAGTGGTGCGCAATGCGCGAGCTCATGCCTGGATTGCTCTGGAAGAAGGTGGCCATGCGGTCCTGGTAGCCCGCCAGGATCACCACCAGGTCGTCGCGGTGGTTCTCCATCACCTGCAGCAGGATCTCGATGGCCTCCTGCCCGTAGTCGCGCTCGTTCTCAGGCCGGTAGAGGTAGTAGGCTTCGTCGATGAAGAGCACGCCGCCCATGGCCTTCTTCAGCACTTCCTTGGTCTTGGGTGCGGTGTGGCCGATGTACTGGCCCACCAGATCGTCACGCGTGACGCTCACCACATGCCCTTTGCGCACATAACCCAGGCGGTGGAGGATCTGCGCCATGCGCAGCGCCACCGTGGTCTTGCCGGTGCCGGGATTGCCGGAAAAGCACATGTGCAGCGAGGGGTTGTGGCTTTGCAGGCCCAGCCCCATGCGCAGCTTGTCGATCACCAGCAGCGCGGCAATGTCGCGGATGCGCTGCTTCACCGGCTTGAGCCCCACCAGATCGCGATCCAGTTCGTCGAGAACCGCTTCCACCTGGGAATCCGCAAGCACCGCAGCCACGGTGCGTGGGCGCGATTCGCCGGCCGATGCAAGCGGCGCGTCGGCATCTGGCGCTGCCGCAGACGGCAGTGGGGCCATGGCCCGTGCGGATGGCGCCTCGGCCGTGTTCGTTCGGGTGGTACCGGGAATGGCGTACATATTGGCTCGCGCGGCAATCAGTAGCGCTGGCCCTCGGCCCTATTGGCGCCATAGCCGCGTACCGTGTAGCGCAGACGGCGACCGTCGATCTCCTGGCGCTCCAACATGAAGCCCTCCTCGTTGGGCGGTCGATTCACGATGAAGCTCATCGCAATCGATTCGATGCCCCGCGTGTTGTCAAAGGCCATCAGGCGGATGTAGTGACGCGGGAAGGCCTTGCGGCATTCCTGCAGTTCGAGCATCACGCCACCGGCATCCTGCAGGTCGAACATGGGCATGCCCCACATCTCCCAGTAGGTGTTGCGAGGGTGCGGATCGTCGGTGTACTCGACGCTCCAGGCGTAGCCCTTGCCGAGGCCGTATTCGATCTGGGCGATGATTTCCTCGTCGGTGAGGTCGGGCAGGAAACTGAACTGGCCTTGCGTGAGGCGGCCGGTGGGGTTGGTCATCATCAGAAGTTCTCCATGGGTGTTTTGGCGATCAGGCACCGCGGCGGCGCGTGGGGGCTCAAGCAGCCGCCGGTGTGGTCACATAGTCGCTGCTGTCGGTGCTTTGGTAGTTGAAGGAAATGTCGCCCCAGGTGTCCAGCGCAGCCTTGAGCGGGCCGCACTGCTGCGCGGCCTTCTTCAGGATGGCCGGGCCTTCCTGCAGGATGTCCTTGCCCTCGTTGCGGGCCTTGACCATGGCTTCCAGCGCCACGCGGTTGGCCACCGCACCGGCCTGGATGCCCTGGGGGTGGCCGATGGTGCCGCCGCCAAACTGCAGCACCACGTCGTCGCCGAAGAGGTCGATGAGCTGGTGCATCTGCCCGGCGTGGATGCCACCGCTGGCCACCGGCATCACCTTCTTGGTATCGGCCCAGTCCTGGTCGAAAAAGAGGCCACGCGGCAGGTCGGTTTTCGTATGGCTGTCGCGGCAGACGTTGTAGTAGCCCTGCACCGTCAGCGGGTCGCCTTCGAGCTTGCCCACGGCGGTGCCGCAGTGCAGGTGGTCGCAGCCGGCCAGGCGCAGCCACTTGGCCATCACGCGGAAGCTCACACCATGATTCTTCTGCCGCGTGTAGGTGCCGTGGCCGGCGCGGTGCATGTGCATGATCATGTCGTTCTTGCGACACCACTCGGCCATGCTTTGGATGGCCGTCCAGCCGATCACCAGGTCCACCATCACGATCACCGAGCCCAGTTCCTTGGCGAACTCGGCGCGCTCGTACATGGCTTCCATCGTGCCAGCGGTCACGTTCAGGTAGGAGCCTTTGACTTCACCGGTGGCCGCAGCGGCCTTGTTCACGCCGTCCATCACGTACAGGAAGCGGTCGCGCCAGTGCATGAAGGGCTGCGAGTTGATGTTTTCGTCGTCCTTCATGAAGTCCAGGCCGCCTTTGAGGCCTTCGTAGATCACGCGGCCGTAGTTGCGGCCAGACAAACCCAGCTTGGGCTTGGTGGTAGCGCCCAAGAGGGGCCGACCAAACTTGTCCAGACGCTCACGCTCGACGACGAGGCCGGTGGGCGGACCCTTGAAGGTCTTCACATAGGCCACCGGAATCTGGATGTCCTCCAGGCGCGCGGCCTTCAGGGGTTTGAAGCTGAACACATTGCCGATCAGGCTGGCTGTCATATTGGCGATTGAGCCCTCCTCGAACAGGATGAGGTCGTAGGCCACCCAGGCGAAGTACTCGCCGGCACGGCCGGGCACGGGCTCGACCCGAAAGGCCTTGGCGCGGTAGCTGTCGCAGGCGGAAAGCCGGTCGGTCCACACCACGGTCCAGGTGGCGGTGGAGGACTCACCGGCCACGGCCGCGGCCGCTTCCACCGGGTCCACGCCCTCCTGCGGCGTGATGCGGAACAGGCAAACCGTGTCGGTGGCCTTGGGCACGTAGTCGGGCACCCAATAGCCCATCTGGCGGTACTTGAGAACACCCGCGCTGTAGCGCTTCTTGGTGTCGGTGATCTGGGTGGCGTCGAAGGTCATGGTGAGCGCTCCTGAGGAGATGGGGCGGTCGGCCGCGGGTCGGCCGGGTGGATCTGCAGTCCAGGATGCGGGTCACTGCATGCCGTATCGCTGACGGTTTTCACTGTAAAAAGAGGGAAACATAAAGTAAATTTGAATCTTCGGCTTTGTCGATTAAAGTAAAACTTAATGAAAAACGCCACCTTTCGCCAGTGGCGGGTGTTCGCCGAAGTGGCCCGCCACTTGAGCTTCACCCGAGCCGCGCAAAGCCTGCACCTGACGCCGCCAGCGGTCACGCAGCAGGTCAAGGAACTCGAGGGCCATGTGGGACTGCCCTTGTTCTCACGAATCGGACGTCAGGTGCAGCTCACCACAGCCGGGGAGTACATGCTGGTGTACGCACGCCGCCTCTTGGGGACGGTGCAGGAGGCTGAAGAGGCGGTGGCCCGGCTGATGAAGTCTGAAGCGGGGTCGCTGACGCTGGGCCTGGTGAGCACGGCCAAGTACTTCCTCCCGGCCTTTCTCGCGGGATTTCGTCAGCGCTACCCCGGGGTCGACGTGAGCCTGCAGGTGGGCAACCGGGGCCAACTGGTGTCGTGGATCAAGGCGGGCGATGTGGATGTGGCGGTGATGGGCAAGATACCGAGCGACCTGGTGGCCCGCGCCGATGCCTTCGCCCTGCACCCGCAGGTGTTCGTGGCGCCACCGGACCACCCGCTGCTGG
>JBMSQF010000043.1:0-22681 GCA_049423145.1 Burkholderiaceae bacterium
TCGTCGATGCCGGCGATGGAGGTGAGGATCTCCGGCGGGATCTTCTTGTTGAGCTTGACGTATTGATCGAACTGCTGCGTGACGGCGCGGCGCAGGGCCTCGATTTCGGGGGAGGCCTCGTTTTCGGCGGCCACGCTCACCACATCGGCGCTGAAATACTCGCCGCTGTCTTCAATCTTCACCGTGCGGGCGCGCTGCGACCCTTCCACCAGCACCTTGACGGTGCCGTCAGGCAGCTTGAGCATCTGCAGGATGCTGGAGATGCAGCCGATCTCGAACATGTCGTCGGCCTTGGGCTCATCCTTGCCGGCGGCGCGCTGGGCCACCAGCATGATCTGGCGGCCGGCTTCCATGGCCGCCTCCAGCGCTTTGATGGACTTGGGGCGCCCCACGAACAGCGGGATCACCATGTGGGGGAACACCACCACGTCGCGCAGGGGCAACAGCGGCAGGCTCACGGGGTCTTCGATCAGGGGGGCTTGGCCGGGCATGGGGACCTCTCTTTCACAGCCTCACTTGGGGGCCGGGAGAAGGATTGCAAGTGGGCTCATCCGGTGAACGGATGAAACCGCCTGATTGTGCACCCATCAGCGCCGTTTTCAGGCGCTGGCCTTGGTCTCGCGATACACGAGCAGGGGCTTGGTGCCTTCCTCGATGTTGTGCTCGTCCACCACCACCTTGGCCACGCCGTCCAGGGTGGGCAGGTCGAACATGGTGTCGATGAGGGAGTGCTCCAGGATGGAGCGCAGGCCACGGGCGCCTGTCTTGCGTGCCAGGGCCTTGCGGGCAATGGCGTTCAGCGCGGAGGGGCGCATTTCCAGTTCCACCCCGTCCATCGCGAACAGGCGCTCGTACTGTTTGACCAGCGCGTTCTTGGGCTCGGTCAGGATCTGGACCATGGCTTCTTCGGTCAGCTCACCCAGGGTGGCGACGACCGGCAGGCGGCCCACCAGTTCCGGGATCAGGCCGAACTTGATGAGGTCTTCGGGTTCCACATCGCGGAACAGTTCGGACACGCGCTTCTCACTCTTGGACTGCACCGATGCCGAGAAACCGATGCCCGACTTTTCGGTCCGGTTCTGGATCACCTTCTCCAGCCCGTCGAACGCGCCGCCGCAGATGAACAGGATGTTGGTGGTGTCGATCTGCAGGAAGTCTTGGTTGGGGTGCTTGCGCCCACCCTGCGGCGGCACGCTGGCCATCGTGCCTTCGACCAGCTTCAGCAAGGCCTGCTGCACGCCCTCGCCCGAGACATCGCGGGTGATGGAGGGGTTGTCGGCCTTGCGGGAAATCTTGTCGATCTCGTCGATGTAGACGATGCCGCGCTGCGCCCGCTCCACCTCGTAATTGCAGTTCTGCAGCAGCTTCTGGATGATGTTCTCGACGTCCTCGCCCACATAGCCGGCCTCGGTGAGGGTGGTCGCATCGGCAATCACGAAGGGAACGTTGAGCAGTCGGGCCAGCGTCTGCGCCAGCAGCGTCTTGCCCGAGCCGGTGGGGCCGATGAGCAGGATGTTGCTCTTGGAGAGCTCTACCTCGTCCTGGGCATCCTTGCCCGCGCCCATGTGCTTGAGGCGCTTGTAGTGGTTGTAGACCGCCACGCTGAGCGTGCGCTTGGCCACATCCTGGCCAATCACGTATTGGTCGAGACTGTCCTTGATCTCCGACGGCGTGGGCAGGTCGGACTTGCCGGACTTCGCCGGGGCCGACTCGGGCGGCACCTCGTCGCGGATGATGTCGTTGCACAGCTCGATGCACTCATCGCAGATGAAGACCGAGGGGCCGGCAATCAGCTTCTTGACCTCGTGCTGGCTCTTGCCGCAAAAGGAGCAATAAAGCACTTTCTCGCTGGAGGAGCCCTTTTTCTCTGGCATGGGTGGACGGTTCAGCTGTGGCGGTGCAGGGAATGGCGTCGATTGTGCATCAGGCGCGCTTGTCGATCACCTGGTCGACCAGACCATAGTCCTTGGCTTCGTTGGCACTCATGTAGTAGTCGCGTTCGGTGTCCGCCTGGATCTTCTCCAGCGGCTGCCCGGTGCGCTCGGCCAGGATCTTGTTGAGCTGCTCGCGTGTCTTGAGGATCTCGCGGGCATGGATTTCGATGTCCGTGGCCTGACCCTGCGTGCCGCCCAGGGGCTGGTGGATCATCACCTTGCTGTTGGGCAGCGCAAAGCGCTTGCCCTTGGCACCGGCGGAGAGCAAGAAGGCACCCATGGACGCGGCCATGCCCATGCACAGCGTGGACACATCGGGCTTGATGAAGTTCATGGTGTCGAAGATCGACATCCCCGCGCTGACGCTGCCACCCGGTGAATTGATGTACAGCGAGATGTCCTTGTCGGGGTTCTCGCTTTCCAGGAACAGCAGCTGCGCGACCACCAGATTGGCCGTCGCATCGTTGACCGGGCCCACCAGGAACACCACACGCTCGCGCAAGAGGCGGCTGTAGATGTCGTACGCCCGCTCGCCGCGGCCGGAGGTTTCAATGACGATGGGCACCATGCCCAGGTTCTGGGGATCGATCACGCTCATGCTCTGAAGGCCGTGGAGGGGTTCGGTTGAACAAACAGCCCCAACGATAACAGGAACGGCCCGCCAGGGCGGGCCGTCACGATCGGGTGCCGCTCGGGTTGATGAGGGATCAGGACTGGGCCATGAGTTCGTCGAAGGGCACGGCCTTTTCCGTCACCTTGGCCCGGGCCAGGACGAATTCGGCCACGTTGTTCTCGACGACGATGGCCTCCACCTCGGCCATCCGGTTGCGGTCGCTGAGGTACCAGCGCATCACCTCGGCGGGCTTTTCGTAGCTCTGGGAGATTTCCTCGATGTGGGCCTGCAGCTGCTCAGGCTTGGCCTGCAGCTGATGGGTGCGAACCAGTTCGCCCACGACCAGTCCCAGGCGCACGCGCTTCTCAGCCTGCTCGGTGAACACCTCGGCCGGGATGGGCATCTTGTCGGCGTCCTTGAAACCGCGCTCCTTGAGGTCGGCGCGGGCGCTTTCGACCATGCGGTCCACCTCGCCTTGCACCAGGGCCTTGGGAAGGTCCAGGGTGCTCACCTTGACCAGGGCATCCATGACCGACGCCTTGTTGCGGTTGAGCACACGGAACTTCACTTCGCGGGCCAGATTCTTCTTCACATCGGCACGCAGGCCGTCGACCGTGCCTTCGGCGATGCCGAGCGACTTGGCGAAGGCGTCGTCGATCTCGGGCAGGTTCTGCTGCTCGATCTTCTTCATCGTCACCAGGAAGTCGGCTTCCTTGCCGGCCACATCCTTGCCGTGGTAGTCGGCCGGGAACTGCAGGGGGAAGGTCTTGCTGTCGCCAACCTTCATGCCGCGAACGGCCTTGTCGAATTGCTCAAGCATCTGGCCTTCGCCGATGATGAAGGAGAAGGCCTCGGCCTTGCCCCCGTCGAAGGGCTCGCCGTCGATCTTGCCTTCGAAGTCGATGGTGACGCGGTCGCCTTCGGTGGCACCCTCGGCCGATGCGCGCTGGGCGAAGGTCCGGCGCTGCTTGCGCAGGATGTCCAGGGTCTTGTCGATGGCCGCTTCGGTCACATCGGCGGACACCTTATCGACTTCGGCGGTCGTGAGGTCGCCGATCTGGACTTCGGGGTAGACCTCGAAGGTGGCGTCGAAGGCCAACGAGCCCTCGGGGGCTTCGTCCTTCTGGCTGATGCGCGGCATGCCGGCCACGCGAAGCGCGGCCTCATCGGCGGCCTTGGCGAAGGCCTCACCCACCTTGTCGTTGACCACTTCGTATTGCACCGAATAGCCGTAGCGCTGCGCCACCACGCTCATGGGTACCTTGCCGGGGCGGAATCCGTCGGCCTTGACGGTGCGGGCCAGCTTCTTCAAGCGGGTCTGCACTTCGTTGTTGATGGTGTCGGCCGGCAGCACGAGCGTCATGCGGCGCTCCAGCTTCTCAAGGGTTTCAACGTTGACCGTCATGGTGGAACTCTCTGTCTGTCGTCTGTGGTGCGCGGGGGGGGACTCGAACCCCCACACCATCGCTGGCGTCAGGACCTAAACCTGGTGCGTCTACCAATTTCGCCACCCGCGCAGGGTGTTTTGCGGCAAACCTCATAGTGTACCCGCTCGACTTGATTGGACGGGGATGCCCGCGCCCGCCCTCGGGGTGACGGCCCGGGGGCGGCCAGGGGGGCGGCAGGGCCTGGGCGGCCAGCGGCGTGGCGACAATAGCCGGGCTGTGAGCGTTGAGCATTACGAAAACTTCCCCGTCGCGTCCCTGCTGTGCCCGCCCGCGCTGCGCCCGGCGGTGAAGGCGCTGTACCACTTCGCCCGCACCGCAGACGACCTGGCCGACGAGGGTGAGGCCTCGCCCGGGGTGCGCCGCAGCGACCTGCAGCGCTATCGGCAGGAACTCATCCGCGTGCACGGCGGTCTGCCGCCGGCCGAGGACCGCTGGCGCGGTGTCTTCACGGCGCTGGCCACCGCGATCGACCGCCACGGCCTGCCCGCCCAGCCCCTGCTGGACCTCCTGGACGCCTTCGAGCAGGATGCCGGCAACCCGGTCTATCCCGATCGGGCCGCGCTGCTCGACTACTGCCGGCGCTCGGCCAATCCCGTGGGCCGGCTGCTGCTGCACCTCTACGGCGTTGACGATGCCCGTTCGCTGGCGCAGTCCGATGCCATCTGCACCGCGCTCCAGCTCATCAATTTCTGGCAGGACTTCAGCCGCGACCACCCCAAGGGCCGCTGCTACATCCCGCTGGAAGACGCCCGGCGCCACGGCCTGGATGAACAGCGGCTGTGCAGCCTGACCGACACACCGGCCACCCAGGCCCTGACCGCCGAACTGGTGGCCTGGGCGCGCGGGCTGATGATCCAAGGGCAGCCGCTGGCGCTGCGGCTTGATGGCCGCATCGGCTGGGAGCTGCGCCTGGTGGTGCAGGGTGGGCTGCGGATTCTGGAGAAAATCGAGGCTATGCAGTTCCGCACCCTCGCCGCACGCCCGCGCCTTCACGCCTGGGATGTGCCCGTGCTTCTGGGGCGTGCGGCCCTCATGCGCGCGGCAGGGGACGCGCCATGACCCCC
Organism: Burkholderiaceae bacterium; assembly: GCA_049423145.1. Lineage (GTDB taxonomy): Bacteria > Pseudomonadota > Gammaproteobacteria > Burkholderiales > Burkholderiaceae_C > RFTU01. The sequence continues at coordinate 5,060 of JBMSQF010000043.1, forward strand.
GAGCAGTATGTGCAGGAGAAGACGGCGGCCAGCGGCTCGTCCTTCACCACCGCCTTCAAGTTTCTGAGTCCGCCGCGCCGCGCCGCCATCACCGCCTTCTACGCCTTCTGCCGTGAAGTGGACGATGTGGTGGACGAGGTGCGCGACCCCGGTGTGGCCGCCACCAAGCTGGCCTGGTGGCGCACCGAGGTGGGCCGCGCCTTCTCCGGCCAGCCGCAGCATCCGGTGATGCAGGCGCTGATGCCGCACACCGCCCCCTTCGGCATCGAAGCAGGCCACCTGCTGGGCGTCATCGAGGGCTGCGAGATGGACCTGCAGCAAAACCGCTACCTCGACTACCCCGGTTTGCAGCGCTACTGCCACCTGGTGGCCGGCTTGGTGGGCGAAGTGGCCGCGCGCATCTTCGGGCAAACGCAGCCGCAGACCACGGCCTACGCCCATGTGCTGGGCCAGGCCATGCAACTGACCAACATCATTCGCGATGTCGGCGAGGATGCGCGCCGGGGCCGCATCTACCTGCCGGTGGCCGACCTGCAGCGCTTTGACGTCAAGGCCCATGAACTGCTGCAGCGCGATGCGCCGTGGGGCTACAGCGAACGCTTCACCGCCCTGATGCGCTTTCAGGCCGAAAGGGCACACGCGCTGTACGACCAGGCGCTGGCGCAACTGCCCGCGCAGGACCGTCGGGCCCAGCGGCCGGGGCTCATGATGGCCGCGATCTACCGAACCCTGCTGCGCGAGATCGAGGCCAGTCAATTCCAGGTGCTGCATCAGCGCATCGCCCTGACGCCGCTGCGCAAGGTGTGGATCGCGATGACCACGAACTGGCGCTACCGTTGAGCGCCGTGGGCAGCCGCAAGACGGTCGGCGTTGTGGGAGCCGGATGGGCCGGCCTGGCTGCAGCGCTGACCCTGCACGACGCCGGGCACCGCGTGGTGCTGTGGGAGATGGCCCCCCTGCCGGGCGGCCGCGGGCGCAGTGGCATCCGGCAAGACACGGGCGGCACCGGAGCGCCGCAGTCGATTGAACTCGACTGCGGGCAGCACATTCTCATCGGCGCCTACACCGCCTCGCTGCGCCTGATGCAGGGCTTGGGCGTGGACCTGAAGGCCTCGCTCTGGCGCGGCCCCTTGCAGCTGATGGATGCCCAGGGTCAGGGGCTTCGCTTGCCCACCGGACATCCCCTCTGGGCCTTCCTGCGCGGCCTGTGGGCGCACCGCCGATGGTCCTGGAGCGAGCGCGGGACCTTGCTGCTGCGGCTTGCTGCGTGGCATCGCCGCGGCTTCCGCTGTGAGCCCGGCCTGACCGTGGCCGCCTTGTGCGAGGGCTTGGCCCCGCGCGTGATGGACGAACTCATCGACCCGCTTTGCGTGGCGGCACTCAACACCCCTTCGGCCGTGGCCGACGGCGGCGTGTTCCTGCGCGTCTTGGGTGACGGCCTGTTTGCCGGCCCCGGGGGCTCGGACCTGCTCATCCCGCGGGTGCCGCTGCATGAACTGTTGCCGGGCCCGGCCCTGCAGACCCTGCGCGCGGGGGGGCATGCCGTCCACCTGTCGCAGCGGGTGGCCCGCATCGAGCCTTGGGGGCCCGACCGGCGGGGCGCCTGGCAGGTGCAGGGCAAGGACGCCGTGGCGGTCGACCACCTCATCCTGGCCACCAGCGCGCCGGAAGCCGCACGCCTGGTGCAGCCCTGGGACCCGGCCTGGTCCGCCACGGCCGCGTGCCTGCCATTCGCCCCCATCGTCACCACCTGGGTGCAGGCACCGGGTGCCCGGCTCCCGGGCCCGATGGTGCGGCTCGACGGAGGCCCGGCCCAATTCGCGTTCGACTTGCAGGCCCTGGGGGTGGCCTGGCCGGGCGTGCTGGCCCTGGTGAGCAGCGACGCAGGATCTTGGCTGTCCGAGGGGCTGCCGGCACTCGAAGGCGCGGCCCTGCAGCAGGTGCAACGCTTGCCGGGCGTGACGGCGGCCCACGTGGTCCGCAGCGTGGCCGAGCGGCGCGCAACCTTCCGTTGCAGCGCCGGCCTGCTGCGCCCCGCGGCATGGGCAGCCCCGGCCGTGGGCGGCCTGGCGGTGGCCGGTGACTATGTCGAGGGCCCCTACCCGTCCACCCTGGAGGGTGCGGTGCGCGCCGGTGTTGCTGCAGCGCACCATCTCATGAATTCGTGATGCAGCAGACGCTTTCGGGATGCAAAATGCCCGCATGTCTGAAAGCCCTTCACGCGGCAAGGAGTCCGGCAAGAGCGGGCCCGCCCAGGGAGATGCCCGCCAACCGGCCATCCAGGTGCTCGAACGCATGTTCGGCCTGCTCGATGTGCTGGCCGGACACCAAGAACCCGTTTCGCTGAAGGTGATCAGCGAGCGCACCGGGCTGCACCCGTCGACGGCGCACCGCATCCTCAACGACCTCACCCTGGGCCGCTTGGTGGACCGCCCCGAGGCGGGCAGCTACCGATTGGGCATGCGGCTGCTGGAACTGGGCAATCTGGTCAAGGCACGCCTGGATGTTCGCGAGGTGGCCATCGGCCCCATGCGGGAACTGCATCGGCTGACCCAACAACCGGTGAACCTGTCGGTGCGCCAAGGCGACGAGATCGTCTACATCGAGCGCACCTACAGCGAACGCTCGGGCATGCAGGTGGTGCGCGCCGTCGGTGGACGGGCCCCGCTTCACCTGACGTCCGTGGGCAAACTCTTCCTGGCCCAGGACGACCAGGCCCGTGTGCGCGGCTACGCCACCCGCACCGGGCTGGCCGGCCACACGCGCAACAGCCTTACCGAGCTGGCGCGGCTGGAACGCGTGTTGTTGCAGGTGCGCCAGCAGGGTGTGGCGCGCGACGACGAGGAACTGGAGTTGGGCGTGCGTTGCATGGCCGCCGGCATCTACGACGACCAGAACCGTCTGGTCGCCGGGCTCTCGATCTCAGCGCCGGCGGACCGGCTGGAGGAAGCCTGGGTCAGCCGGCTCCAAGCGACCGCAAGGGAGATTTCTCGGGCATTGGGCTGCCCTGAGCCGCGTGATCCGTGATCCATTTGCGCAGGCGTTCGGCGTCACCGATGCGCGAGTGGCGGCCCGCTGAGTCGAGCAGGACCATGATGAGCTCGCGGCCGGCCAACGTGGCCTGCATCACCACGCAGCGACCGGCTTCCGCGATGTAGCCGGTTTTCTGCAGGGCGATGTCCCAGGAGCCGCCGCGCACCAGGCCGTTGGTGTTGCGGAACTGAAGCTGCTGGCGGCCCACGGCCATTTTGGCCTCGGGCCACACCGAGAACTGACGCAGCAGCTCGTGCTCGTGGGATGCGCGCACGAGGGTGGCCAGGTCGTGCGCACTCGACTGGTTCTTGCTGGACAGACCGGTGGGCTCCACGAAACGCGTGTCGTGCATGCCGAGTTCCCGCGAGCGGTGGTTCATGGCCTCCACGAACGCCGGCATTCCACCGGGAAAGTGGCGCCCCAAGGCATGGGCCGCGCGGTTCTCGCTGGACATCAGCGCCAGGTGCAGCATCTCGCGACGCGTGAGGCGACTGCCCACCGCCAGGCGCGAGCCGCTGTTCTTTTCGGTGTCCACATCATCCTGCGTGACGGTGAGCACCTCGTCCAAGTCCTGCTGGTGTTCGAACACCACCATGGACGTCATCAGCTTGGTGATCGAGGCGATCGGCAACACGGCTTGCGCGTTCTTGCTGAACAGCACTTCGTTGGTATTGCGGTCCAGCACCAGGGCGACGCTGGACTTCAGGTCCAGGGGGTCGGGCGTCTGGTGCAGGCCATAGGTCTGGCCCATCGAGGGGCGTGCGGCCACCGCAGCGGCCGCTCCAGCCGCACCCACCGCGGCAACGGCTTTGGCGCGTCGGGTCTTGGTCTTGGCCTTGGCGGTGTTGCCGGCTGCATTTGATTGGCCGGTCGCCTTGACTGCATTGGCCGCCTTCGCCGCCTGGGTGCTGGAGGCCTTGGTGGCCGATGCGGCGGCGGTACCGGAAGCAGCCGGCCTGGCCTGAGCGGATGCAGGACGCTGGTTCGCCCATGCGGCCGTGGGCGAGAGGTTCAGGCCCACCGACACCAACAGGCCCAGGGCTGCCGTGAGAGAACGCAAGACCATCGACGTCGACACCCGGCAACCCTTGGGCGCCGCTTCAGTTCATCAGACCGGCGAGTGTAGGCGATGAAATCTTCCGAATCAACGGCTTATCGATTGATATTGAAGCGATACCACGGGTCAACCCTGGGCGGCCACGCGCTCGAGGTTCGAATGCAGCTTGTTGAGCGCCGAGAGGTAGGCCTTGGCCGAGGCCACGACGATGTCCGGGTCTGCGCCCACGCCGTTGACCACCCGGCCGCCGTGCTGCAGCCGAACCGTCACCTCGCCCTGTGATTCGGTGCTGCCGCTGGTGATGGCATTGACCGAGTACAGCACCAGTTCGGCACCCGAGTGCAAGCGCGACTCAATGGCCTTGAGGGAGGCATCGACCGGGCCGTTGCCGTCGCTCTGCGCCTTGTGCTCGGTCTCGCCGGCCGCAAACACCACGGCCGCATGCGGCCGCTCGCCGGTCTCCGAACGCTGCGACAGTGCGATCAGGCGGTAGTGTTCCTGTTCGCTGGTCACGCTCTCATCGCTGACCAGCGCCAGGATGTCCTCATCGAAGATTTCACTCTTGCGGTCGGCCAGGTCCTTGAAGCGCGCAAAGGCCGCGTTGATCTCGGTCTCGCTCTCCAAGTCGATTCCCAATTCCTGCAGGCGCTGCTTGAAGGCGTTGCGGCCACTCAACTTGCCCAGCACGATCTTGTTGGCGCTCCAGCCCACATCCTCGGCACGCATGATCTCGTAGGTGTCGCGGGCCTTGAGCACACCGTCCTGGTGGATGCCGCTGGCGTGCGCAAAGGCGTTGGCTCCGACCACCGCCTTGTTGGGCTGCACCACGAAGCCCGTGGTCTGGCTCACCATGCGCGAGGCCGGCACGATCTGCGAGGTGTCGATGCCCAGGCTCAAACCAAAGTAGTCCTTGCGGGTGCGCACGGCCATCACCACTTCTTCCAGCGAGCAATTGCCCGCCCGCTCGCCCAGGCCGTTGATGGTGCACTCGATCTGGCGGGCGCCGCCGATCTTCACGCCGGCCAAGGAATTCGCCACCGCCATGCCCAGGTCGTTGTGGCAGTGCACGCTCCAGATGGCCCTGTCGGAATTGGGGACGCGCTGGCGAAGGTTGCGGATGAATTCGCCATACAGCTCGGGCACGGCATAGCCCACCGTGTCGGGGATGTTGATGGTGGTGGCGCCCTCGGCGATCACGGTTTCCAGCACCCGGCACAGGAAGTCGGGGTCGGAGCGGTAGCCGTCTTCCGGCGAAAACTCGATGTCGCCCACCAGGTTGCGCGCGAAACGAACGGCCTGCCTGGCCTGCTCGTGCACCTGGTCGCGCGTCATGCGCAGCTTCTTCTCCATGTGCAGTTCACTGGTGGCGATGAAGGTGTGGATGCGCGCCCGCGGTGCCCCCTTGAGCGCCTCTGCTGCGCGGGAGATGTCGCGGTCATTCGCACGGGCGAGGGAGCAGACGGTGGATTCCTTGATGTGATCGGCAATCGCTTTGACCGCTTCGAAGTCACCATTGCTCGAGGCCGCAAAGCCCGCCTCGATCACATCCACGCGCAGCCGCTCCAATTGCCGCGCGATCCGCAGCTTCTCATCGCGGGTCATGGACGCGCCTGGAGACTGCTCGCCGTCGCGCAAGGTGGTGTCGAAGATGATGAGCTTGTCGGTCATGATGGGCTCCGGTTGGGTCTCTCGTGTCGGTCTGTCGAGGGCTCTGAATGCAAAAAGCCCGAGGGCTTGGGGCCGTCGGGCTTCTGATGCGGGAAAAGGATGTGTGCGATCAGGGCGCCCGGCGGATGGCCAGTGCCAGTAGCAGCAGCGGAAGGGTGCGCGCGATCAACATGGCCGGAATGTAGCACGGGTCCTTCATCGGTGCAGGCCCACCTCGTCGGGGTCGTCGGTGGAGGTGGCGATCACGCTGGTGGGCTTGCCCTTGAGCTTGCGCCAGCCGTACAGCGCATAGCCGGACGCGCCATAGATGAGGAAGATGCCGAACAGCACGATCGGCGGGTGTATGTTGATCAAGGCGATGCCCAAGGCAATGACCACGATCACCACGAACGGAACGCTTCTCTTCAAGCTCACGTCTTTGAAGCTGTAGAACGGTGCATTGGTGACCATGGTCAGGCCGGCATAAAGCGTCAAGGCAAAGGCGGTCCAGGCGATGAGGGGTATTTCGCTGACATTGCGAAAGCCCGCATCGTCCATCACCCAAATGAAGCCCACGACCAGCGCAGCCGCGGCGGGGCTGGGCAGGCCCTGGAAGAAGCGGCGGTCCACCACACCGATGTTGGTGTTGAAGCGCGCCAGCCGAAGGGCAGCCCCGGCGCAATAGACGAAGGCCGCGATCCAGCCCAATTTGCCCAGGCCCTTGAGGCCCCACTCGTACATGATGAGCGCCGGGGCGGCACCGAAGCTGACCATGTCGGAGAGGCTGTCCATCTGCTCGCCGAACGCACTTTGTGTGTTCGTCATCCGCGCGACCCGACCGTCCAGACTGTCCAGCACCATGGCGCAGAACACGCCGATGGCCGCCAGTTCAAAACGGCCGTTCATCGCCATCACGATGGCATAGAAACCACCGAAGAGCGCCGCCAGGGTGAACAGATTGGGCAGGACGTAAATGCCCTTGGGACGCGCCTTGGGGCGCGGCTCTGTGGGTTCGTCCAGCGGCGTTTGCGAGCTCATGGTGGGGCCAAGAATAGCCTGGGCCGTCAGTTGCGGCTCTTGTCCACGAGTTTGTTGGCCTTGATCCAGGGCATCATCGCGCGCAGTTTTTCGCCCACCTGCTCGATCGGGTGCTCGGCCGTGAGGCGGCGGCGGGACAGCAAGGTGGGTGCGCCCGCCTTGTTTTCCAAGATGAAGCTCTTGGCGTACTCGCCGGTCTGGATGTCTTTGAGGCACTGGCGCATGGCGTTCTTGGTCTCCTCCGTCACGACGCGCGGGCCGGTGACGTACTCACCGTACTCGGCGTTGTTGGAGATGGAGTAGTTCATGTTGGCGATGCCACCTTCGTAGATCAGGTCCACGATCAGCTTGAGTTCGTGCAAGCATTCGAAGTAGGCCATCTCGGGGGCGTAGCCGGCCTCCACCAGCGTCTCGAAACCCGCCTTGATCAGTTCCACGGTACCGCCGCACAGCACGGCCTGCTCACCGAAGAGGTCGGTCTCGGTCTCTTCACGGAAGTTCGTTTCGATGATGCCGGCCTTGCCGCCGCCGTTGGCCGCGGCATAGCTCAGCGCCAGGTCACGGGCCTTGCCAGTCTTGTCCTGGTGCACGGCGATCAGGTGGGGCACACCGCCGCCTTGGGTGTAGGTGTTGCGCACCGTGTGGCCGGGCGCCTTGGGGGCCACCATCCACACGTCCACGTCTTCGCGCGGCACCACTTGGCCGTAGTGCACATTGAAGCCGTGGGCGAAGGCCAAGGAAGCACCGGCCTTCATGTTGGGGGCGACTTCGGCGTTGTAGACGGCCGCGATCTGTTCGTCGGGCAGCAGGATCATGACGACATCGGCCGTCTTGACCGCATCGGCGATCTCGGCCACCTTCAACCCGGCCTTCTCGGCCTTGGTCCAGGAGGCGCCGCCCTTGCGCAGGCCCACGGTGACCTTCACACCGGAGTCATTGAGGTTTTGCGCATGCGCATGGCCCTGCGATCCGTAGCCGATGATGGTGACGTTCTTGCCCTTGATCAGGCTGAGGTCGGCGTCCTTGTCGTAATAGACGTTCATGGTTTTTCTCCAGTTGAAATCAAACTCGCAGGATCCGTTCACCGCGGCCGATGCCGCTGGTGCCGGTGCGCACGGTTTCCAGAATGGCGGTGCGGTCCACCGCCTCGATGAAGGCGTCGAGCTTGCCCGCGTCGCCGGTGAGCTCGATCGTGTAGGTCTTCTCGGTGACATCGATGATGCGGCCCCGGAAGATGTCGGCCATTCGCTTCATCTCCTCACGCTCCTTGCCCACCGCGCGCAACTTGATCAGCATGAGTTCACGCTCGGTGAAGGCGCCTTCGGTGAGGTCCACCACCTTGACCACCTCGATCAGGCGGTTGAGGTGCTTGGTGATCTGCTCGATCGTGTCGTCGTTGCCGGTGGTGACGATGGTCATGCGCGACAGCGACGCGTCTTCGGTGGGTGCGACCGTCAGGCTCTCGATGTTGTAGCCACGGGCGGAGAAGAGCCCCACCACTCGGGACAGGGCGCCAGGCTCGTTCTCGAGCAACAGGGCAATGATGTGTTTCATGTCGTTCCCGCGACCACCTTCCTCGGCCCCGGGTGGGGGCCGTTTCGGCGCTCGCTGTTCAGTTCAATCAGGGGTTTCGGAGGTGCGGTGTCCGGGTCTGGTGGTGCGGGCGGTCCGTCCGGGCTCCGGTGGGAGCTCGGAGGCGCCGCCGCGCCGCATCAGGCTCGGTGGGTCACAGGTCTTCCGAACCGAGCAGCATCTCCGTGATGCCCTTGCCGGCCTGCACCATGGGCCAAACGTTTTCCGTGGGGTCGGTGCGAACGTCCAGGAAGACGGTGCGGTCCTTCAGGCGCAGCATTTCCTTCAGTGCGGGCTCCACTTCCGAGGGCTTTTCAATCTTCAAGCCCACATGTCCGTAGGCCTCGGCCAGCTTCACGAAATCAGGCAAGGCGTCCATGTAGCTGTGCGAGTAGCGGCCGCCATACTGCAGTTGCTGCCATTGGCGCACCATGCCGAGATAGCGGTTGTTGAGTGAGACCACCTTGACCGGCGTCTGGTACTGCTGGCAGGTGGACAGCTCCTGGATGCACATCTGGATCGAGCCTTCGCCGGTGATGCAGAAGACCTCCGAGTCGGGCTTGGCCAGCTTGATGCCCATGGCATAGGGCAAGCCCACGCCCATGGTGCCCAGGCCGCCGGAGTTGATCCAGCGGCGGGGCTCCATGAAGGGGAAGTACTGCGCGGCCCACATCTGGTGTTGGCCCACGTCGGAGGTGATGTAGGTGTCGATGTCCTTGGTCAGGCGTGCCAGCGTCTCCACCACGAACTGAGGCTTGATGACCTCGTCGCTCTTGCGATAGGCCAGGCAATCGCGTTTGCGCCATTCGTTGATCTGGCTCCACCAGGCATTGAGGTCGGACGGGGCCGGGCGCTGGGTGGTGGCCTTGATCTGTGAGATGAGTTCCTGCAGAACGTCCTTGACATCGCCCACGATGGGAATGTCGACCTTGACCCGCTTGGAGATCGAGGAGGGATCGATGTCCACATGGATGATCTTGCGTTCCACCTGCGCGAAATGCGCTGGGTTGCCGATGACGCGGTCGTCAAAGCGCGCACCCACGGCCAGCAGCACGTCGCAGTTCTGCATGGTCATGTTGGCTTCGTAGGTGCCGTGCATGCCCAGCATCCCCAGGAAGCGCGGGTCGGCGGCCGAACTCGCCCCGAGGCCCATGAGGGTGTTGGTCACCGGGAACCCGAGCAGCTCGTTGAGTTCCCGCAGCTCCGCGGCGGCCTCGCCAAGGATCACGCCGCCGCCGGCATAGAGGTAGGGCCGTTTGGCCGACAAGAGCAGTTGCACTGCCTTGCGGATCTGGCCGCCGTGCCCCTTGCGCGCCGGCGCGTAGGAACGCATCTCCACGGTTTCGGGGTAGTGGAAGGGCGCCGTCTTCAGCGAAACGTCCTTGGGGATGTCCACCACCACGGGACCGGGCCGGCCGGTGCGCGCGATGTGGAAGGCCTTCTTCATGGTCAGGGCCAGGTCTTTGACATCCTTGACGAGGAAGTTGTGCTTGACGATCGGGCGCGTGATGCCCACGGTGTCGCATTCCTGGAAGGCATCCAGACCGATGGCCGGGGTGGGCACCTGTCCGGTGATGATCACCATGGGGATGCTGTCCATGTAGGCCGTGGCGATGCCGGTGATGGCGTTGGTGACGCCCGGACCGCTGGTGACCAGCGCCACGCCGACCTGACCGGTGGCGCGCGCGTATCCGTCGGCCGCGTGAACCGCCGCCTGCTCATGCCGCACCAGCACATGCTGGATGGACTCCTGCTGGTACAGCGCGTCGTAGATGTAGAGCACGGCACCACCAGGGTAGCCCCAGAGGTACTGCACGCCTTCGGCCTGCAGGCAGCGAACGAGGATTTCCGACCCATTGGGGTCGGGGGCGTTGTGTTGGGATTGGTTCGAGGCGGCACGACCGTCCAGGGTCGCGGCGCGCTTGACATCCGCGGGTGATATGTCCATATCAGACCTCAGTGATTTTCTCTAACGAAAAACCGTCGGTGCCCCTCTTCGCGTGCCCGGTTTTCGGAACGGACACTCACCCTTGTGAGGTGGATTCAGGACGTAGCGGATCAGCGTCGGGCTTCCGGGTCGGTTGACCGGCGCTAGATCGGGGAGCGGGGTAACAGAACCCAGGATTATGTCATGCAGTCCATGACATAAACTTTCAGCATGCCAAGCAGCACGGCACGGAACCGGCACGACCTTGTCCACTGAGCAGGAACTCAACGCCTTCCTCAAGGAAGTCGAGCGCCGCGCCTTCAAGCGCACCGTCTATGCCGTGCGGGATGAGGACGCTGCGCTGGACATCGTGCAGGACGCGATGATCCGGCTGGCGGAAAACTATGGCGACCGCCCCTGCGACGAGTGGCCGGCCCTCTTCCAGCGGATCCTGTCCAACGCGACACTGGACTGGTTCCGTAGGCGCCGCACCCGGGAATCGGTCCTGCAGAACTTTTCCGCCTTCCAAGCCTCTGACGAAGAGGGCGAAGAAGTCGACCTGCTGGAGTTTCTCGAGGGCGCCGGGGATGCCCGCCCCGATGAGGCCGGCGAGGGCCTCTTGCTGAGAAAGCAGACGCTGACCCTGCTGGAACATGAGATTTCGCGGCTGCCGGCGCGTCAACGGGAAGCCTTCCTGCTGCGTTATTGGGAAGAGTTGGATGTCAGTGAGACGGCTGAGGCCATGGGTTGCTCGGAGGGCAGCGTGAAGACACACTGCTCCCGGGCCGTGCATGCTTTGGCCAAAGCGCTGAAAGACAGAGGGTTGACACCATGAACACGCGAGTACCGGGCCGGGCACCGATCGAAGACGAAGTGGGCATGCTGCTGGCTGCCCGCCTGAACGAGTCCTTGCCCAGCCTGGGCGCGGACATCGGCGAGCGGCTGCGGTTTGCCCGGGAGCGCGCAGTCGCCCGGGCGCGGGTGGCGCGCGCGCAGGCGTTTGCCGCTGCCCCCGCCTGGCAAGGCGCCGCCTCCTTGGGCTTGGCCGGTGCGGGCGGCACCTGGTCGGCCGGTTTGATGATGCCCGGGCGCTCGGCGCCCGGCAGTGGCGGCTCCTGGTGGGCCAAACTCGTCTCCGCCCTGCCCCTGGTGATCCTGGCGCTGGGTTTCGTGGCCATTCAGGACACGCTGCTGGAACGCCAGATCCAGGCGGCGGCCGAAGTCGACGCGGCCCTGCTGGCCGACGATCTGCCCCCACAGGCCTACTCCGACCCGGGGTTTGCCGAATTTCTGCGACGGCAAGAACGCTGACCCCACCGGATGAACCGCGTCCCTCTGCACAGCCGACGCCCCGCCGGGACCACCGCCGTCGCTGGTGTCCTGGGCCTGTGCGTCGTGGCTGCGCTGGTGGGCTGGCTGTGGCGCCCTTCCAAGACCATGCCGGGTGTCCCGGCTCCGTTGGCGGCCTCCGCTCCGGTCGCCCCTGCACCGGCCAGTGCGCCCGACAACCCGGCCCAGGCGCGCCGGCAACTGGCGCTTTCAGGGCGCTGGGCTCGACTCTCGGGCCGCGACCAGGCCATCCTGGCCCCGCTGCGTGAAGACTGGCCGGAACTCAGTGCGGACCAGCGCCAAAAGTGGCTGGACCTCGCCCTGCGCTTTCCTTCGCTTCAAGTGGACGAACAGCAGCGGATTCAAGACCGCATGCGGCAGTGGGCCCTGCTCTCGCCCGCCGAACGCGGCGCGGCCCGGCTGAACTTTCAGGAGATTCGGCAACTCTCCGCACAGGACCGTCTCGAGCAGTGGGAGGCCTACCGGGGGCTTGCACCGAGCGAGCGCAAGGAACTGGCCGTCAAGGCCCAGTCGGCCGGTCAGTCCCCGGCGGTACCCCGTCGGGCCGATCCGTCGGCGCCGGTGCCGAAATCCAGCGGCGTGGCCGCGGAGGCCGTGGCCGGTTCTGGCCTGGTCGCCCGGCCGGTTGGGGGCACAGTGGTCCAGGCGCCCATCGGTGCCACGACCCAACTGGTGTCACAGCTGCCCCCAACGCCCGGCCCCGCACCGGCGGGCCCCAAGATCGCAGCCCAACCGGGCATGGTGGATCCGGCCACGCTGCTGCCGCAAGCGCGCTTGGCGCGCAGCCCGCAGCCTCCTGCCGGCGCAGCCGCCGAGGGAACCCCCAGCAACGAGGAATCCAGCCCTGGGGGCAGCGCGGCAAATCCCGCCCCCACCAACGCCCCCGCGCCGGCGCAATCACCCACGGCAGCCCCCGTGCCCACAGCACCCGCACCGGCCCCCGTGCCCAGCACCAGCGGCGCCCAGTGAACCCATCCCGGTGCGGCCATGGGCCCATGGGCGGGTGGCCGGGCTCGCGCAGACGGGGCCCCTTAAGATGCGCCGTGTGAGCGCCAACCCCGACCCCGCCCCCTCCTCAACGCCCGCGCCGTCCACCGACGCCGCCCCCACCCACTCGGCGCAAGCCCTTGCACCAGGCCTGTGGCGCCGGATGGCCTGCTTCGTCTATGAGGGCGTGATCCTCTTTGGGGTGGTGATGATTGCGGGCTACCTCTACTCCACCCTCACCCAGCAGCGCCACGCCCTCCAGGGCCAATGGGGTCTGCGCACCTTCCTGTTTCTGGTGCTGGGGATCTACTTCATCTGGTTCTGGTCACGCGGCGGGCAAACGGTGGCCATGAAAGCCTGGCATGTGCGCCTGGTCGATGCCCAGGGCCAGCCGGTGAGCCAGCAGCGGGCATTGGCCCGCTACCTGCTGTCGTGGTTGTGGTTTGTGCCTGCGCTGGGCGCTGCGGGATGGGCCGGGCTGGACAGCAGCGCCCAGATCTTCGGCCTGATGACCGTGGGTGTGGTGGCCTACGCGCTTTTGGCGCGTTTGCACCCCCAGCGCCAGTTCTGGCACGACGTGGTGTGCGGTACGCGCCTGATCGATTGGCGCCCGGCCCTGCCGCCCAAGCGGAAGAAGGGTGCCGAGACGGCCGCGGCTGACGCATGAACGAACACCCCCTGAAGGGCAAGCGCGGGCTCAAGCGGATTGTGAATGCGACCGTGTACTCCGTGCGCGGCCTGCGCGCGGCGTGGGAACACGAAAGCGCCTTTCGGCAGGAGGTGGTGCTGTCGGTGTTCATGCTGCCGGCGGCACTGTGGCTGGGAACCACCTGGCTCGAGCGCGCCTTCCTCATCGCCACCGTGGTGCTGGTGCTGGCGGCCGAGCTCTTGAACTCGGCTGTGGAAGCCGCCGTCGATCGGGTGTCGATGGACATGCACCCCCTGGCCGGTCGCGCCAAGGACATGGGCAGTGCGGCCGTCTTCTTCACCCTGCTGCTGTGCGGCGGCACCTGGGCCGCAGCGCTCTGGGCCCGAATTTTCTGAAGAAAGGAATCGATGAAAGCCGTCCCGACCTCCAACAACATGGCGATGACGCCGTCGTGGTCCTTGTGCGTCTACTGCGGGTCGCGCTTCGGTGATCAGGAAGCCTACCGAGAGGCCGCGGAAGCCACGGGCCGACTGTTGGCACAGACCGGGGGACGGCTGGTGTACGGCGGTGGGCGCGTGGGCCTGATGGGGACCGTGGCCGATGGGGCCCTGGCCCACGGCGCCTCCGTGGTGGGCGTGATCCCCGATGCGCTGATGAAGCGCGAGGTGGGCCATGCCGGTGTGCAGGAACTGCACGTGGTGCAGACCATGCACGAACGAAAGATGCTGATGGCCGAGCAATCGGACGCGTTTCTGGCGCTGCCCGGCGGCATCGGCACCATGGAGGAAGTCTTCGAGATGTGGTCCTGGCAGCAACTGGGCTACCACGCCAAACCGGTGGGACTGCTGAATGTGGCGGGCTACTACGATGCGCTGATCGTGTTCCTGCGCGAAGGGCTGGAGCGCGGATTCCTCAGCGCCGAGCAGCATGCGGCCCTGCTGGTCGATGACGACCTGCCGCGGCTGATGGAGGCGCTGCGCCTGCGGGCGCTGGCGGTTCGCGGCGCGGCTGCGAAGACGGATTACAGCCGCACCTGACGGCGGCGGGCGTGCCCGACCCGGCAGTTGGTGGATTCGATCGGATCGGGCTGCGGATCAGACCGCCGATTCGTCGCGCTCGCCGGTGCGGATGCGGATGACCTGCTCCACCGGCGTGACGAAGATCTTGCCGTCGCCGATTTTGCCGGTCTTGGCCGCTGCGATGATGGCCTCGACCACCCGGTCGACATCGCCGTCCTTGACCACCACCTCTACCTTGACCTTGGGCAGGAAGTCCACCACGTACTCGGCACCCCGGTACAACTCGGTGTGGCCTTTCTGGCGGCCAAAGCCCTTGACCTCGGTGACCGTCAGACCCGACGCGCCCACATCAGCCAGCGCCTCGCGGACTTCCTCGAGTTTGAACGGCTTGATGACGGCGGTGATCTGTTTCATGAGGGAACTCCAGGTCTCGGTGAAGGGCAAGCGTGCCGGGCCCAGGGCCTGCGCACCATCCACTTGATTTAAGCACGGAACTTTGAGGTGATGGGGTAGCGCCAGTCCTTGCCGAAGGAGCGGTGCGTGATGCGGATGCCGATGGGGGCCTGCCGGCGCTTGTACTCGTTGAGCGCAATCAAACGAACCACGCGCTGCACCGTGGCGCGGTCGAATCCCGCGGCCACGATCTCGTCGGGTGATTGGTCTTCCTCCATGTAGCGCGCGAGGATGGCATCGAGCACCTCATAGGGGGGCAAGCTGTCCTGGTCGACCTGGTTGGGCCGCAATTCGGCCGATGGCGGGCGGGTGATGATGCGGGAGGGGATCACTTCGCGCGCCTGCCCGTCGGGGCCTGGCTGGCGGTTGCGCCACTCACACAACTGCCACACCAGGGTTTTGGCCACATCCTTGATCACCGCAAAACCACCAGCCATGTCGCCATAGAGCGTGCAATAGCCGGTGGCCATTTCGCTCTTGTTGCCGGTGGTCAGCACGATGGCGCCGGTCTTGTTGGACAGCGCCATGAGCAAGGTGCCGCGGATGCGGGCCTGCAGGTTCTCCTCCGTCGTGTCTTCGGCCAGGCCCTGGAATTGCGGTGCCAGGGCCTGTTTGAAGGATTCGAAGGTGGGGCCGATCGGAATCTCGTCGTAACGCACACCCAAGCGCTGCGCCATGTCGCGCGCGTCCACCCACGAGATCTCGGCGGTATAGGCCGAGGGCATCATCACGGCGCGCACGCGCGCAGCGCCCAGGGCCTCGACCGCAACGGCCAGCACCAGGGCACTGTCCACGCCGCCGGACAAGCCGATGAGGGCACCGGGAAAACCGTTCTTGCCGACATAGTCGCGCACGCCGGAGACCAAGGCCGCCCAGGCTTGCGCATGCAAGCTCGGCAATTCGTGTCGAGGCCCGCTGAGGTGCAGGCGTGTGGGCGAAGCACCCGGCGGTGCGGCGCCCGGCGCCGGCGCCAGCGCGATGTCCACCACCGCAATGGCTTCTTCAAAACTCGGCGCGCGCATCGCCAGCGAACCGTCGGCCTGGAGCGCGAAGGACGCGCCGTCAAAGACCACCTCGTCCTGGCCGCCGGTCAAGTGGGCATAGAGCAGCGGCGTTCCCATCCGCTGCGCACAACGGGCCATGGCCGCCTCGCGTTCCTGCGCCTTGTTCAGGTGAAACGGCGAGGCATTGAGCACGCACAGCACCTGGGCGCCCGCGTCCACTGCGGCCTGTGCGGGCTCCTCGAACCAGGCGTCCTCGCAAATGAGCAGCCCTAAGCGCAGGCCCTGAATCTCAAAAACGCCGGGCGCGCCGGCCGGTGGCGGCGCCACCCGGCCCGAGGCGAAGGTCCGGCGTTCGTCGAAGACCTGGTAGTTGGGCAACTCCCGCTTGAAGTAGGTGAGCTCCACCGCACCTCGGCGCAACAGGGAAGCCGCGTTGAAGCGGCGCGGCACGTGAGTGGACCGGGTGCGGTCGTCCGACCAGCCTTCCATCTGATGCGGATGCCCGACCACCATGGCCATGTCGGGCAGGTCCTGCAATTCAGCGGCGAGCTCCCGCAAGGTCTGCCCACAGGCTTGCATGAATGCCGGTCGAAGCAGAAGGTCTTCGGGTGGGTAGCCGCAGAGCGAGAGTTCCGGCGACAGCAACAGCCGCGCACCCTGCGCGTGCGCTTGGCGCGCGGCCTGGAGCAGCTTGGCCTTGTTGCCCGCCAAATCCCCCACCACCGGATTGATCTGGGCCAAAGCCACCTTCAACATGGCGGGCTCCAGCGGCGCGTCGACAATGGGGGCATGCAGGTTCGGAGCACGGTCGGCGATTATGTCATTCGGGTCTATGAAAGCCCGGATGCCTGGGACCCACAGCGCTGGGATGAATTGCTCGAGCGCCAGGCACAGCCCTCACCGTTCATGCGCAGCGCCTATCTGCGCGCCCTGCACGCCAGCGGCAGCGCCTGTGCGGAAACCGGCTGGCAGCCCTTCTTCCTGAGCCTGTGGCAAGGCGATCGGATGGTGGCGGCCTGCGCGCTGTACCAAAAGCACCACTCCTACGGCGAATATGTGTTCGATTGGGCCTGGGCCGATGCCTACCGGCGCAACGGGCTGCGCTACTACCCCAAACTGCTGTCGGCCGTGCCGTTCACGCCCGTACCGGGCGCCCGCTTGCTGGCGCAGGACGAAGCCGCGCGGTCGGCACTGGCCCAGGCCTTGGTGCAGACCGCCGCCGACCGGGGGCTGTCCTCGCTGCATGTGCTGTTCGTTGACGAAATCGATGCCCAAGCCCTGGCCCAGGCCGGATGCATGATCCGCCAGGGGGTTCAGTTCCACTGGAGTCAGCTGCCGGAGGATCCGATCGAAGACTTCCAGGACCTGCTGGCACGCCTTCAGCGGGAGAAGCGGAAGAAGATCCAGCAGGAACAGCGGCGCGTGCGCGACGCCGGCGTGACCTTCACGGTGCACCAGGGCACGGCCATCGACGAGGCCCTGTGGACCTTCTTCCACGCCTGCTACACCCGCACCTACCTCGAGCATCACAGCACGCCATACCTCACGCGAGACTTCTTTGCCCGCATGGCATCGGACATGTCGGAGAACTGGTTGATGTTCGTGGCCCACCACGAGGGTCAGCCCATCGCCTGTTCGCTCGTGGCCTTGGACCCGGTGCGCAAGCATGCCTACGGACGCTACTGGGGTGCGCTTCGATCACTGCCCTGCCTTCACTTCGACGCCTGCTACTACCAACCGCTGACCTGGTGCCTGCGCGAGGGCTACACCCGCTTCGAAGGTGGCGCACAGGGCGAACACAAGATGGCCCGCGGCCTCTTGCCCGTGACCACTCGATCGGCGCATTGGGTTGCAGACCCGCGCTTCGCCCACGCGGTGGACGACTT
>JBMSQF010000044.1:0-22586 GCA_049423145.1 Burkholderiaceae bacterium
GGTGTCCAACGTGGGCTACCAGTACCTGCACTTCCACTACAACCCGGCGCACATGATCGCCGTGAGCTTCTTCTTCGCCACCACCTTCGCCTTGTCATTGCACGGTGGACTGGTGCTGTCGGCGACCAACCCCAAGAAGGGCGAGCTGGTGAAGACGCCCGAGTACGAGGACACCTTCTTCCGCGACACGATCGGCTATTCGATCGGCACCTTGGGCATTCACCGCCTGGGTCTCTTCTTGGCCCTGGCCTCCGGCTTCTTCAGTGCCGTGTGCATCGTCATCAGCGGCCCCTTCTGGACCCGTGGCTGGCCGGAGTGGTGGGGCTGGTGGCTGGCCATGCCCATCTGGAAGTGAAACCCGGCGTACGACACACAGGAGCAATCCGTGGCTGATTATCAAAATCTCTTCACCACCGTTCAGCCGACGTCCGATCATCTGCATGACGGCGTACCGCTGGGTCCCTACAACAGTTCTCGGGATTTCAAACCCTGGCTGTTTCACCTCCTGGGCCGCTTCGGCAACGCCCAGATCGGCCCCATCTACCTGGGCCGCCTGGGCTTGGCCTCGCTCTTCTGCGGCCTGCTTTGGTTCACCATCATCGGCATGAACATGCTGGCATCGGTGAACTGGAACCCGATCCAGTTCATCAAGCAATTGTTCTGGCTGTCGCTGGATCCGCCCAGCCCGGAATATGGCTTGTCGATTCCACCCATCAACGATGGGGGATGGTTCCTCATCGCCGGCTTCTTCTTCTTGGCTTCGGTGCTGCTGTGGTGGGCGCGGATGTACACCCGGGCCCGCGAACTGGGCATGGGCACCCACATTGCCTGGGCCTTTGCTGCGGCCATCTGGTTGGCGCTGGTGCTGGGTCTGCTGCGCCCCATCCTGATGGGCAGTTGGAGCGAGGCTGTTCCCTACGGCATCTTCAGCCACCTCGATTGGACGGCGGCTTTCTCGCTGCGCTACGGCAACCTCTTCTACAACCCCTTCCACGCGCTGTCGATCGCCTTCCTCTATGGGTCGGCGCTGTTGTTCGCCATGCACGGCGCGACCATCCTGGCGGTGGGGCGTTACGGTGGCGAGCGCGAGATCGAGCAGATCGTGGACCGTGGTACGGCCTCCGAGCGCGCGGCCCTGTTCTGGCGCTGGACCATGGGTTTTAACGCCACGATGGAGTCCATCCATCGCTGGGCCTGGTGGTTCGCCGTGCTGTGCCCACTGACCGGGGGCATCGGCATCCTGCTCACCGGCACGGTGGTGGACAACTGGTACCTGTGGGCCGTCAAGCATGGCGTGGCGCCGCCGTACCCCTCGGTCTATACCTCGCCTGTCGATCCGGCCACGCTGATCCAGCCCCGCTGAAATCCGGAGCACCAACATGAACCTCATGAAAACACTGGCCACCGTGGTGGCCGCATTGGGCGCGGTGCTGGCCCTGGCCGGTTGCGAGCGCGGCGCGCCCTTCGAGCGCCCGCCGGTGGACTCGGTGCAAAGCGGTTACCGGGGCACGGGCATGCTGCAGGTCTACAACCCGCGCATCCTCGAGCCGCAGATCGAGGGCAATCAGCCCCCGGCGGCATTGCCCCCCGCGCCCGCTGAAGGCCCCAAGGCATCGCAGGTTTACCAGAACGTGAAGGTGCTGGGCCATTTGAGTACGGCCGAGTTTGTTCGGCACATGACCGCCATCACGGCTTGGGTGGCACCCAATGAAGGTTGCGTGTACTGCCACAACCCCGCCAATTTCGCGGAGGATTCGAAGTACACCAAGGTGGTGGCGCGTCGGATGATCCAGATGACGCAGCACATCAATGTGGACTGGCAGCAGCACGTCTCCAATACCGGTGTGACCTGCTACACCTGCCACCGTGGTCAGCCGGTGCCGTCGAAGATCTGGTTCACCGCACCGCCTCAGAAGAAGGGGGCGGACTTCATCGGCACCAAGAACGCCCAGAACACGGCGGACCAGGAGTCGGTGAAGGGGTCCACGCTGCCTTATGACCATTACACCGAGTACTTCAAGGAAGCCAAACCCATTCGCGTGGCCGGCACGACGGCGTTGCCCACGGGCAATCGCTCCAGCATCCAGCAAGGTGAGTTCACCTATGGCCTGATGATGCACATGTCGGACTCCCTGGGCGTGAATTGCACCTACTGCCACAACTCCCGGTCTTTCGGTGATTGGTCGCAGAGCCCACCGCAGCGGACCACGGCGTGGTACGGCATTCGAATGGTGCGCGACCTGAATGTGGCCTATATGGAAGACCTCACCGAGGTGTTCCCAGCCGACCGCAAGGGTGTCCTGGGCGATGTGGCCAAGGTGAACTGCGCCACCTGCCACCAGGGCGCCTACAAACCCCTTTACGGTGCACCCATGGCCAAGGATCACCCCGAGCTCACCACGCTGGTGCAGGTGGTGGCCGGTGCCGGCTCGGGTGGCGCGGCGGGTGAGGCTGCAGCCGTCAAGGCCGCCACGGCTGCCGTTGCGGGAGCCAAGCCCGCAGCCCGCTGAGCGCGTTTCCTCCCCCATGAGCAGTACCCAGTCGCCCGACATTGCGGTGGTGGTGCTCATGGAGTACCGGTCCGGCCTGCACCTCCTGTGGGGGTGGGGCCGGTTCCTTTTTGGGCGGTTCCGATTGGGACGGATTCCAGGCTTGCGGTTTGCCAAGGTCCTGGGCAGTGGCCATGAGGGCGGCTTCGGGCTGCGACCAAGCTTCACCCGGCAGGGCTTGTTTTGCGTGTTTGCAGGCCCTGAGGCGGCCGATGCATTTCTCAGGTCTTCGTGGCTTCACCGGATGACGCCGCATGTCAAGAGCTGGCAGTGGATGAAGCTCGAGGCCTTTTCGAGTCGGGGCCGGTGGTCGGGTCATGAGATCCGGGCCACGGCGGCCGCGCCGGAAGCCGAGCCCGTCGTATCGCTGACCCGTGCCTCCATCCGCTGGTCGCAGGCCTGGCGGTTCTGGAAGCTGGCGCCGCCGGCTGAGGCCTCGCTGGCCCATGCGGGGGGGTGCTCGCTGTCGGTGGGGCTGGGCGAAGCGCCGGTCTTGCGCCAAGCCACACTGAGCATCTGGGATTCCGTACTTTCGATGAACGCCTACGCGCGCAGCGGCGCCCATCAGGTGGCGATTCGACAGGCGTATGACGGCCGCCACTTCAGCGAATCCATGTTCGTTCGTTGGCGGCTCTTGGACCGTGGGGTGGGGTGTGCCGACTAGCCCAGCCACGCGCAGCGGATGGGGTACGGCGCGTGACCGGGCCATCGTAATCGGCGCGGGCATGGGGGGATTGGCCTGTGCGCTGAGTTTGGCGCAGCGAGGTCTGCAGGTCACGATCCTGGATGCCGCCGCGGGCCCTGGCGGCAAGATGCGTGCCCTGCAGGTCGGAGGCGCGGCGATCGATTCAGGCCCGACCGTGTTCACCATGCGCTGGGTCTTCGAGCAGCTCTTTGAACAGTCAGGTGCTTCGTTTGAGGAGCGGGTGCCCTGCGAGGCTCTGGGGGTACTGGCACGACACGGTTGGCACGGTCAGGATGCGCGATTGGATCTGCATGCGCAGACCGATCGGTCCCGGGAGGCCATTGCCGCGTTCAGCGGTGCGGCCGAGGCGCGACGGTTCGCAGCCTTCTGTGAGGAGGCGCGACGGCTCTACCGGCACCTGGAAGGCCCCTACATCCGCTCAGAGCGGCCCAGTCTTTGGAGCATGGTCCGTGACCTTGGCCCCGGTGGCTTGTTGGCCCTGACCGGACTGGGGCCCTTCCGGTCATTGTGGGCCACGTTGTCCACCCGCTTCCGGGATGTTCGGCTGCAGCAGCTCTTCGGCCGCTACGCCACCTATTGCGGGGCCTCGCCGTGGGAGGCGCCGGCAACCCTGATGCTGATTGCTCAGGTGGAAATGGATGGGGTGTGGGCGGTTCGAGGCGGCATGTCGCAGTTGGCGCGAGCCGTGGCGGACCTGGCCGCCGAGCAGGGCGTGGTGCAGCGCTATGGCACGCCAGTGGCCGAGCTCTTGGTCGATGGCGGTTGTGCGCGTGGGGTTCGCCTGGCCTCCGGTGAAGTCTTGCGGGCTGACACGGTGGTCTTCAATGGTGATGTCCATGCGCTGGCGCTGGGGCATCTGGGAGAAGCGGCCCGGATCGCGGGAACGCGGCGGCTGCGCGCAGGGCGCTCGCTTTCTGCCTTGACCTGGAGCATCCGAGCGCCCACGGCGGGCTGGCCCCTGACGCGCCACAACGTCTTTTTCGATCACGACTACCGGCGGGAGTTTCAGGACATCTTTGGGGCGCACCGCTTTCCCCGCCAGCCCACCGTGTATGTCTGCGCACAGGACCGGCTGGACGCCGGTTTGTCGCCCGACCATGCCGAAGGTGATGCCGAGCGCCTGCTTGTGCTGGTGAATGCGCCGGCGTGCGGTGATGAGGGCCCGCGTCCATCGGCTGAGCGCCTGCAGGAAATGAGGGAATGTGAGCAGCGGACCTATGCCCTGCTGTCTGCCTGCGGCTTGCAGGTTCAACGTGAATCGGGGCAAGAGCGATGCACGACGCCATGGAATTTCGAGAAGGCCTTCCCGGGGACCGGCGGCAGCCTGTACGGACCGGTGACGCACGGCTGGCTGTCGGCCTTCCGAAGGGGATCTTCACGGTCGACGATTCCGGGACTGTTCCTGGCGGGGGGCAGTGTGCACCCGGGGCCCGGGGTGCCGATGGCCACGATGTCGGGGCGACTGGCAGCCGCAACAGCGATGGCTCACCTCGATTCGACCAGTCTGTCGCGCCGGGTGGTTATTGCTGGTGGTACATCGATGCCCTCAGCGATGACGGCGCTCACGCGCTGACGGTCATTGCCTTTGTCGGCAGCGTCTTCTCGCCCTATTACGCGCGGGCGTTTGAGCGCTTGGGGGCCGCTGTGGATCCGGAAGACCATGTGTGCATCAACGTGGCCCTGTACGGTCAGGCGGGGCACCGATGGGCCATGACCGAGCGCGGCCGGGGCTCGCTGGCGCGGGGAAGGGACGTGTTCTCGGTGGGTCCCAGCAGCCTCCACTGGAATGGCCGTTGGCTGGAACTCCAGTTCGATGAGCGCGGCTGCCCGTGGCCGGCGCGCATTCGGGGCCGCTTGCGCCTGCACCCCTCGGCCTTCACCGCATGGAGCGGCTGCCTGGATGAGTCGGGTCTGCACCGCTGGGCCCCGCTGGCGCCGTGTGCCCGGGTGGAGGTGGACGTGATTGACGGACCCCGTTGGCGGGGCAGTGCCTATCTGGACTCCAACGCCGGTGATGAGCCGATCCACCGACCCTTCGAGCGCTGGGATTGGTCCCGATCACCGCTGGCCGATGGTGGCACCGCGGTCATGTACGACGTGCAATGCAAGTCGGGTGCGCAGCACCTGATCAGCCGGTGCTTCCGGCCCGATGGGACCAGCGAACCCTTCGATGCGCCGCCACGGCGAGACCTGCCGCGCACCGCATGGGGCATCCGCCGGACCACCCGAAGCCATGAGGATCTGCGCCCGGTGGTGACGGCGGTCTTCGAAAACACACCCTTTTATGTCCGGGACGCGGTCAAGACTTCGCTGATGGGACAGACCGTGGTGGGCGTCCACGAGTCCTTGGATGCCCGGCGCCTGGCTTCACCCCTGGTTCGGATGATGCTCCCCTTTCGGATGCCGCGTCGCGCGTAGTCCGGCACGCGATCAGCGTTCGTCGGCAGGATCCGGGTGGGCCGCTTGCTGCGCGCGCTCGCGCTCGCGCTCGGCCTGTGCCCGTTCACGGTCTCGCTTGACCGACCGCAATTGCCACCAACCGAAGGCCAATGCGCCACCGAAGACCAAGACGCCTTCGATCAGGATCAAGGGCCAGTGGGAGCCTTCCATGGGTCAAGCTTTGGCGCTCTCCGCGGCGGCCGGGTTGCGCACCAGCGCATCGTTTCGGCGCAGACGCTCGACCTCCCGTCGCTCAAAGAGGTCGATCAGCCAATCCACCCGGCCATCGGGAATCAACTCCCGGTCCCAGAAGTGGGCATCCGCTTCATCATCCACTGCCGCCGCATCCACCAGAAAGGCGGTGGCGGGCAAGGGCGGTTCCTGCAGGGCGCTGCCGGTGCCGCGGCGGCCGCGATGGGGCCAGGTCAAGGCCTTGCCCAACAGCATCAGCTTGCGACGACTGCTGACCACCGCGCGGGTGTCCACCGCATTGAGTCCGCGCCGTTCGACTTCGCGTCCGATCTCGGCGTACACCATGGAGGCGGCGCGGATGGCCGCCTGGCAATCGCGCGGCAACAAGGCGATGCCCATCTCCGCGCGTTCGTAGAGCCGATCCGCCTCGGCCAAGAGCCGGGCCACCACCCGGCCCAGACCCTCGGAGTGAACCGGGCTGCGCAGCCACTCGTCCGGATCGATGCCCTCCTGGCGAAGCCACCGGCGGGGCAGGTAGAGACGCCCCGCACGCGCATCCTCACCCACATCTCGGGCGATGTTCGTGAGTTGCATGGCCACACCCAGGTCACAGGCCCGGGCCAGAGCGACCCGGTTGCGCACGCCCATGATCAGCGTCATCATCGCGCCCACCGTGGAGGCCACCCGTGCCGCGTAGTCCTGCAGCTCGGCGGCCGTCTCGTAACGCCGATGCTCGGCATCCCAGGCAAAGCCTTCGAGAAGGGCATCCAGCAGCGACCGCGGGATCTCGTGCTGATGGACCACCAGGGAAAGGGCCAAATCGCACTCCTCATGGCGGGGCCGGGCTTGATAGACCGCATCCAGCCGCTGCTGCAGTTCCCGGATCGCCGCGGCCTTGTCTTGTCCCTCGTCGATCAAGTCGTCGGCGACCCGACAAAAGGCATAGAGGGCGGTGGCCGCCAATCGCATGCGCGGGGGCAGCAGGAGGGAGGCGGCAAAGAAGGTCTTGGAGCCGCCCCGCATCAGCGTTCGGCACGCCTTGAGGTCGAACGACTCCGGTGCCGAGGCTTCCGTGTGTTCCGGTTGGGCGAGGGGGGGCGTGTACGCGGTCTGCATAGGGGTCACCGGTTGCGGGCGGCTGCGCGAAATTCGGAGGCCAGTGGGATCACCTTGTCCAGGGCCATGGCCGACATCAGGACGCCGGGAACGCCCGCGCCGGGATGCGTACTGGCACCCACCATGTAGAGGTTTTCGATGTCCTCGCTGCGGTTGTGCGGACGGAACCAGGCACTTTGCAGCAGCAGGGGCTCCAGCCCGAATGCCGCACCTTTGTAGGACAGCAGCCGGTTCTGAAAATCCAGCGGCGTGGTCACCCGCGAGGTCACGATGTGAGCCCCCAATCCAGGCAGCACGCTGCGCTCCAGCGCTTCTTGAACCGCCTGGCGATAACGCTCGCCGTGTTCCGCCCAGTCGGTGCCGCTGTCCAGGTGCGGCACGGGCGACAGCGCATAGAAGGTGTCGCATCCCGGCGGCGCCATGCTTGGGTCGCTGGCCGTGGGACGGTGCAGGTACAGGCTGAAGTCCTGTGCGAGATGATGACGCTTGAAGATGTCCCGCAGCAGTTCACGGTAGCGGGGACCCAGCACCAGCATGTGGTGCGGCACCGATTCGAAACGACGGTCCGTGCCGAAGTACCAAACGAACAGGCTCATCGAGTAGCGGCCCTTTTGGATCCGCTGCTCGGTCCAGTGCCGCCGGTGTTCCGGTGCAACCAGATGCTTGTAGGTCCAGGCCACATCCGCGTTGCTGACGACCAGATCGGCCTGCAGGGATCGGCCGTCTGCGAGCTCCACACCCTGTGCGCGGCCGTCCGTGACCTGGATCTTTCGGACTTCACTGTTGAGGGCGATCGTGCCGCCTTGCTCCTGGATGAGACGGGCCAAGCCTTGCGCGAGTGCGCCCGTTCCCCCCATGGCCCAATGCACCCCCCACTGCTTCTCCAGGGCATTGATGAGGGCATAGGCAGAGGTCACCGAGAAGGGATTGCCGCCGATGAGCAGCGGGTGGAAACTGAAGACGATGCGCAGTTTGGGATTGCGGATGTAGGAGGCTACGCGGCTGTGGATGCTGGCCCAGGCCCGCATCCGCACCATCGAGGGAATCGCGGCCAACAGGTCACCCACGCTGTCGAAGGGTACGGTCCCCAACCCTTCAAAGCCCAGCTTGCGGCACTTTTCGGCATACACCATGAAGCGGTCGTAGCCGTCCACGTCTTCGGGTGAAAACCGAGCCACCTCGTCACGCATCCGGATGGTGTCGCCGCAGTAGTCGAAATGGCTGCCGTCGTCAAAGCGGATCCGATAGAAGGGGTCCATGGGTTTGAGCGTGATGTGATCGCTCATGCGCTGACCACACAGCGTCCAGAGTTCCTCCAGCAGGTGGGGCGCGGTGATGATCGTGGGTCCGGCATCGAAGGTGTAGCCGTCCTGGCGCCAGACATAGGCGCGTCCGCCAACGGCATCGAGCTTTTCCAAGACGGTGACCCGGTAGCCCTTGACGCCCAAACGGATGGCCGACGCCAGGCCGCCGAATCCACTGCCGATGACGACAGCGTGTGGCCGACCGTCCGCCGGACCCAGGCTGGGGCCCAGGCCGGCGTGCGTTCGTCCCGGCTCAGGCCGAACGGGCGTGTAGTAGCTTTTCATCGCGTTCCAAGGTCAAGCCCAGGCTGCTCGGATCGGCACAGGCCTCCACCGGCGAGTGGGCCGATCCGCTGTGCAGGGCGGGGCCTGCGCCCGACAGTCCGGGTTCGTGCGCTGGGGTGGTGACTGGCGTGCGGCCGGTGGTGTGGCGCAGGGCCCATCGCCACAGCGCGCTCGGGCTCATGGGCAAGACGAGCATCCAGTGCTCGAGGACGCCCATGGCCAACAGCGTGGCCAGCAGAATCTTTCCGATGGCAGCGCCGCTGCCCGATGCATCGTTCGAAGCCGAGTAGACCAGTGCGGCCACCACCATCGTTCCGATCGTCACCGACACCGGAAACAAGCGGTTCATCGGGGCTTGCCGAAAGTAGTGCCGGAGGTAGCCCAGGTGCGCGGGCAAGAACTCCAGTCCCAGATTGCGCACGCCCAGAAACAGATTGAGCTTGGCACTGGCCCGCATGACCCAAAGTCCGGCAAAGGTCCACAGGCCGATCGGGTTGGCTTGCTTCCAGGTGAGTGCGGCCAGCAGACTCAAGGAAAGAAGGAGCCACAGTTCATGCCACAGGATCACCTGGACCGCCTGGAACGCATGGCGCCAGCGGGAACAGCCCGCGGTATGGCCCCATTTGCGTGGGCCCGTGATCCAGCCGGTGAGGAAGGACAGCTCGTGCCAACCCCACAGCAGCAATGCGCAGGTGAAGGCGCAATAGGCATCCGCCGCTGAGGTCTGTGAGGCGGTGTGGGCCAGTCCGGCCAAGGCGCCGACCGCCAGCAGGCTGGAGATCACCAGGCTCCAACGGAATGTTCGATGGGGCAAACCGTCGAGCAGGATCACCACGCCGGTGCTGAACCACCAGATGAAGATGGCGAACAGTGCGGGCAGCAGCCAGTCAGTCATGGGTCGGCGTTCTCAATGGTGATCGCACCGCTTCGTGCTCACCAAGCCGGCTGCAGACGGATCTGCCGCGGAAGTTCGTGCTGCTTGACGGGCAGCATGAACAGCTGGAGATAGGTCCATCCGGCGGCCGCTGCGCAGCCCACGCGTTGCAGGGTACCCAGGAGGCCACCACGCTCCTGCGCCTGCTGCATCTTCCGGGACAGGGCCACCAGACGATCCATTCCCTGCCGGAACGCAGGGTGGTCCAGATCGAGCGTGACGGGGAACACCTGCTTGGATATCTCGGAGGTGATGTGCAGGACCTGCCAGTCGTATTCGGTTGAATCAAGCCCCATGGCGTTGTGCAGCATGGGCCGTGTGTGGTCGCGCACATACATGGTGGCGTAGACCGCCAGCAGGAAAAAGCGGATCCACAGCTTGTTGCCACCCTGCAGCAGATGCGGATGGGCCCGCATGATCAGCGCGAAGGATTCGCCGTGCCGAAACTCGTCGTTGCACCAGCGCTCGAACCAGCGGAAGATGGGATGGAACCGCTTGTCCGGATGCCGCTCCAATTGCCGGAAGATGCTGATGTAGCGGGCGTACCCGATCTTCTCGGACAGGTAGGTCGCGTAGAAGATGTACTTGGGTTTGAAGTAGGTGTACTTCTTGGTTCGCTTGAGGTCGCCCAGGTCGATGCCGATCCCGAAATCGCGCAGCGATTGGTTGATGAAGCCCGCATGCCGGGACTCGTCGCGCGCCATGTAGCGCATCAGCTGCTTGATGTCGGGGTTTTCGACGTTCTTGGCAATCTCGTTGTACAGAATGCAGCCCGAGAACTCGGATGTCACCGATGTGATGAGGAAGTCGACGAATTCCTTGCGCAATTCCGGGGTCAGGGCCGCCAGGCTGGCGCGCGCCTCCTCTCCGAATGCGGCGTCGCGCTGGAAGTGGTCGTGGTTGTTGTCGCCTTCATACTCGGCCATCATCGCGTCCCACTCGGCACGAACCGGGCTGACATCAATCGCATCCATGGCCTTGAAGTCCGTGGTGTAGAAGCGCGGGCTCAGAAGGGTCGTCTCCTTGGCCTTGCGTGCGGCATCGTCAGAGCTGGAGAAGCCGGGGGCGGCTGCACCGGCCGGCAAGGGGTGACGTTCAGTGCTCATGGGTTCTCCTTCTTCATCAATTGGGCAAAGCTGCCGGCGTGCTGCGGTCCGAACGATTCCAAATCCAATCGGGTACCCGTCATCCGGTCCATCAGCGTCAAACGACCGTCCTGGCGGCGGTGCAGTTCGAAGGGCGCTTCAGAACCGATTCCACGCTTCTTGCGCTCACCGCTGAGCACCCGAAGGGCACCCCGCAGGAAGCCGGCCTCACCTTCGATGACGGTGATGAGGCGGCCGCTGGGTGCATCGATGACGTCGATGGCGCCATCGCTGCGATCCAGAAATCGCATCTGCAGAACCTGCACGCTTGGCGCATCGGGCTCGCGGATTTCGAGTCCCGACCAGCGCACACCGGCGACGATCAGTACCGTCAGCGCGAGCAGACTGCCCAGCAGGACCAAGGCTGCGGGCGGCACCAGGGGAGCTTCGTGGGAGTGGTGGCTGGACATGGGATTCAGGGTGCGCGTGGGGGTGTGGTGCAGCGTCGGTTTCGGGGGAGGGCGGTCTGCCGGATCAGCCCTGGTGGGCCGGGGTGACGGCGCTGCCCAGGGCCGGTGCCCGCGAATGAGACGGCTCAGGCGAAGGGGCATGCACACCGCGAAGTGCCGACCAGGCTTGGGTCAGGAGGCCGGCCACCCGTGCCGCATCCGGTATCGCCCGCAGCACCGGTTGCGGGTGGTGCAGATGCCACGCACGGGCGTGGGGCCACAGTTGGAGATAGGGGATCCGAGAGGCCGACTCCACTTCGATGGCCACATCCCCGCGACCCTCCAGGCCTTCCCGCAGGTGGGCACCGGCGATTCGGCTGAAGGGGATGTTGAAGGTCACGGTCAGCACAATGCCGATGCGCATCACCACACGCCGATTCGTCAGCGTGTAGAGCGTGTGGCGCGCACTCAGCCAAGCCAGACTCAGCACGATCAACCAACCGCTGATCGCCAGCACGGCAAACGGCGCCATGCCCTTGGCCGTCTCCAGCGTGCTCAGGTCGTCCTGCAGCAGGAAGTACAAGCGAAGCGCGCCGATCAAAGCGAAGTAAACCGCCAGTTTCCGGATGTGGAAAGCCTGTGCGGCCAGCACCTTCCAATCGGGCGCGCCCTGCCAGAGGATGCGCTCACCCGCCGGCAATTCCTCGGGCAATCCCGGTACCGGTTCTTCATCGTGCTCCTGCAGCAGGCCTGCCGAATGACCGGCGTGAACCGACCTGCCCGGGTGCGCGAGGGATGAGGGAGAGGATGAGCGCACGGCTTTCATACCAGTGGTTCAGCGCGGGACGGTTCGGCATACAGGGTGCCGCCGCCGAAGTAGCCCATCACCTTCTCTTCTTCGAGGAAGGTGATCTGATCCGGACTGCGCAGGGCCGGCACGTCTTCGAACTGGTGTCCGAGAATGGCCTGCACCTTCACGCCCTTGCGGGTGATCCGGCAGAAGAACATGGGCACCATCACGCGGCGACCGTGGCGGGTTTCCACTTCCAGGTAGCGGAACATCACCTCGGCCGTGTCGATCCAGATGTCGCGCACCGTGCCACCGGATTCGTCATCGGCACCGACGATCGTCATGCCCCGCGGATCCACGTCTTGATGCGCCACCTGATAGTCCGTTGCCAGGCGCAAGGGGATGATCTTGACCTTGCCGTCCCAGGTGAGGTCGGGGACGTCGGCGCGGTGGGCATAGGCGCCCGGTCCGATGCCATCGAGCATCGGATTGCCGGTGGGCACCAAGGGCGCACCCTTCCAGGGATGGGCCGGTACGGCGGCGATGTCCACTTCATGCGGCGGCACGACATTGGTGGGCACGCTCACCTCGCCGCCATGCGCCAGCCGAAAGGTCTTGGGCTGTGGCACGGGCCAACCCTCGATGACCTGCTTTCGGGCACCGTCATCGATCATCGGATAGCCCTCGCGGTGGCTTTCGCGCTGAAGGTAGAAGATCAATCCGAAGAAGAAGATCCAAAACAGATACAGCACGAGCTGCGCCACATCGACATACTGCGTGATGGCTCCGGTTCCCATAGTGTTCTCCTCAATAGCGGACTAGCCGGGGAATTCAGCCAGACCAAACTTGCCGGCTTGTGCCGGGGCGGTACTGCGGTGGCCCGAACGCACCAGAGGTCCCAGTGCGATCAAGGCCAGAAACAACAACAGCAACTCCATGGCGTACACCGTTCCATAGCCGGTGGCGGGGTGTTTCAACACCGCCCCCAACGATCCGGCGGCTGCCAGCGCGGCAGCCGCATCCCGTAGCGTCCCACCCAGGCCCACCGACACGCCAGCGGCCGTGGCCTGCACCGCTCCCCAGGCACCCAGGGCAAAGCCGGCGTGCTCCGCGGATTCCAGCGTCATGGCCGCAGCAAGGGTCGATACCGCAAAGAGTCCGGCACCGAACCCGATGAGCACGGTTCCGGCCCTGAACATCAGCGCAGAGTCGGCGGGTGCGGCGAACAGCACCAGGGAAAAGCCGGGCAGTCCGATCAGCATCCCAAGGGCGGCGGTGCGCAGCGCGTCATGTCCGCGCGAAAGCAGATGGGCCGACCAGGCGAAGGCCACCAGCGAGCCCGCCGCCAACAAAGCCGTCAGTGCCGAGGTTTGGGAAACGCTCAGCCGCAGGACCTCGCCGCCATACGGCTCCAGGACGATCTCCTGCATGTTGAAGGCTGCAGTGCCGAGCCCGACGGTCCAGAGGAATCGGCGCGACTGAGGCCGCTCGATGAAGCGGCGCCACAGGGTCGCAAACGGAGGCGGCGGCTGTGCCTCGAGCCGGTGGCGGCGACCGGGGTCGCGCGCCTCCTGCTTCCAGGTGGCGCTCAGGTTCAAGGCGACGATCAAAAGGGCCACGCCCTGAACCAGTTGAACCAGCTTGGTCCCGCTGTAGTCTTCCAGCAGGGTGCTGAACAGAATGCCACCGCCCACCATGCCGATCAGCAGCAGCATGTACAACAGCGCAACCACGCGCGGCCGGGATTCGGCGGGTGCGATGTCAGTGGCCAGCGCTAAACCTGCGGTCTGTGTGGTCTGCATGCCCAATCCCACCAGCAGGAAGGACACGGCTGCAGCGGTGTAGCCGACCCAGGCCAAACCCAGTTCGCCTTCCCCGGTCAGGACCAGAAGCGCGAAGGGCATGATGGAAAAACCGGCGAACAGGAAGAAGGTTCCCAGCCACAGGTAGGGCACCCGTCGCCACCCGATGGCCGAACGGTGCACATCGGACCGGTACCCGATCAGCGTCCGAAACGGCGCTGCCAGTATGGGCAGACTGACCATCAGCGCCACCAGCCAGGCCGCCATGCCCAGTTCGACGATCATCACGCGGTTGAGTGTGCCCACCAACAAGGCGCCGGCCATGCCCACCGACACCTGGAACAGACTGAGCCGAAGCAGCCGGGCCAAGGGCAACTCGGCGCTGGCGGCGTCGGCAAAGGGCAGCACGCGGGGCATCACCACCCGAAGCCACTGCTCGAGGTTGGGGGGAAGCTTCAGACGGGAGTGGGCCATGGTCGTTCTCAGATCCGCCGCAGCTCCATGGCTTGTGAGATGTAGAACCCGCCCTGAATCCGCAGGGTGCGTGGGGCCGACCATCCCGCAAATTCGGGACAGTCACGGAAGGTGTTCTGGAGGTGGGTCTCGCCCACAGGAACGATCATGGGAGCCCGGTCGCCGCGCGGAAACACCTTGCCCAATTGGTGCATCACCGTCAGCAGCGGTGTTCGGGGGGCAAAGGTGAACAGAACGGAAGAGCGGGTTCGATCGACCAACGAGGCCAGGACCCGCTGCACATCGGCATGACCGTAGTGGATGATGGAGTCCATGCACACCACATGATCAAAGTGCCCGTGTCGGGGATCCAGCATGTCACCCGATTCAAAGGTGATCCGCCCACCGGTGCTCTTCTCAACCGCCTCCCGCTCCAGCTGTGTGCGCTCGCGGGCGAGTTCAACCAAGGTGGGCGAGAGATCGATCGCAACCACCTCGGCGCCCCGTCGAGCGGCTTCCATGGCCAGTGCGCCGGTTCCACAGCCCGCATCGAGGACGCGCTTGCCCCGGAGATCCTCCGGCAGCCATGACAAGAGGGTCTGGCGCATGCGGTCTCGGCCAGCGCGGACCGTGGCCCGAACCCGGCTGACCGGCGCATCCGAGGTCAGACGCGCCCAGGCTTGCACCGCGGTGCGGTCGAAATAGTGTTCGATCTCGCCCCGGCGATCCACGTAGGTCTGTCCCAGCATCAATCGAATCCCAGCAGGTCGAAGATTTCGCGGTCTTTCAAGGCCGTCGCCGTGACCGGATCGGTGCCCGCCCACAGGCGCGCTGCCAGCTTGAGGTACTCCTGTTGCACGGCTTCCAACTCGGGTGAGGACTCCATCTCGAACAGCGTGGCCTTCTTGAGTCGGCTTCGGCGAATGACGTCCAGGTCGCGGAAGTGCGCCATGGTCTGCAGTCCGACGCGGTCATTGAATTTCTGGATCTGGTCGGTATCCGTGCTGCGATTGGCGATGACAC
This sequence comes from Burkholderiaceae bacterium, assembly GCA_049423145.1. GTDB lineage: Bacteria > Pseudomonadota > Gammaproteobacteria > Burkholderiales > Burkholderiaceae_C > RFTU01. The sequence goes on from JBMSQF010000044.1 coordinate 15,128, forward strand.
CACCCAATCGCACGTTGTAGTTCTTGGCCTTGGCACCGATGGCCTGCACGATGCGGTTCATCGCGAAGATCGAATCGAAGTCATTGGCGGTGACGATGAGCGCGCGGTCCGCGTGCTGCAGTGGGGCCGCAAAGCCACCGCAGACGACATCGCCCAGCACATCGAAGATCACCACGTCGGTGTCCTCCAGCAGATGGTGCTCCTTGAGGAGCTTGACGGTCTGCCCCACGACATAGCCGCCGCAGCCGGTTCCTGCCGGTGGGCCCCCGGCTTCCACGCACAGCACGCCATTGAAGCCTTCATAGACGAAGTCCTCGGGCCGCAGTTCCTCCGGGTGGAAGTCCACGCTCTCCAGGACATCGATGACCGTGGGCACCATGCGTTTGGTCAGGGTGAAGGTGGAGTCGTGCTTGGGGTCGCAGCCGATCTGCAGCACACGCTTGCCCAGCTTCGAAAACGCAGCACTCAGATTGCTGGAGGTGGTGCTTTTGCCAATGCCCCCCTTGCCGTAGACGGCAAAGACCTTGGCCGTGCCGATCTTCAGAGCCGGGTCCATCTGGACCTGGACCGAGCCCTCGCCGTCGGGTGGTGAAGCGGTGGGCTTGGGTCCGCGGCCGATCTGACCGACAGGGATGTGGGTGGTGGTGCTCAAACGTCTGCTCCTTCATAAACGCCCTCGAGCCGATCCTCGAGCTCTTCCCCTGCACGACGCAGGGCCTCCAGCGTCGCCTCATCGGGCTGCCAGAAATTCCGTTCGTAAGCTTCCAGTAGCCGGTTGGCCACGCGTGCAGAGGCCGTTGGGTTCAGCTTGGCCAAGCGCTCACGCATCGCGGGGTCCAGCATGAAGGTCTCTGAGAGCTGCTGATAGACCCAGGGCTGCACCTGGCCGGTTGTGGCCGACCAGCCCAGGGTGTTGGTCACGTGCACCTCGATCTGGCGCACGCCCTCGTAGCCGTGCTTGAGCATGCCTTCGTACCACTTGGGATTGAGCATGCGGGTGCGGGTTTCCAAGGCCACCTGCTCGGTGAGCGTGCGGACGGTCCCGCCGCCGTGTGTATCCCGGGTCTGGTCGCCGATGTAGACCGGGGCCACCTCCGCATCACCCCCCTTGGCACGCTGGATGGCCTTGCTGATGCCGCCCAGCGTGTCGAAGTAGGTGTCGATGGTGGTGACGCCCAACTCGACCGACTCCAGGTTTTGGTAGGCCAGGCTGACGTCGGCCAGCACGCTCTTGAGGAGGTCGGCCCTTTGCATGGGCTTGCCGGAACGCCCATAGGCGAATCCTTTGCGGCGGCTGTAGGTCTCCGCGAGCTCGTCTGCGTCATCCCACTTGGCGTTGTCCACCAGGCTCCCAATGTTGGAACCGTAGGCGCCGTCGGCATTGCCAAACACGCGCAGGGATGCGGTTTCCAGGTCGCAGTGCTGCTGGTCTTGGTAGGCCAGGGCATGGCGCCGGACATGGTTCATTTCCAGGGGCTCGTCTGCGCGGGCGGCCAGGAATGCGGCTTCGGCCAGCAGCTTGATCTGCAGCGGCAGCAGGTCACGGAAGATCCCCGAGATCGTGATCACCACATCGATGCGGGGACGACCCAGCGTGGCCAGATCGATCAACTCTGCGCCGGCCAAGCGGCCATAGCTGTCAAAGCGTGGTCGAGCACCCATCAGCGCCAAGGCCTGTGCAATCGGCGCCCCTTCACTCTTGAGGTTGTCGGTTCCCCACAGCACCATGGCCACGGTCTCGGGCAGTCGATTGCCGTCGCTCATGTGGCGCGCCAGCAGCCGCTGCGCTTGCCGGGCACCATCGCGAACGGCATAGGCACTGGGGATGCGGAAGGGATCGAAACCGTGCAGGTTCCGTCCGGTCGGGAGGATTTCAGGCGTGCGCATCAGATCGCCGCCGGGTGCGGGCCGGATGAAACGACCCTCCAAGCCCTTGAAGATGCCCTGCAGTTCGAAGTCCTGCGCCAGGAGCCGATCGGCATCGGCCAATTTGCCCAGCAGGGCCGACTGCTCCGGATCGGCCGGAACGCCCAGCCGTCGCAAGACATCGGATGCGGGCGTGCCATTGACCAGGCACTCCAGCCAGCTGCGCGGCGGCGTTGCGCCATAGGCCGATTCCGCCAGCGCCATCAGCATGTCCACTCGCTCGGTGGGCGAAGGCGGTTCACCCACGACATGCAGGCCGTGCGGAATCAGGGTGTATTCCAGCTCGCGCAGCTTGTCGTTGAGCCAGCCCACGGCCTCACCGTTGAGTGCGGCCCACGCGTCGGTGGACTCCACGATCTGCAGATCGATCGCCTGTTGGGCAATCATCTGGTGCAGGTCCTGACCCTCTTCACCCGACAGGGCCTGTGGCTCCAGTCCCCGGTACCGTTCCACGAGCGCCTTCAGGTCGGCCAGTCCTTTGTACAGATCGGCTTGGGCCACCGGGGGCGTGAGGTAACTGATGAGTGTTGCCGCCGCCCGGCGCTTGGCGATCGTCCCTTCAGACGGGTTGTTGGAGGCGTAGAGGTACAGATTGGGCAGGTCGCCGATCAGCCGGTCGGGCCAGCAATTGGCCGTCATGCCGGTCTGCTTGCCCGGCATGAACTCCAGAGCGCCATGGGTGCCGTAGTGAAGGACGGCATGCGCGTTGAAGTCTTCCTTCAGCCAGCGATAGAAGGCGCTGAAGGCGTGTGTCGGTGCGAAGCCCTTTTCGAAGAGCAGCCGCATGGGATCGCCTTCATAGCCGAAAGCCGGCTGGATGCCCACGAAGACATTGCCGTACTGTTTGCCCAGCACCCAGATGTGGCGCCCGTCGGTTTGCTGCCGGCCCGGGGAGGGGCCCCATTGGGCTTCGATTTCGCTCAGGTGTTTCTCCCGGCGGACATGTTCTTCTGCACCGATCAGGGCGTGAACATTGGCCATGGCGCCGTACGTTTGCGCATTGCCTTCGGTGATGTCGCGCCGCAGTTCGTCAACAGAGCCCGGCACGTCCAGCGTGTAGCCTTGTTCACGCAGCATGCGCATCGTGTTGTAGAGCGACTCGAAGACCGAGAGATAAGCGGCCGTTCCGGTGTTTCCGGCATTGGGCGGGAAATTGAAGATCACCAGCGCCACCCGCTTGTCGGCGCGGCGCGCGCGACGCAAATCGACGATGCGGCCCATGCGGGCGGCCAGCATGTCGGCCCGCTCGATGCAACTGTGCATGTCGTGGGAGTCCGGCGAGTGCTCGAAGGTGCAACGGTGCGAGCAACCCGTGCAGGCCACCTGTCCGGCACTGCTGCGTCCACCGAAGACCATCGCACCGCTGGATCCATCGAGCTCCGGGATCGCCACCATCATCGTAGCCTCGACCGGCAGCAGTCCACGGTCGGATGCGCCCCACTGATCCAGCGTCTGGAATTCCACGGGGTAGGAGGCGAAGTACGGCACGTCAAGCCGCGCGAGGATTTCTTCGGCCGCTTGGCTGTCGTTGTAGGCCGGTCCGCCGACCAAGGAGAAGGCGGTGAGGGACAGCAGGGCATCGATCGTGCTGTGGCCGTCCTTCATGTGGAAGGTCTCAATGGCCGCGCGCATGTCCAGACCCGAAGCGAATGCCGGGATGACGCGAAGCCCACGGGCTTCCAGTGCGGTGATCACCCCGTCGTAATGGGCGGTGTTGCCTGCGAGCAGATAGGACCGCATGAGCAGCAGACCCACCGTGCCGCGCGACCCGGTGGTCGCGGTGCTCGGCAGTGCGTCCAGGGTGTTGGCCATCCGACCGACGGCCGCGGGGTGCTGCATGCGGGGGTGGTAGACCCCGACTTCCGGATATTCACGGGGCTCGGCGGGCTTGGCACGCCCCTTGAGCGACGAGCGCGGGCCGGCGGCGTAGCGGTCCACCAGAAAGTGAACCATCCCACCGATGTTGCTTTCGGAGCCTGAGAGCCAGTACTGAAGGCTGAGGAAGTACGCGCGCAGGTCCTGGGCGGTGCCCGGGATGTATTTCAAGATTTTGGGAAGGCGCCGCAGCATCTTCATCTGGCGCTCGCCGGCCGTGGACTTGCTGCCACCGGCCTCCCCGGGTCGGTGCTTGCCCCGGAGATTCTTCAGGAAGGCCATGGGCCCGCTTTGCGGGGCCTGCATGTCCAGCTTGCCCAGGCGGGTCAGCTTGGTCACCTCGGCGGCGGAGAGGATGCACACCATCGCATCGCACTGATCGCGGCGCGCGCGCAGGGCGGGCAGGAGGGGGGTGTAGTGGTCCTCCAGGAACAGCATGGCCGCGATGACGATATCGGCACCAGCCACGTCATCGAGACACGCCTGAAGCCGGGCCGGGCTGTCCGACCACTCGGAAGCGGCGTGCACCGTCAGGCGAATCCCGGGCAGTTGTTGAGCCAGGCTCCGGTTGGCCCGTTCCGCAGCGGCACAGAGGTGACTGTCCATCGTCACGATGGTCACCTTCATGAGCGCAGGGCTGCGCTCCTCACTGACTGAAATGGGCCTTGGCGTCATAAAGTGTTTCGACGGTGATCAAGGCGATCCCCCGGTCCAGCGCATAGCGTTCCGTGTTTCGCTTGGCTTTGCCGCGAACGAAGAACGGAATCTTCTTGAGCTCCAATTCACCGTCGGATGTCCAGCGGATGCCCGCTGGCGTCGGCACGGCGGGCGCGGGTTCTGCAGTGGCGGATGTCGGGGGCTGAGGGGTTCCGGAGACTGCTCGCTGGGTACTGCCCAGGTGCGAGGGGGCGGCCTCCTGATGGAACTCGAAGTCATCCTTGAACATGTGCAGGAGGTGTTCCTCCAGCCCCATCATCAAAGGGTGGACCCAGGTGTCGAACAGCACGTTGGCACCTTCAAAGCCCATCTGCGGTGCGTATCGCGCCGGGAAGTCCTGCACATGGACGGGGGCGGAGATCACCGCACAAGGAATGCCCAGGCGCTTGGCGATGTGCCGTTCCATCTGCGTACCCAGGACGAGTTCGGGCTGCAGAGCCGCCACGGTTTCCTCGACCTGCAGGTAGTCGTCGGTGATCAGTGCCTCCAGGCCCAGTGCCGAAGCGGCTTCGCGAACTTCTCGAGCGTGTTCGCGGCTGTAGCTGCCCAGTCCCACCACATGGAAACCCATCTCTCGCGTGGCCACTCGGGCGGCAGCCACGGCATGCGTGGCGTCACCAAAGATGAACACGCGTTTGCCGGTCAGGTAGGTGGAGTCCACTGAACGCGAGTACCAGGGTGACCGCGAATGCGCATCGTTGATGGACCCGATGCGACCGCCCAGAGACTCGACGACCGCCTTGACTTCGGCGATGAAGTCGCGGGTTCCTTGAACGCCGATGGGCGTGGTGCGCACCGTGGGCTGCTTGAACTGCCGTTGCAGCCATTGCGCCGTGGTGGCGCCGGTTTCGGCGTAGAGAACCACATTGAAATCCGCTTGGGGGAGGCGCACCAGGGCGGGGGTGGTGGCGCCAATGGGGGCCACCACCGAGACGTCCACTTCCAGATCGGACAGGAGGCGCGTGATTTCCGTGACGTCATCCCGGTGGCGGAAACCCAGGGCCGTGGGCCCCAGCAGATTGCAGCGGGGCCGTCGCCCTTGCAGGCCCGTGCGCACGCCCGCGTCTGCCGCTCGGGACTGTGCATGCAGCAGGGTGCGCACCAGGTGGTACAGCGTCTCGGCCGCGCCCCAGTTCTCCTTGCGTTGATACGAGGGCAACTCCAACGGCACCACGGGGATCGGTAGGTTGAGCGCTTGGGCCAGGCCGCCGGGATCGTCCTGGATGAGCTCGGCCGTGCAGGACGCGCCGACCAGCAGGGCGCCGGGCTGGAAGCGGTCGTGTGCTTCTCGAACGGCGGTCTTGAAGAGTTCGGCGGTATCACCGCCCAGGTCGCGCGCCTGGAAGGTCGTGTAGGTGACGGGCGGGCGCTGGCCTCGTCGCTCGATCATGGTGAACAGCAGATCGGCGTAGGTGTCGCCCTGCGGCGCATGCAGAACGTAGTGCACATCCCGCAGCGCCGTGGCCACGCGCATCGCGCCCACGTGGGGCGGTCCTTCGTAGGTCCAGAGCGTCAACTGCATGGTGCGGGTTCCAGCGGGATCAGGCTGCCAGCCGCTGACGGCGGTCCAGCGGACGGGCGAAGAGTTGCGCGAGATCGGCAGCCTGGTCGTAGCCGTGCACGGGCGAGAACACCAGTTCGATCGCCCATTTGGTGGTCATCCCTTCCATCTCCAGCGGATTGGCCAGGCCCAATCCGCACACCACGATGTCAGGCTTGGCCTGTCGGCAGCGGTCGAGCTGCCGCTCCACGTCCTGTCCTTCTGAAAGGCGGACATCCGATGGCAGCAAGGCCAGTTCCTCTGCCATGTGCTGCCGGTGCAGGTAGGGGGTCCCGACCTCGATGAGCTGCATCCCCAACTCGCGGTGGAGAAAGCGTCCCAAGGGAATCTCGAGTTGTGAGTCCGGGAAGAAGAAGAGGCGCCGCCCTTGCAGGGCCGGCCGCAATCGCGCCAGTGCGGCGCCGGCGCGTTCTCGGGCGGGCGCGGTCACCTCGTCCACCACATCCGCGCCCACGCCCATCGCGGCAGCCCCGGCCTTCAGCCAGGCCGTGGTGCCCTCGACACCGAAGGGAAAGGGTGCGGCCACCCGGCGCGCGCCTCGGGCCTCCAAGGCCCGCGCGGTATCGGCCAAAAAGGGCTGGGCCAGCAGGAATCGGGTGTTGGGGCCCACGGACGGCAGTTCCGTCGAGCGGCGCGGTGGCATGAAGTGCACCGAGCCCAGCCCCATGGCGGCCAAGAGCCGAGCGAACTGATCCTCCACCACATCCGGCAAGGCGCCGACCACCATCAAAGAGGGCGTGGCCGCGGCCGACTCGGCGGCGGACGGAAGGCTGGGCACCAGCGAGGCCAGGCAGGCGTCCTCGCCCTGCGTAAAGGTGGTTTCGATGCCACTGCCCGAATAGTTCAGGATGCGCACGGCGGGTGCGAACACCTGCGACAGCCGTTGCGCGGCGCGCGAGAGGTCGAGCTTGATCACCTCGCTGGGGCATGAGCCCACCAGGAAGAGCGTCTTGATATCCGGCCGCCGGCCGAGCAACTGCTTGACCACACGGTCCAGTTCGTCGTGGGCGTCGGCCAGTCCGGCCAAGTCGCGGTCGTCGATGATGGCCGTGGCGAAGCGGGGCTCGGCAAAGATCATCACGCCCGCTGCAGACTGCACCAAGTGCGCGCAGGTGCGAGACCCCACCACGAGGAAGAAGGCATCCTGGATCTTGCGGTGCAGCCAAATGATCCCGGTGAGCCCACAAAAGACTTCCCGCTGTCCGCGCTCGCGCAGCACGGGGTGCCCGCCCGCCGGTGTATCGGTGGGACAGGCGGCGGCTGCCTGAATGGGAATGACCGGGCTCATGGCGGCGTTCCTCCTGCCCAGGCGCCCGTGGCAGGTTCGCCGGCGGTGGTCCCTCGGGCGCGCGGGTCCAGGTCCTCCGTCTGCGCCTGCAG
>JBMSQF010000045.1:0-22545 GCA_049423145.1 Burkholderiaceae bacterium
ACAGGATCACCTCGCTCTTGATGAAGCCCACCACCAGCAGGCCCATGCGCACCAGAATCACATGCGAGATGTTGGGCAGGATGTGCTTGAACATGCGCGAAAGCTCCGAAGCGCCGATGGCCTCGGCCGAGCGCACGTATTCGCGAGAGCGGTGCTTCATGAATTCGGCGCGCACCTGGCGGTACAGGCCCGTCCAGCCCGTGAGGCCCAGGATGAGCACCACCGTGCCGATGCCACGCCCGAAAACGGCGGCAAAAGCGAAGATCAGCAGGATGCCGGGCACCGCCTCGAAGACGTTGTAGAGCCACTCGAAGAAATCGCCCACCTTGCCGCCCAGGTAGCCCGACAGCGCGCCAAGCAAGGTACCCAGGAAGGTGGCCACCAGCGCAGCCAGCACACCGACGAAGACGGAGATCTCGGTGCCCTTGATGGCCTTGGACAGCACGTCGCGGCCCAGGCGGTCGCCGCCCAGGGGCAGGGTCTCGGCCTTGACCGTCTCGGTGGTTGCATAGGCCTTGGCCTTTTCGGCCCACTCGGCATATTTCGGTGCCAGCGGGTCGATGGCCGAGATATCCACATTCGGCCCCTTGGGGACTTCGATCACACCGGTGGCCTCGGGGGGCGCCGGACCCATGAAAGTGGGCGGCGCATTGGGCACGCCGACTTCCTTCTGCCAATCCTTGCCGACCAGGTCGAGCGCAGAGGCCGCGATCAGCACCAGGAACATCAGCACGATGACCAGCGAGACCATGCCCACGCGGTCGGCCTTGTAGCGGCGCCAGGCGGCGGCCCAGACGCCCTCGGAACGCTCGGGGCCTGCCGGGGCGTTGCTGGTCGATGAAGTCAAGGCGGCGCTCATTTGAGTACCACCCGGGGGTCGATGGCCTTGTACATCACGTCGGTCAACAGGTTGATCACCATGGTCAGCATGGCCAGGTAGACCGTGATGGCCTGGATGACCGGGTAGTCAGACCGGTTCACCGCCAGCAGCACCTCGCGCCCCAGGCCCGGAATGGAGAAGAAGGTTTCGATGAGGAAGGAGCCGATGAACACGCTGGGCAATGCCAAACCGATGTTGGTGATGATGGGGATCATCGCGTTGCGCATCACATGCTTGAACAGCACCGTGTTTTCAGTGAGGCCCTTGGCGCGCGCGGTTCGCACATAGTCCTGACCCAGTTCGTCCAGAAAGAAGCTGCGGTAGAGGCGTGTCTGCGGGCTGATGCCCACCATCACCGCCAGCAAGACGGGCAGCGGCGCGTAGGTGATGAGGTTCTTCCAGGTGCTGTCGGTCCAGCCTTGCACCGGAAACCAGCCCAGCACGAAACCGAAGAAGTACTGGCCCACGATGATGTAGACAAGGAATGAGATGGACAGCGCCACCGTGGTGATGACCATGATGGTGCGGTCGGTCAGCGAGCCGCGCTTGTACGCCACCCACATGGCAATCGGCAGGGCCAACAGGACGTCCAGAATCAGGATCGGCAACATCACCGTCAGCGTGGCCGGCAGTCGCGTGGCAAAGAGATTGCTGACGGCTTCATTGGTGGCCCAGCTCTTGCCGAAATCAAAGGTGGCGATCGACTTGATGAAGATCCAGAACTGCACCGCCACCGGCTCGTTCAGGCCGAGCTGTTGGCGGATGGCATCGATCTGCTCCGGGGTGGCGTTGAGGCCACCGAGTATTTCTGCCGGGTCTCCGCCGAAGTACTTGAAGAGGATGAAGACGAGCAGCACGACGCCCAACAGAGTGGGGATCATTTGCCACAAGCGCCTGATGAGGTAGGCCAGCATGGGTTGCAAACTCCAGAAATCGCCACATCCGCGCGAGGCCCGTGTCCACCGGGGGTGTGCTCGGAACCCGGCTTTCGCGGGATGCGCGAGTCTAGCGGCCCTCGCCCTGTTTGCCTCCGGGCGTTTTCCCCCCGTCCCGCAGGAATTCCGACCAGGTCGCAGGGGCTTGCTCGGCTGCTGGGGTCGATGGGGATGCCTTCGGGGTGAATCGGGGTTCTCCCCGCAGCGGTGGGCCGCTAGACTCCGCGCTTTGTGTCTCGACCGCTGAGACGGTGAACCGCCCACGAGTCTGTGCCGCCCGATTGGTTTTCATGACGACTCCTCCACAAATTCTGTCTGCTGCCCTTCGCCGGTTCACCTCGGTGGCCGCCTTGGCTTCGGTGGCCCTTTGGAGTGCGGGCCTGCTCGGTCCGGATGAGAGCTGGGCACAGTCCGCACCCGCCGCAACGTCCACGCCGAAGACCCTGCGTTATGCCTTTCCGATCGCCGAGACCGGTTTCGACCCGGCGCAGATCTCCGACGCGTATTCGCGCATCATCGCGGCCAACATCTTCGAGTCGCCCCTGACCTACGACCCGCTGGCGCGGCCGGCCAAGGTGGTGCCCCAGACGGCCGCAGCGCTGCCGGAGATCAGTGACAACTACACGCGCTTTGTGTTTCGCATCAAGCCCGGCATCCTGTTCGCCGACGACCCGGCCTTCAAGGACAGCAAACGCCTGAATGCCCAAGGCAAGCGGGAACTGACGGCCGAGGACTATGTGTACACGGTCAAGCGCCACTACGACCCCAAGACCAAGAGCCCGAGCCTGTTCCAACTGGAAAACGCCCGCATCCTGGGGCTGTCGGAACTGCGCAAGAAGACCCTTGCGGAGAAAAAGCCCTTCAACTACGACGCCGACGTCGAGGGCATCCGGGTGTTGGACCGCTACTCCTTCGAGGTGCGCCTGGCCAGCCCGGCGCCGCGTTTCTATTACACGTTCGCCGACGGTGGCGTGATGGGCGCGGTGGCCCGTGAAGTGGCCGAGCACTATGGCGACAAGATCATGGAGCATCCCGTCGGAACCGGCCCGTACCGGTTGGCCGCGTGGAAGCGCTCGTCCAAGATCACCCTGGAGCGCAACCCCAACTACCGGGAGCGCCTCTACGAAGCCGACCCGTCGCCGGACGACGCGGAGGGCCAGGCGATGCTGGCCCGCTTGAAGGGCAAGCGCATTCCGATGATCGACCGTGTCGAAGTGAGCATCGTGGAAGAGACGCAGCCGCGCTGGCTCGCCTTTCTCAATGGCGAGCACGACATGATCGAGCGCTTGCCCAACGAGTTCGCCACCAGCGCCATCCCGAACAACAAGCTGGCCCCCAACCTGCGCCGCAAGGGTATCCAGATGCAGCGCATGCCGGCGGTGGACGCCACGCTGAGCTACTTCGGGATGGAGCATCCGATCGTCGGTGGCTATGAGCCTCACAAGGTCGCGCTGCGCCGAGCGATTTCGCTGGCCTACGACGTGGAGCAGGAAATCACCCAGGTGCGCAAGGGCCAGGCCATTCCGGCACAGGCCATCATTCCCCCCATGCTCACGGGTTTCGATCCGCAGCTCAAGACCGAGATGAGCGACCACGACCTGGCCCGAGCGCGTGCGCTCTTGGACCTCTACGGCTACGTGGACAAGAATGGTGATGGTTGGCGCGATCTGCCCGATGGCAAGCCCTTCATACTTGAGTACTCCAGTCAGCCGGACCAGGCCTCGCGCCAGTTGCAGGAGCTGTGGCGCAAGGCGATGAAGGCAATCGACATTCGCATGGAGTTCAAGATTGCGAAGTGGCCCGAACAGCTCAAGGCCAGCCGTGCTGGCAAGCTCATGATGTGGGGTGTGGCTTGGAGCGCCACCAACCCCGATGGCAGCTATTTCCTGGACTTGCTCTACGGCCCGAACAAGGGGCAAGCCAACCATTCGCGCTTTGATTTGCCAGCCTTCAATGAGCTTTACAAGCAGCAGTTTGTGATGCCCGACGGGCCGCAGCGCGAGGTTCTGATGAAGGACGCCAAGCTGCTGGCCGTGGCCTACATGCCCTACAAGGTCACCGGGCACCGCATCATCACCGACCTCGCGCACCCGCACGTGGTGGGCTACCGCCGGCATCCCTTCATGCGCGACTTCTGGCGCTATGTGGACATCGACCACGCTGGTGCAGCGCAGGTGGTGGCCGCGGCGCGATGAAGGCGATGGTGGCCGACCGCGTCGCGGGCGGGGGCAATTTGATGCGATGGTCGCAGTGGGCCCTGGTCATCTTCATCGCCACCGCTGCGCTACAGGCGCTTCCATCGTTCGCACAGACCGATTCTGCCGGCGCCGCACCCGCACAGAAGGTCCTGCGGCTTTCCTTCCCCACCGCCGAAACCGGTTTTGACCCGGCGCAGGTCAATGACCTGTACTCGCGCACGGTCACACCGCACCTGTTTGAGGGCCTTTATCAGTACGACCATCTGGCCCGTCCGGCGAAGATTCGACCCCTGACCGCCGAGGGCATGCCGCAGGTGTCCGAGGACTTCCGCACCTGGACGGTCAAGATCAAGCCGGGCATCTTTTTCATGGACGATCCGGCCTTCAAGGGTAGCAAGCGCCTGGATGCGCAGGGCCGTCGAGAACTCACCGCAGAAGACTATGTGTTCACCTTCAAGCGCTTTGCTGACCCGGTGAACAAGAGCCCCGTGTGGGGCGGGATGCTCGACACCGGCTTTGTGGGGCTCGAGGCACTGCGCAAGAAGGCCCTGGAAACCAAGAAGCCGTTCGACTACGACTCGGAGATCGAGGGCATCCGCGCCCTGGATCGCTACACCATCCAGTTCCGCACACTCAAGGCGCGGCCCACGCTCATCGAGACCTTCGCAACCGGAGACCTGTTCGGCGCGGTCGCGCGCGAGGTGGTGGAGCATTACGGCGACAAGATCATGGCCCACCCCGTGGGGACCGGCCCCTTCCGACTGGTGCAATGGCGGCGATCGAGCTTCATTGCCCTGGAGCGCAACCCGCAGTACCGGGAGGTGGTGTACGACTTTGAGCCCGCAGCCGATGACGCGGTCGGGCAGGCCCTCCTCGCTCAGTTCAAGGGCCGCCGACTGCCGATGGTGGACCGTGTGGAGATCAGCATCATCGAAGAGACACAGCCGCGCTGGTTGGCCTTCTTGAATGGCCAACTGGATTGGCTCACGGTCCCGGGCGAATTCGTCAGTCAGGCCATGCCCAACGGCAAGCTGGCCCCGAACCTGGCCAAGCGCGGCATCCAGGGAACGCGGTCCCTGAATTCCGATTCGGCCTACCTCTACTTCAACATGGAAGACCCCGTGGTGGGGGGCTACACGCCCGATCGCGTGGCGCTGCGTCGGGCCATCAGCCTCTCGATGGACGTGGACCGCGAGATCCGCCTGATCCGCCGCGGTCAGGCCATCCCCGCGCAGTCGGCTTTGGTGCCCAACACCACCGGCTACGACCCGCAGTACAAGAGCGAGATGAGCGCCTACGACCCAGCAAGATCCAAAGCGCTGCTCGATCTCTACGGCTATGTCGACAAGAACGGGGACGGTTGGCGCGACCAGCCCGATGGCAAACCACTGGTGCTGGAGATGGCCACGCAGCCCGACCAACTCTCGCGCCAGTTCAATGAACTCAACAAGCGCAACTTTGAGGCCATCGGCTTGCAGGTGAAGTTCAATGTGGGCAAGTGGCCCGAGCAACTCAAGGCGGCGCGCGCCGGCAAGCTGCAGATGTGGATGTTGGGCGGATCGGCGGCCGCCCCCGATGGCCAACAGTCGCTCGCGCGGTTCTACAGCCCGCAATTCGGCGCCCAAAACTTTGCGCGCTTCAAGAATGCAGAGTTCGACCGTCTCTACGAGCGCATGGGCGAGATCCCCGATGGCCCTGAGCGCGAAGCCCTGTTCCTGCAGGCCAAGAACATCGGCATGGCCTACATGCCCTACAAGTTTCTGGTGCACCGCATTTCCAGCGACCTCACCCAGCCGTGGCTCTTGGGCTTTCGGCGCACCCAGTTCTGGCAGGACTGGTGGCATCGCGTCGACATCGTGCCGGAGCGGCAGAAGGCGCGGTGAAGCGCCGAGCCTTCATCGGGTCGGCAGTGGCCGGCGCAGCGGCCGGAACCCTGGCTTCCGGCGTTGCGGCTGCTTCCGGTCAAAAGATCCTTCGCATCGCCTTTCCTGCCCCGGAAAGCACCTTCGACCCGCCCTCGACGAACAGCGATTTCTATTCCTCCACGATCCTCGCGCAGATCCTGGAGGCACCGCTCACCTACGATTACCTGGCTCGTCCGGCGCGTCTGATCCCCAACACGGCGCAATCCCTGCCGACGATTGAGGAGGGCGGCCGGCTGATCACGCTTCGCATCCGGCCGGGGATCTTCTTTGCTGATGATGTGGCGTTCAGGCGCAGCCAGCGTCTGGACGCACAAGGCCGACGGGAGCTGACCGCCGAGGACTATGTCTATTCGATCAAGCGCTTCTACGATCCGCGTTACGCCTCGAGTGATCTCTACCTCTTCGAGGCCGTAAAGCTGCTGGGGCTGACGGCATTGCGCGAACAGGCCCTCAAGCACAAGCGACCTTTTGACTATGACGCGCCCATCGAGGGCGTGAAGGCCCTGGACCGCTACACGCTGCAGCTGCGTCTGGGCGACCCCGACCCCCGCTGGCATTTCACTTTGGCTGCACCCGCGCTCACCGGCGCCGTGGCGCGGGAAGTCGTGGAGCATTACGACCAGGACATCGGCGCGCATCCAGTGGGTACCGGCCCGTTCCGCCTGGCCCAGTGGCGTCGTGCATCGCGCATCGTGCTGGAGCGCTCGCCCACCTACCGCAGGCGGTCGTACGAGGGAACACCTGCGGATGAGCCGATCGCGCAGGCCATTGCGCAGCAGCTTCAAGGCCGCACCCTGCCTTTCGTCGACCAGATCATCGTCGACATCGTGGAGGAGGCGCAGCCACGCTGGCTGTCCTTCCTGCAGGGCGATTTCGACTGGATGGCGGTGCCGCCATCGTTCACACCGCTGGCGGTCCCCGGTGGGCAACTGGCGCCCTTCTTGCGCAAGCGTGGCGTTCAGCTGCAGACCGAGCTGCAGGCGGTGATGGCCATGCACTACTTCGCCATGGAAGACCCGGTGGTGGGCGGCTACACGCCCGACAAGGTGGCGCTGCGGCGGGCGATTGCGCTGGCCTATGACGAGCCGGCCGATATCCGACTGCTGCGTCATGGCATGGCCATTCCCGCGCAGTCCACGATTGCACCGCACACCTTCGGCTACGAAGAGGACTATCGCAGCGAGATGTCGCTGCACGACCCCGCACGGGCCAAGGCGCTGCTCGATGTCTATGGCTATGTGGATCGCAACGGCGATGGATGGCGAGAGACGCCCGATGGCAAGCCATTGGTTCTTCGCATCGCCTCACTGGCTTCGCAGGAGGACCGGGCGGCCAATGAACTGTGGAAGCGGTCCCTGAACGCCGTGGGTTTGCGGGTGCAGTTCGACATCTCCACCTGGCCCGAATTGTTGAAGAAGACGCGTACCGGTGCGCTGCAGATCTGGGGCTTTCGCTGGAGCGCCCAGTCGCCCGATGGCGGCTTTTACCTGTCGATCGCCTATGGACCCAATGCTGGCGACGCGAACGATCCGCGTTTCGCCTTACCTGCATTCGATCGCCTCTATGAAGCGCAGCGCCGTCTGCCTGATGGCCCGCAGCGCTTGGCCATCATGCGCCAAGCCAAGAACCTCCTGGCGGCCTACATGCCCTACAAGGCGCATCGGCATGACATCGTGCCGGTTCTGCTGCAGCCCTGGCTGCGCCACTACTGGCTGCATCCCTTCATGCGGGATACCTGGCAGTACCTGGACACCGTGCGCTCGGCCGGCCGTTCCTGATGAGCCACTCGTCGCAAGAACGGATGAGCGCGGCCAACAGCGACGCTGGTCAACCATCTCGGCCCTGGAAGCGTTGAAAATAGAGCCTCTCACTTTTTCGCCGCCCGATTCATGAAACCTCGCCTCGTTCTTCTCCCGGCTCTGGCCCTGAGCATCCTGTTGGGCGCTTGCGCCACCTCAAGCCCGGATGTGGTTCGCCGAAGTGATGCCCAACGCCAGTCGGTGGTCTATGACGCCGTCCTCTTGTCAATCCGCAACGTGCGGATCGACGGTTCACAAAGCGGAGCCGGCGCCGTCACGGGCGCTGTGGTGGGGGGCATTGCCGGTTCCACGGCGGGAAAGGGCCGTGGCTCGGATGTGGCGGCAGTGCTCGGCGCCATCGCTGGTGCTGCAGTGGGTAACGCGGTCGAGCGTGCCAACACCGGTGAAGAGGGTGAGGAGCTGCTGCTGCAGTTCAGCAATGGTGAGCGCCGCACCATCGTGCAGGGCAAGGGTCAGGATGCGCTTCGTCCGGGCGATGCGGTGATCGTCATCCAAACGGGCACTACATTCCGTGTGGTGCGCGCACCGGCCCGAGCGGGTTCACCGGCGCCGGGGACGGTTCCGGCAGGCCGATAGGCTGGGCCGTTCGCGCCAGCCCGGTGCTGCTGCATCAAGGCCGCCGCGGCATCACCCGCGTTTCTCCCACCGCCATCACGAAGAACTCAGACTCGGGCACGCCATGGCGCGTGCGCATCTCCGCCAGCTCCTGCGGCGGTCGGTCCAGGGGTTCATCGGCCAGCAGAAACGTTCCCCAGTGCACGCCCAGGCTGCGCCGTGAGGCGACGTCGCGGTGAATGAAGAGGGCTTCTTCAGGGTTCACATGTTGCTGGCGCATGAACCAGCGCGGCTCGTAGGCACCGATGGGAATCGCCGAGAAATCGAAGCCCTGTTCCCCTTGGCGTGGCCGGAAGTGTTCGCGTGTCCGTTTGAAGTCGCCGCTGTACCCGGTGTCGCCGGCAAAGTAGAAGTGGAAGTCAGGCGCCAGTACGGCCCATCCGGCCCACAGCGTCTGCATCCGTCCATCACGCAGCGAGCGGGCCGACCAGTGCTGAACCGGGGTGCAGTGCACCTCGACTGGGCCAGCAGCGCCGGCTAGGGTGTGGTGCTGCCACCAGTCCAGTTCGATCACGCGGGTGATGCCCAGGTCGGTGAACCAGCGCTTGAGACCCAGCGGCACCAGGAAGAGCGGCGCGCCGCCGGCCTGAGCGTTGAGCGCCAAGACACTGGCTTCGTCGAGATGGTCATAGTGATTGTGTGAGATCACCACGGCGTCGATGCGGGGCAGTTGTGTGAGGCTGAGTCCGGGTGCCTGGGCGCGCGGGGGGCCGATGCCCCAGCTCACCGGTGAGGCACGGCTGGAAAAGATCGGGTCGGTCAGCAGATTCAGGCCGCCCATTTGCATGAGCACGGTGGAATGACCGATCCAAGTGGCGGCGGGTTGCATGGCACCGCCGGCGCGTGCGTTGGTGTGAATGAAGTTCAGGTCGGGCGCCACCACCGGCGTCGGTTGCCGCGCCGCGGTTGGCAGCCCGTCGCGCCACTGTTGGGCCTTCCAACGCACGAGGGCCCCGAAGCGGTTCTCCAGATCGGTGTCGGGGTTGCGGAATCCGTCAGGCCGATGATGCGCCTTGCGCTCGTCGTAGTGCTGGTTGGCGGGGGTGGCACAAGCCACCAGGCCAGCAACGACCGTGACGGCGAGTAGACCGAGTCCCGCCCAGGTGCGGCGGCGCGCGCCTGGGCGCAGGCGCTTGTTCACCACACCGCGATCGGGTCCTCGGCCACCATGCCGTCACCAGACTTGCAGCCGAAGGTTTGCGCAAAGGCGGGCATGTTGCTCAGCGGTCCGCGAACGCGGTAGGGTCCGGGGGAATGCTGGCCGGTACGGATCTGCTGTTCGAGCGCCTGTGGCCGCTGCTTGCCGCGCCAGATGATGGCGTTGGCCGTGAAGAACTGGCGTGCCGCAGCGTTGGCATCGGCGGGCGGCATGTTCTGGCGCTTGATGGAGAGCTGTAGCGCATCAAAGGCGATGTTGATGCCACCCAGGTCGGAGATGTTCTCTCCCAACATTTGCCGGCCGTTGATGCGCAGGCCTGGCAGCACCTCGTAGCGGCTGTAGAAATCGGCCACCTTGTCGGCGCGCGCCTTGTAGGCGGCGGCGTCTTCGGGCGCCCACCAGTCCTTGAGGTTGCCCACCGCGTCGTACTGGCGGCCCCGGTCATCGAAGTGGTGGATGATCTCGTGACCGATCACCATGCCGATGCCGCCGTAGTTGGCGGCATCGCTGGCTTTCTCGTCGAAGAAGGGCGTTTGAAGGATGCCGGCGGGGAAGACGATGCGGTTCTGCCCGGCTGCGAATGCATTGACGATGTGCGGCGAGGTGTCCCAGCGGTTGCGGTCGGTGGGCTTGGGCAGGTCTGCCAGGCGTTGGGCATGGCCCCAGGCCTGCACCTTCATGAAGTTGCCGGCAGGGTCTTTGGGGTCCAGCACCAGACCGCTGTAGTCCGGCCACTTCTCAGGGCCCCCGATTTGGGCGCTCAAGCTGGCCAGTTTCTCTTGCGCCCGGAGCTTGGTGGCCGGTGTCATCCAGGGCAGGGCATCGATACGGGTTCGCATGGCTGCGCGAACATCTTCGATCATGCGGTTGGCCTTGGCCTGCGCCTGCGGTGAGAAGGACTCGCGCACGAACAGTTCGCCCAGTGTCTGGGCCAGGGGTTCCCAACCGGTTCGGCCGCCGATGAGGTAGATCAGCTGTTCGTTCCGGGGGCTGGGCTTGGTCAAGCCGCGCTGGATACCTTCCTTCCATTGAAAGGAGGCGGCCTGGAAGGCGTCGTCGAGCCACGGCGCCAGGGCATCCAGCAGGCGCACGCGCAGGTAGGTTTGCCAGGTTTCCAGCGATGCTTCAGTGGCCAATTGCGCCACGGCCTGCGCATGACGGGGCTGCGGCAGCATGAAGGCCTGGTCAGCCGCCAGCGCCTGTACACCGGCACCCGATGCGCTTGCCCACACGGACCAGTCGAAACCGGATGCCTCCGCCTTCAGCGCCTGCAGGGTACGGCGGTGGTTCGTCGCCTGGGGGTTGCGACGCTCCACGGCAGTCAGCATGGAGCGGGCCAGCGTGGTTTCAAAGGCCATCAGCGCATCGAGCGTGGCGTCATCATGGGCCGCCGATGCCATCTGCAGCAGCTGTCGTGCATAGGCGCGGTAGCCAGCCTGCAGGCGCTTGGAGGTGTCGTCGGTCTTGAGGTAGTCATCGCGGTCCGGCAGCCCGATGCCGCTGCCGCCCACGCTGAGGATGTGTCGCCGCACATCCTGGTTGTCGGGCATCACGAACATGCCCAAAGGACCACCGAGACGGTGCCGCGTGAATTCGGCCAGCAGGACGGGCAGAGCGGCGCGGTCCTTGAGGTTGTCGATGCGCTGCAGCAGGGGCTGTGCAGGGCGCAAGCCGGTGGCTTTGGCCACCGCCGGATCGAGCGCGCTGCCATACCAGGCGGCCAACAGCTTCAGGCCCGGCGTGTTTTGCTGTTGAGGATCGACGAGGAGCTTGTCGAGTGCACGGATCAGCAGTCGGGTATTGGAGATCGCCAGCTGGTCGAAGCTGCCGATGCGTGCCCGGTCGGCCGGCAGTTCAGTGCTGCGCACCCATTGTTCGTTGATGTGGTCATAGAAATCGGTGCACGCCGGGGTCGGCGCGGCTGCGCCCTGCGCGAACGCGGTGCCGATCAGTATCTGAAGTGCGATGGCCGCCGCGGCGACTGGGGTGAGAGGCGTGTTCATGGGGCAAGGATAGCGGCACTGCCGCGAGCCTGGGCAAAGGAAGGACATCGCCGATGCCCACCTGCCCGCAGCCGGACGGCTGCGGTGGGTGCCGCCTGTGCCCTGGATGTGGGCGCGGCGGCTCAGCGGGTGGCGACCCAGCGGTGGTCGACTTGGGCGTTGACTCGGGTCCCCGTCTGCGCCTCCGGCAGCCAGGTGCGCACGTATTCCGAGGTCACGCTTGCGGGCGATACCGTGACCCGCAGGTGGCCCGAGCTGCCCAGGAAGGTACCGGCGAGGTACCGGTAGTCGCTTGCCAGCTGAGCCCCGTTGTTGGAGTTGCGCGCACTGGGCTGGGGAACCAACTGGTAAACCACGCCATCGAGCACCTGATGCGCGTAGAAATGGTCGTGACCGTGGAACACCGCGGTGACTTTGTGTCTGACCAGCAGGTCGTGAACCGGGGCGGACCATCCCGGGCGTTTGGCTGCGAATCCCGGACTCCCGTCCGCATTGCGGCCGCCCCATTCGAACAGCGGTGCCGCCTCTGTGCCGCCCCGCATCTGCCCCTCTGCGGAGCCGCCCACCAGGTTGTGAATGAACACGAAGGTGTAGGCCGCTGTCTTGGCTTGAAGGACACCCTCGAGCCAGCGGTACTGCCGCTCGCCGAGGGTGATGTTCCAGGGATCTCGATTGGCGGCAGCGCGGCTGTTCCAGAAGGGATCAAGCACGATGAACTGGGCATCGCCCCAGCGCCACGCGTACCAGGCGGCGCGTTCACCGGTGTAGGGTTCCACATTGAGGTCACCGCTGTAGAAGGCGCCGGGCAGGGGATTGAGGAAGTAGCGTTTGCGCGCCTGTGTGGCCCAAACCGGCAGGCTGTCGGCCTGACCGCTGTAGGCCCAACCGAGCTCCGCGTCGTGGTTGCCATTGACCAGGAAGAGAGGGACCGAGTGTCCGAAGCGCGCAAAGTGCCCGCGCTCTTGGATGTATCGGGTGTTCACCACCGAGGCACTGGGTGCGGGGCTCACCACGGCACTCAGCGGGGTGCTGTGCTTTTCGGTCATGAAGGTGTCGCCCAGATCGATGTGGAAGTCGGGCATCGACAGGGGAATGTTGTCCAGTGTGCGCTGGTAGATGGCCAGGTCCGAGTTCTCATCGAGATGGGAGTCGGCCTGGATGGTGAAGGTATAGGTGCTGCCGATCCGCCGGGCGGTTTGCCACCGGTATTCCGGACTGTCCACGGCGGTGCTCGCACCGCTGGCCGTGAAGCTCAGCTTCCATCGATAGGCCGCATCCGGCTGCAGCCCATCGACCGTCAGCTCCAGCGGCTCACCCGCTTGAAGCACGGCCGGTGCGCTGCGCGACTCGCTGCTCGACTGTCGACCCCAATGCAACTGCACCGAGCCCGACTGGGTCATGCTCAGCAGTTTGATTCGAATCCGCGTGTCTTCTGGTGCACCGAGCAGGATGTCGCCGCTGAAGGCGGTGGCGGGCGTGGTCGGTGGGACGCCCCCAGGATTGCCGCCAGCGCTGGCCGAGGGGGCGCCGGGCCCCGATGATGCGCCGCCGCCACACGCGGTGAGCAGCAGCGCCAGAACCATGCCGGACAGGATGGGAGGGAAGTGGCACATGGAGCGGCGACCTCAGGGCAGGGTGTAGGAAGTGACCACCGCGCCGTGCCGGCGCGAGGCGGTCTCGTGCACCGGCAGCACGCTGCGCACGTATTCGACCTTCACCTGGGTGGGCGAGACGGTGACGCGGGTGTAGCCGGTGTTGGCATGCTTTTCCCCCGAGAGGTAGGCATCATCGAAATACAGCGCGTAGTTCGGGTCTGCCGGCTGGGAGAGCGTCTGGTAGGTCACGCCATCGAGCTGTTGGCGCACCCACACGTGGTCATGGCCCTGGAAGAAGATCGTGACCCGGTTGCGTACGAAGAGCTCGTGGATGGGTGCCGACCAGGTGGGACGCTGAGTCGCCATTTCGTCGACACCCTTGGCGTTGCGCCCGCCCCATTCCCACGACCGCGCCAACTCGATTCCGCCCCGACCGCCGCCCATCACATGGTGCGCCAAGACGAACTTGTGTCGCGCGGTACTGGTCTCCAGTGTGCGCTTGAGCCACTGGACCTGTGCGTCCCCGTGGGTGACATCCCACATGCTGGTCTTTTCCTTCTTGCTGCTGCCGTAGATGTTGTCGACCGCAACCGGGGAGGACCAGTAAGGATCCAAGACCACGAAGAGGGCGTCTCCCCAAGTCCAGGCGTAGTGGTTGCGCAGCAGGCCAATGAAGGGCACCTGTTCCGGGTTGCCGCTGTAGAACTCATCGGGACCCGGTTGGGCATACAGGCTGTTGCGGGCGTTCTGCGCCCAGACCGCCACGTTTTCAGGTGTGCCGTCCAACAAGTAGCGCGCCGCCTGCTCATGGTTGCCGTTGACCAGGAACAGCGGTGCACTGCGAGCGACCCGGGTCAACCACGGCCGCTGTTGGGTGTAGCGCTCAGTGACCAGTGCGCGGGTGATCTTCGCGGGGTCGATGGTGTCGATGCTGAAGTCATCGCCCATCAGGATGTGGAAGTCGGGCGCGTCGGCGGCCACGGTCTCCAGCGTTCGAATGTAGAGGTCGGCATTGAACTGCTGACTGCGCTCCGGGTGCGAGTCTCCCTGGAGGGTGAAGGTGAAGGTCGACCCCGCGGGTCGAGCGGTCTGAAAGGCCGCGACCGGCCCTTGCCAGGCCGCGGCAAGGTTGTCGGCTTCGTAGATGACCCGGTAGTGGTGTTGCTGGTTCGGTGCCAGCGCGCCGAGGGTGAACTCCACCGGAATCCCCGCGCGCAGGCTCAGCCGTTCGGTTTGGCGCATGAGCACATCCGGGCTGCTGCCGTAAGCAATGCTGACGGTTCCGGATTGATCGGCGCTGAACACATTGACTTTGATGCTGGTGGCCGTGGGGCTGCCCAAGACCACGTCTCCACGAAAGGCCGTTGCCGGGTTGGCCGGCGAGGTGGTGGACCCACCCGGCTGGCCGGATGGGCCACCCATGGCCGTCGGTGGGTTGGCTGTGCCGCCACCGCCGCCGCATGCCGCCAGCAGGAGCGCGATGAGGGCGGTGGCCGCCAAGGCGCTGCGCGCAGGAGGCAAGGAAGGCCAAGACAAGGGGCTCATGGGCGGGTTCGTGATCAGAAGTTCAGGTTGATGGGGGCATCGCCTTCGGCCGCCCAGTGCTGACGCGGCCGCAGGGTGGTCACGGACAAGGGCCGGAACCCGGCGGGCAGCTTCAATTGCGCGCGGTTGCGGGCATCGGCATTCAGCTGGAATTCGGCCTGTGCGCTCAGGAGTTCATGCTCGGCATGACCCCCGGTGAGTTGCGGCATCAACTGCTGCTGCAGGTGGGCCTGCACATCGCGCGCCAGCGGCCAAGTCCATCGAACGGCGGGCACCGATCGACCCTGCAGCAGCACCGCAGACTCCTGTGACCAGCGGCGCGTGGCCTGTTCCCAAAGGGCTGCAAAGCGGGCACTTTCCATGGCTGACAGTGCAGCCAGTGACTCCATCGGGGCCGCGTTTGGTTGCAGGGTTCGCTGTAGGGCACGCGCCGGGTCCAGGCGCAGGGTGAGCGTGAGGTGACCCCCATCGCGCTGAACCACCGTGGCCGAGGGCAGCGGGCTTTCGTGGGCGCGGGCCAAGGGGTTGAGCATCAAGACCAAGCCCAGCAGCACGACCACAGCCGCCAACACCGGCCTGTCTGGGGCGGTTGGTGCCGTCAATGGCCTCGGGGATGGTCGACGAATCGTCTTCATCGGCAGTAGGTGATCGGCGGTTGTGTCGTCGCACCGGCTTCGGTCTTGAACTCGAAGGCCCAGCAGGCGTTGCGGCTGCGGTTGTTGCCTTGCGCCAAAGCGGCTTCGAGTTCATCGCCCTTGAGTGCCCGCCAGCGGATCTGGTAGGGCCCGGGTGCGTTCACATAGCTGTCCTGCCCCGTCTCGTTGGTGGTGAAACTGCGTGCGCTGGAAAACCGCAGCACTTGCTGTCCGGAGGCTGCATCGGTGCGCAGGGTCATCCCACTGACGGCAAAGGGCTGAACCGGGGGCTGCCGCATGGGGCTGAACTTTGCCGACTGACCCGCCAGGTCGGGGCTGGGTACGCCGCGCAGGCATCCCATCACATACGGGGAGGCATCGGTGACGTGGTATTTGTAGCCTTGTGGCCCATTGCTCACCGGCTGGGTGTTGCCGCCGCAGAGGCTGTCCCGCGCAGCGGGCTTGCCATCACTGTCGTTGTAGCCATAGATGCCGAACCCATCAAGCGCCCAGCCGATGGGGTGGCTGTCCCAGTAGCCCGCAGGTTTGGTGGCCATCAGACAGGTGGGAGCCGCATGGTAGTGATAGTCATCGGCGCGACCGGCATGCCCGTTGCAGATGTCGAGCTCACCCAGCGCTTTGACATCGCCGTTCTGGCAGCCACCCTGCTTGCACGGATTGAAGATGGGCACGCCATTGATGGCCACGCCGACCGGACCGTCGGTGACGGCAGTGGGTGTGTCCGCCAACCGGGGCGTCAGAGGGATTCGCCATGCGTTGCTGCCCAGGAAGCGCTGTGCGGTGGGCACCTGCAGGTTGGTGGCGGTGATGCCGTCCATCATCGGGTGGGTGGGCAGGCCCTCGGACGACAGGTAGGCGAATTGCGCATCGCATCCCACCTGTGCCGTGCCGCCCCCACCCTGTACGGCATTGCGCACCAGCAGGCAGTTGGCCGTCGAGCCGCTGGGCGTGGCACTGCGGGTGAGGTTGACATTCAGAACCGCCTTGCCCAGTGACAAGGGAGCGACCAGAGCGGCCAGGGTAGGGCCGTCCGGCTTGGTGGGCGCAGTCAGAGGCCCCGACAGTGCGTGGAGCGTAAAGGTGTAGGTCTTGGCACCGCCGCCCTGGCTGCAGGGCGGCTGGTAGCCCGCGTAGGGTCCATCGCTGCCGACGCCTTGGTCGGCGACCTGGAGAGTGGCGGCATCCAGGCTCTGACGGTTGGCCGAGAGGTTGTAGACCAGCCAGTTGTACTTCGTCGTGCCGTCGGCGGGGATCGTGGTCATGAGCAGGGCAAAGGCCTTGGTGCCCGCCGGCGCGCCGGTCCAGGCCAGGGGAGGTGAGCCGGCATGCCCATCGCAACTGTGCTCGGCGGGCATGGCGCCGCCCTCGGCCATCACCGGACTCGTGAGACTGAAGCCAACACTCCCGGGCGATGTTCCCTGCGTGCCCCCGCTGGCGTTGCCTGTTGCGGGATTGCTGGCCGCACCGGCGCCGCCCCCTCCGCCGCAGCCCGCCAGCGTCAGCAGGCCGGCCAGGCCCAGCAGCAACCCGATGCCCCAGCAGGGCCGAAGTGGATGTGGACGGGGCTGGCGCATGGGGATGCACGGCTGCAGGCCGCTGAGAGCTGACGCAGATCGCATCGTCGGCAACAACTGTTGCTGCTTTGTTGCCGAGTTGCGAAGACCCATGAAGCGACAGCGTGCGCAGGCCCTGGGAATTCCCCAGGACACAAGCAGAGACAATGCCGGGCCATGTCGCCATCCTCACCCGCCCTTGCAAGTGCTTGGCCCGCGCGCTTTGCACGCTTGGGCCTCGTCACCCTTCTGGGTTTTGCGTCTGGCCTGCCCCTGGCTTTGACCGGGCAGGCGCTGCAGGCCTGGATGAGCGTGGAGGGCTTGGACCTGGCCACGATTGGTTTTCTCAGCCTGGTGGGACTGCCCTACACCTTCAAGTTCCTGTGGGCGCCGCTGATCGACCGCTTCGATTTGCCCCTGATGGGGCGCCGCCGGGGCTGGATGGTGCTGTCGCAGGTGCTGCTGGCGCTGGCGCTGTGGGCCTTGGCGCAGACCTCGCCTGCGCAGCAGATCAAGCTCTACGCGGCTTTGGCGGTGCTGGTGGCATTCCTGTCGGCTTCCCAGGATGTGGTCATCGACGCCTACCGCACCGAACTGCTCCATGCGCGCGAGCGCGGGCTGGGGGCATCCTTGAATGTCATGGGCTACCGCTTGGCGATGATCGTCAGTGGCGGCCTGGCCTTCATCTGGACCGACCCGAACCAGGGCACTGGGCAGACCTGGCCGCAGGTGTACGAATGGATGGCGCTGTTCATGTTGGGGCTGGCCGTCACCAGCGCCGTGCTGACGCCACGGCTGGCTGAGCACCAGGGGCCCGAGCCAGCGCCCGCGCCCGGGGCCACAAGCCCCAGCGCGCGACGCGACCTGATGGGCTTTGCAGCGGTGGTCGCCGCGGTCGCCCTGGGCGTGTTGCTGACCGACCGTTTCGGTGAGGGCCTTGCGCGGTGGCTCACCGCCCCCTTGCTCGAGGGTGCAGCACTGCCGGCGGGTCTGCAGGCCAAGTGGGTGAGCCTGGTGTCCCTGCTGTTGGGCCTGGCCCTGACGATTCCGCTGGCGGCCTGGGCGGCACGGCGCGCCGGCTTCGTAACCCTCTTGTCCGGACTGGGCAGCTACTTTTCGCAGCCGCGCGCGATCGCTTTTTTGGGCTTGATCGTCCTGTACAAGCTGGGTGATGCCTTCGCAGGTTCGCTCATGACGCCGTTCCTGCTGAAGTCCATGGCCTTCAGCAGCGCCGAGGTGGGCGTGGTCAACAAGGTGATCGGCTTGTGGCTGACCATCGGCGGCGCGCTCTTGGGCGGTGCCCTGATGATGGGATTGGGCTTGTGGCGTTCCCTGCTCATCTTCGGCATCCTGCAGTTGGCCAGCAACCTCGGATTCTGGTGGCTGGCCGCCACAGGCAAGGGGTCGATGGGCTCGGTCCTGCTGCCGGCCTTCGATTGGGGCTTTGTGAAGCTGGCGGCCGCCACGCCTGTCGACGCCAGTCTGCTGACGGTGATCGCCTTTGAAAACCTGAGTGGCGGCATGGGCACGGCGGCCTTCGTGGCCTTCTTGATGAGCCTGTGCAACCAGCGCTACACCGCCACGCAGTTCGCCCTGCTCAGTGCCTTTGCGTCGGTGGGCCGGGTTTGGGTGGGACCGATGGCCGGCGTGCTGGCCGAGAGCATCGGTTGGCCGACGTTCTTCCTGGTCAGCACGGGGGCCGCGCTGCCGGGCCTGTGGCTGCTGTGGTGGCTACGCGGCGAGGTCCGTGCCTTGGAGGGCCCGCCGGTTGCACAATCAAACCCTTGAACTGGGCCCCGCCGCCCCGATCTCAGCATCTGAATCCCGCCAACTGGTGACGAACCCAGAGCCATCGTGAACCCGCCAACCACCCCGCCCAAGGATGCGACGAGCACACCGGATACGCCGGAGGGCTTTTGCACGGACGGCACGATCGCCCTGCCGCCGATGATTCAGGCGCGCGCCTGTGCGTGTCGGACTCCCCCGGGGCGCTGGGGCTGTGCCTTGCACGGCAGGCGATGGTTCACGGCATGGGCCGTGGCTTCGACCACGGCGGCGCTGCCGGCGATGGCCTGGGCACAGCAGGCCTCCCCGGCCGCGCCGCCCGTTGATGAGGGCGTGCGCAAGGACGTGGGCAAGTCTTCCGTGTTCATCAAGGCCGTACCCCCCGAGCAGATTGAACAGGCAGCGGCAACGCAGTTCGCGCAGATGTCGCGCGAGGCGCGACAAAAGAACCAGTTGGCGCCACCGGATCATCCGCAGGTCCAGCGACTGCGTGCCATCGCGCAGCGCATCATCCCCTTCGCCCCGCCTTGGAATCCCCGCGCCAGCGACTGGAAGTGGGAAGTGCAACTGTTCGGCAGTTCGCAAATCAACGCCTTTTGCATGCCAGGGGGCAAGATTGCCTTCTACTGGGGCATCCTCTCGCGCTTGCAGCTCAGCGACGACGAAGTGGCCATGATCATGGGTCACGAGGTCGCGCATGCCCTGCGTGAACATGCCCGAGAGCGCATGGGCAAGCAGATGGCCACGCGGGTGGGGGCCAATGTGGTGTCGTCGCTTTTGGGCTTGGGTCAGTT
The DNA here is from genome assembly GCA_049423145.1 of Burkholderiaceae bacterium. Classification (GTDB taxonomy): domain Bacteria; phylum Pseudomonadota; class Gammaproteobacteria; order Burkholderiales; family Burkholderiaceae_C; genus RFTU01. The sequence continues at coordinate 19,464 of JBMSQF010000045.1, forward strand.
GGGTGACATGGCCGTGGGCATGGGCGCGCAACTGCTGAGTCTGAAGTTCAGCCGCGACGACGAAACCGAGGCCGACCTGGTGGGCTTGGAGCTGGCGGCCCGTGCCGGCTACAACCCGGCTGCCGGCGTGACGCTGTGGCAGAAGATGCTGCGTGCCAACAAGGGTGCCCCACCGGAGTTCATGAGCACACACCCGGCTGGTGACTCGCGCATCCAGGACATCCAGAAGGTGCTGCCCAAGGTGGAGCCGCTGTACACGCGAGCGCCGCGGCCCGAGCGGGTGTTCGGCCCACCGGAGCCCAGCAAGTCTTGAGGGCGCCGGCCCCGTTCAGGTGCCGCCCACATAAGGATTGCTGCGCCGCTCGCGCCCGAAGGTGCTCTCGGGCCCGTGACCGGGGATGAACACCGTGTCGTCCCCCATGGGCCAAAGCCGCTGGGTGATGCTGTTGATCAGCGTGTCGTGGTCGCCACCAGGAAAATCGGTGCGTCCGATGCTGCCGGCGAACAAGACATCGCCGACGAAGCAGCGCCGAGCCTCTTCAGCGTAGAACACCACATGGCCTGGGGTGTGGCCCGGACAGTGCCGCACCTGCACCGTGCTCTTGCCGATGGTCACCGTGTCGCCATCGGACAGCCACCGGTCGGGCTTGAACATTTCGGCCTTCGGAAAGCCGAAGTGAATGCTCTGCTGCGGCAGTCCGTCGATCCAGAACTGGTCACCGGGGTGGGGGCCGATGATGGGCAGCCCGTCTTCGCGCGCCAACTGGCCCGTTCCGCCGGCATGATCGATATGGGCATGGGTGAGCCAGATGGCCTTGATCGTCAAACCGCGGGCGCGTGCCGCGGTGCGGATGCGCTCGAGTTCGCCGCCGGGGTCGATGACGGCGGCTTCATTCGTTTGGTCACACCACACCAGGGAGCAGTTCTGCTGGAAGGCGGTGACGGGCAGGGTTTCATAGCGGAGCATGCGGCATTATGGTTCGCTGACCTGCGCGCCAGGGTGCAGCGCGCGGTGAACCGGCCGCTTAACGAACCGAAAAGGGCCAGCGCGGGTCCACCCCCTCCAGCACGGTGAGGAATTCGCCGGTTTGGCTGTCCATCACCTTGACCGCCTGCAGTCGCTTGGGACCCACCAGGGGGCTGTTGCCGGTGGTCAATCCAGACGGTGCGCCGGGGGTGACGTCGCCGCGGTAAACGAGGTAGCGGTCGTCGAGCCAGCCGATCACGGCCGTGATTTCCGGCGGTACATGGGCCAAGGCCTGAGGTGGGCCGATACGGGGTCCGGACGCCGACCTTGAGTCCGATGCAGCCCCCGCTCCGTCCTGGACCACGCGTCGCACCAGATCGTTGGGGCGCAGTGCCCAGGCCCTGCGCTGACGCACCTCAGCCGGGTCGAGACCTTCCGGCACATGGTGTTGCCTGATCAACAGGCTGGCCCCATCGGAAGAGGCCCACACCTGACGCCCTGGGAAAGTGGCGCGCACCTCGCCGTTTTGCGCATTGACAACGACGATCTGTGCATCGGGCTCTTCGCGCGAGAGCTGCGGAGCGCCGGCAGCGCGCCCGCGCGGGCCCTGCACCACTGCGGCCAGGTGGCGGTTGTCGCCGAGCCAACTCAGCGACGCGTCCACCAGGCCGCCCAGTACGAATTGGTCCTCAAGCAGGGCTTTGGCGGACGAAGCGGGCTCGGTTGCAAGCACCCACAATCGAAATCCCGCGGGCGTTCCCTTCTGGGCTTGCGGATCCTGCGGATTGCGGAGAAAGGCCAGCGCGCTGCCGTTGGGGGACAGCGCGAGCTCACCCCCGAAGGCCAGATGCGCGGGGAGATCGGTCCGCCAAAGCGTCCGCCGCTGCCCCGATCGCTCCAGCAGATCGAATCCCGACCGGCGGGGCTCTTCGCCGCCGCTGGTCCAACCGAACACGACCCGACCTTGTTGATCGGGTTCGCTGAACGTGGCGACCGCCCAGCCGCGGGAGCCCGCGCGTGGGGTTCGGATGCCGGTGCGCAGATCAAGCTCAAAGGCTTCAGTGGACGGGCCCACCCGGTGCCGCGCCACCAGCGTGCCGCGCAGCCGCTCGCGAAGGGTCCCCGACTCGCCCCGATGAGGGCTGCTGGGCAAGCTCATGGGCGGTGCCTGCGGCCCCGGCGGCGCACTGGCGCCGGTTGCACAACCGGTGCTGAAAAGGCTCAACAGCCCCGTGAGCATCACATCACGGCGTGCCCATCGGGGCGATTCCTTGACCTCAGGCGTCATGGCGCATCCCCCACCCATCGATCGTTTGAAGTCGACCGACCAACGAGTGTAGAAGCTGTGGGCTGCGCCGTGATGTGATCACCCGCAAGGGGCTTGGGTCACTGACAGGACTATTGAATGGACAGTCGCTTGGTGCTGCCGGCGGCCTTCTTGGGCAGCTTCAGTGTGAGGATGCCGTCCTCATAGCGCGCGTCCGACTTCGCCTCATCCACCGTGCAGTCCAGCGTGAAGGACCGGCTGGCATAGCCTTCCTGGCGCTCCTTGAACAGCATGCGGCCGTCCTCACTCTCTTCCTTTTCGGATTTGCTTTGCGCACTCAGGGTGACCTGGTTGCCATCAATGCGCACATCAATGTCTTCCTTTCGCACACCGGGAATGTCAGCCTTCACCAGATAGCTGTCTTCCTGTTCAGAGAGATCGATGCGCATGCGCGGCGCACCGTCGAGCACACCGACGCGCCATGGGCGCATCAGGCTGCGGAAGGTGTCGTCAAAGGGATCGCGGATAAAAGGGTCGAGCAGGCGAAGTTCGTTCATGGTTGGGCTCCCATTGAATGGATAGGTTCACTTCGGGTTCCAAAGCGGAACGCCGTGCCATCTTGTGGCACCGATGGCGTGCTCGGCTTGAGTCAACGCAGCGGTGACGGTTCCCTGGGCGGTGCAGCGCATGCGCTGATGATCACGATCGCGGTTGCTACACTGCCTTCGCTTGGAAGCATTTTTCATCTCCACCGGCGTCGTGGCGCTTGGCGAAATGGGCGACAAGACGCAGTTGCTGGCCATCGTGCTGGCGGCGGCTTTTCGAAAGCCCGTGCCCATCATCGCGGG
>JBMSQF010000046.1:0-21628 GCA_049423145.1 Burkholderiaceae bacterium
GTTGCCAGTCCGGTTGCGGCCCCTGCGCCTCGAACAGCCGCAACAGCAGTGCACGGGCTCTTTCCGCTGTGGCCGACTCATGCGCTGTCGGGGGCTCGGTGTGCGCTTGTGATCCGCGGCAGCGCGCCAGGAGTTGCGCAGCGACCCGGGACTCCTGCTCCCAGTAGCGGCGCAGCGCCAACCGGGTGCCCGACAAAACCAAGGGGCCCCGCGCGGATCCATGGGCAGCAGGTGCCTGGACCGTCTGCGCCGGCCCCCTGTTGCAGACCTCCACACAGCAGGAAGCGGCCCAGGTCTGACCCAGCGCCACCAGTCGGTTCGCCACACCATCTGCGGGGTTGAGGCCGTGGCCGGCACCGCCCAGCGGCCCGCGGCCCCAGGTGTCCAGGCACCGGCGCAAGCCGACGGCGGCTTCCGCGGGCCAGCCCAGCGTGCCAGCCGGGTCCTGCAGGAGTGCAGCCAATTCAAGCGCCGTGTGCCCCAGGCCGTCCACATGGGCGGTGAGGGCTGCCGCCAACAAGAGACTGTCGGGCGCTTCGGGATCTTGGCGCTCGATGAAGCGCGCAAGGGCCACATCCAGAGGGCGCAGCCAACCGGCCTGCTGCCACTGCAACAGAAGCGAAAGCAGCGGGACAGGCGGGTTCATGATTCGCGCCCCGGCCATCGGGCATCCAGCGATTCCAGCATCGCCATCGGCATGTCCACCGTGCAACAGCCGCCCGCCGGCCCGTCGATGCCCCGGAGGAAGTAAAAGATCATCCCCCGCAGATGCTCGGCGGGCCGGTACCGCGGACCCAGTCGGACTTTGAGCATCCGGTGCAGGGCCAATTGGTAGAGCGCCGCCTGCACATCGTAGCGATTCTCCAGCACCGCCTTCGTCATGGCCGCGGGCGAATAGGCCGCGCCATCCGGCCCCAGGGTGTTGGACTTGTAGTCGATCACACCATAGCGACCCTTCCACACGAAGATCAGGTCTGCAAAGCCCATGAACATGCCCCGCAGCGTGTGGGGTCGCAACTGCGGGCGGGCCGCACCGGGGAAAAGGTGCTCCCGGCACCAATGGTCGACCTGCTGCGCGCTCAGCCCATCGCTGGGAAACCAGAATTCCATTTCCGGTCGTGCGGCCTCGAGATCGCTCAGTGCCGCATTCAAGGGTGGCAAGGGCTGCTCGCACACGCGCACCAACCAGTCCAGCACCGGCTCGCTCCATTCACCCCACCCCAGCCGTTCGACTTGCGCGCACAAGCGCCGCTGCAACTCCATCGATCGGGCCAAGCCAAACCGTTCTTCGGCGAGCCACTCGAGTTGGTCGTGTAGGAAATTTCCCACCGCGGATCCACGGGGGAAACGGTGCCAAGGCGGCGCCACAAGCGGGGCCGTCCGTCCCGGGAGAGAAGGCGCAGCGGCGACTTCGATGGGCCCGGTTGCATCGGGCTCGTCCTGACGAAATGGGGCGCTGACCCACTCTGTGGCGGCCGCCGATGCAGGCTCGGCCATCGCCTCGCGGACCAATCCGCTGTAGCTGCTGATCGACCAGTTTCGGTCAAACGTTCCCGTGTAGCGCGGCACGGGAAGCAGATCGTCGGGCTTCAGGCGTTCACGCCCGGCCATCAACGGTGCGTGCGCCGCAGGATCAGCATCCACGAGCACTTCGAGTTTCACGTGGCTCGGGGAACCCTTCCACGACTCGGCGAAAGCGCGCACATCCTGCTCCCGCTGCTCAAAGGGGCGCTCGTCGGGCCCCGAGAACAGGCAGCCAATGGCACTGCGGTGCCATCCATAGGTTTTGCTCGAGCCGAAGCGGGTACCCGACAGGCCCAGCCACAGGGCGTGCCGGGCGCGGGTCAAGCCCACGTAGAGCAGCCGCAGATCCTCCTGCAAGCGCTCCTCATCGGCCAAACCCGGCCGCAGGGCGGTGTCATCGTCTTCGGCGGCACGCACCCGGCTGACAAAGGGCAGAAAGACCACTGGATACTCCAAGCCCTTGGCGCTGTGGATGGAGACCACCTTGATGCGATCCTCATCGCTCTCCAGCCGCATCTCCTGTTCGGCTGCCGAAAGCCCGGACTGGGCATCCGCGATCTGTCGGGCGAGCCAACGCACCAAGGCCGCCAGGCCCTCCACCTGTGCGCTGACCGCCTGCAAGAGTTCGGCCAGGTGCAGCACATTGGTCATCCACCGTTCGGCGACATCGGGGTGCCAGCGCGATGCCATGGCCAACTGGTGCACCGCGGCCCGCATCATGGGGAGAACGCCCTGTCGGCTCCAAACGGCGTTCAGCTGCCGAAATCGTTCGCACTGGGCATCGAACAGGGTCTCGTCGTGCGCCAAGTGCTGCAGCGCCTCCAATCCCCAGGCCATCAATGGCGTGGCCAGGGCGCTGCGCACCAGGGCGGCATCGGATGGCGCTGCGGCAGCCTGCAGCAGCCGGAGCACATCAAGGGCCTGTGGCGACTCGAAGATCGACTCCTTGTCGGAGAGGTAGACCGACAAAAGCCGGCGGCGGGCCAACTCACTGCGCACGGCTCGCGCCTCATGGCGGTCTCTGACGAGGACAGCGATGTCGGCCGGCCGCAAGGGCCGCAGGGGCCCCCCAGCGTCGCGAAATCCCGCCTCAGGGTCCTTGAGCAGGTGGGCGATGCGTTGCGCGCACAGTGCCGCGCACAAGTCCTGACTGTCGTCCCTGTTGCGATGCGCCGGGTCGAAGACGATGGTCAGCGCGGGTACAACCCCATCGGCGGTCTCCAAGCGCTCGGAGCGCCCGCGCGCCTCCACCGGCCAGAAAGGCAGTGGAGTGGCGGCCTCGGCATCCGCACGGGCCTGGTCCGAACCCATGAGGAAGGCACCGGCGCCGGATCGGCTCTCGGCTTGACCGAACAGCCGGTTCACCACGTCCACCACCGCCTGCGTCGAGCGGTGGTTGCGCGCGAGGGCGTAATGTCGCCCCGCGGTGGCCGATCGCGCCTGCAGGTAACTCCGGATGTCAGCCCCCCGAAATCCATAGATCGCTTGCTTGGGGTCGCCGATCAGCAGCAGGCAACGCTGTGGATCGTTCTCGGTCATCCGGTACAGGCGATCGAAGATGGACAACTGCACCGGTGAGGTGTCCTGGAATTCGTCGATCAGCGCCACCGGAAACCGGCTCAGGATGCGACCGCGCAGCCGATCGGCCCTTCGACCATGGATCCTGGGGTCCAGTGCTGCATCGAGCCGGTTGAGCATGTCGGCAAAGCCGAAGCGGCCCGACTGCAACTTGAGCGCCTGCATGCGTGCACGGATGCCCGCAGCGGCATGATCCACTGCGGCACGCTCCAGATTCGGCAGGGCCGCCAGCGCGGGCAGCAAGCCATCCCATGCATCGAAGCACGGTGGTACGCCCTGCCCGGGCCAGTCGGCTTCCATGTGGGCCTCGGAAAAGACCGCGCGCAAGGCACGTCCGGACAAGCGCACTTGTGCTGCCGAGCTGAGCCCCGGTGATGCCGCCGACGGTTGGTCTGCCCAGGACTGCAACTGGGCCAACCATTGGCTGACCTTTGACGCAGTGGCCACGTGCCTCACGGCCGGATGCTGCCGATTGGAGTGGATGGCGGCGAACCACTGTCGCATGGACTCGATGTGCGCCGGCCACGCTGCCTTGATCGAGCGAAGCCGTTCCTCGCGCGACTGGCGCCATGTCGACACGACGGTGCGCAGTGGGTCATCCGACGGCTTGACCGGTGCGCCGTGCAGCACCGAGTCGCGCACCCGTCGCTGGAGGTCATCAAGGCTCTTGAAGATGCCCAAGACGGCATCGAGATCTTGCTCCGGCAGGCCCACGACCTCCTGGCGCCAGTAGTCTGCCGCCGCCGCACCCAATAAGGCCCGCTCATCGCTTTGAAGCTCTTCGTCAAACAGACATCCGCTGTCAAACGCGTGCTCGCGAAGCATCTGCTGGCACCAGGCATCGATCGTGTGGATGGCCGATTCATCCATGGACTCAGCCGCCTGACCCAGGCGCCAGATGGCCTCCGCGCGATCGGGTCCGGCAGGGATGACCTGCAGCAGGTCTTGCACAAAGCGGTCTTCTGCGGCTGGGGCTTCACCGCCCAGCACCCGGGCGACCTCCAGCAAACGGGATCGGATGCGTTCGGCCAGTTCCCGCGTGGCCGCCTTGGTGAAAGTCATCACCAGGATCTCGGCCGGTACCCGGGCGGTGCAGCTCAAGCCCAGCACGAGGCGCACATAGAGCGCGGCGATGGTGTAGGTCTTGCCGGTTCCGGCGCTCGCTTCGATCAGGCCGCTGCCCGCCAGCGGCAGGCTCAGGGGGTCCAGGGAATGGAAGGAGGGTTTCATGAAGCCCCGGCCCCCGGCTCGCCCTCGGGCTCGAGCAGCTGCACCTGTGCCACCTTCGTGTGCAGCCAATCCATGTAGAAGCCATAGAGCGTCTCACACGCCGCCCCAAATTGAGGGTGAAGCACCAGTGTGTCTGCATCCGGATAGAGACGCGCCAGGCACGGCTCGCGGCCTTCCCCAGACACTCGCTGCCACGGATGGCCTTCGAAGGCCGAACGCGCGGCCTTCAGAGCGGAATCCGACCCGCGGCTGGGAGAGTGCTCGGCATCGCTTGCCGCAAGCCGTGCCGCCAGATAGGCCATTCCCGTCTTGAGCGCCGTGGGCCAAGGTTGCGTGCCGTGGAGCCCCTGGTGATAGGCCCGAAGGAGCCGTTGCAACTGCTCCTGCGCCAACGCCACCGGGATCGGCAGCGCTTCAATGCAGGCATCACGCCCGACCATCACCACCCGAACCGACACACCACCGGCGGCGGCGACCAGCGCCTGGACCCAGGCCGGCAGCATGCGGTCGTTTCGCAGCACGGCCTGAGCGGCATTCGGAGCCTGCGCCCGCTCGGTGGCTTTGCGGCCCGAGGACCTTGCCAAGAGTTCACGCGCGTCCAAACCCACCCAGGCCAGCGCATCTCCGGCTGGCGTCAGACGCAAGCCCGACAGGAGGTCTTGGATCATCAAGCCGGGGACGTCATTCGAGGGCAGGCTGAGGCTGACCGGGGGCGCAGCCTGTGGGTAGTCCTCACCGACCAAGGCGAGCCAACGGCTCCATTGCCGGGCATGGTCCATGATGAGCTGCTGGCGCACCCGTGCACCCACCTGCCCCCACGGAAGGGCGCCGCACAGGTCCAATCGCTTCGCCTCACGCCCAAGCACATCCGGGCCGTTGTAGTCGATGGGACCGCCCCGGGCCTGTGCGCTCAGCACGCTGCGGCTGCTGGCTTGGAGCACTTGATGCCGCCACTGCCAGTCCTGCAAGGAGTGGGCCGTGAAGACTTCGTCGTCAACGTCGGTGGTGTCGACATCCGAGAAGTGGACCTGCAACACTTCTTGAAAGTAGGCCTTGGCTGGGTTCTTCAGGAAGTCCACCAGCATCCTGATCGTGAGCACGGTGGAGGCTGGCTCGGGGCGCGGCGCCGGCGGCCCAGACGGGCGGTCTGCCGCTGGCCACCACTCCTGGGCATAGGTGAAGGGGGGCATGGGCCCGATGGCAGGGTTCAGGGCCGCAGCCACCGCGGCATGCTCGCGGTAGCGGGCACTGAAGGCCTGCAGCGGATGCTCCGTCGTGCGTTCGCTGACCACGGCAGGCGACCAGCCCGCGGCCAGATAGTCCCGCAGCTGATTCACCAAGACTGATGGGGCCTGCTCTTGGTTGTCGCGCAGACTGCGGCCCGCCCAGCTGACATAGAGCACCCGCCGGGCCGACAGCAGTGCATCCAGCATGAGCTGCCGGTCGTCGTCCCGGCGCGACCGATCACCGGGACGCGCGTGGCCTGCAAGACCCATCAAATCGAAATCCATCCGGCTGCCACGCCGCGGATAGCTGCTGTCGTTCATGCCCAGCAGGCACACCACTTCGAAAGGAATCGCTCGCAGGGGCAGCAGCGTGCAGAAGGTAACGCCGCCGGCCTTGAACCGGGTCTTCAGCCCGGGTTCATCCACGGCCCCCATCCACCATTGGCGCAGCACCACCAAGTCCAGTTCTTCGGCAAACCCGGCTTCATCACAGACCTGCAACCAGTCCGCCAAGGTCTGCTTCAAGCTGGACAGCAGGGCGTGCTCGGTGGGCGTCTGCGGATCAAACCAACCCTGCAGAAGGGAACGCAGTCTCTCACCCCACGCTTGGGGCGTGTGCGGCTGGCGGGCCACATGCCACCAGTCGATGAGCGCTTGCACCAGCGCGTCCAAGACCCCCGCCAGCGGCGCTGCCAGGCCAGCCACCTCGCCGTAAGGCTCGATGCCCTGGAATCCGGTGCCCTGCGGCTGATCGCCGGTGGCGTAGCCCAAGACGATGCGCCTCAGGCCGAATGACCAGGTGTTCTGGTCCCCAGCATCGGGAAAGCCCAAGGCTTTTCGGTGCGCCTGGTTCAAGCCCCAACGGATGCCGGCCTCTTCGATCCAGGTGAAGAGGGCTCCCAGGTCCTGCGCTTGCAGTCCCCATCGGGCGGCGATGGATGGCACCTCCAGCAGCGAGCGGACCTGACTGACGGTGAACCGTTCCAGCGGTGCACGCAAGAGGAGGTCCAGGGCGAGGAGCATGGGCTGCTGATGGCGCAGCCTCATGTCGGCAAGGCCCCATGGGATGTGGCGCGGGTCGCTCGTCGGGTACTGGCCGAACACCGCCCGGATGGACGGCGCAAAGGTCTCGATGTCGGGCACCATCACCACCACATCCCGAGGCTCCAGGGCTGTAGGCCCCGGATGGGCCAAGAGATGAAGCAGTTGGTCGTGCAGCACCTCCACCTCGCGCTGGGGGCTGTGGGCCACATGGAAGACGATCGATCGGTCTGCAGCCAGGACCACGGGCGAGGGGCCTGGCCCTTGGGCGCTGCGGGCCTTGGGGCCTGGATGTTCCTCCAGGGGCAGCAGGTCTCGGATCGCCACTTGCACCTGTTCCAGGAGCGTCTGCCCAGGTGAGTCGTCAAACAGGTCGACCCGGGGCACCTGAAAGTCTCGGGCGGCCTGGGCATCATCGAATGCATCAAGCTGTCGGATGAAGTCCCGGCTTTGGCGGCCCCAGGCCGCCAGCAAGGGGTGCCCGTGTTGGCGCGACTCCCGCAGGGACAAGACCGAAAGATCGCGGCCTTGGCGGAAGGCGTGCCGCCGATGGGCGATGTTCAGCCGCTCGCGCCCTTCGATGAGATCGGCCCAGTGGTATCGGCAGGGGTTGGGTACGGCCATCAATACCTGGGTATGCCTTGACAGCGCCGCCAAGGCCTCCAGGGTGGAATGGGGGATGTGCGTGGTGCCGAAGAGAACGATCCGCCGAGGAAGCTGTGGAAAGGTGGAGCGTGCTGGCGCGCTTGACTGCAAGGCCCGCAGGAAACGCTGGTGGACCGCACTGCGCACCCCGGCCTCTTCCCCCGGTCGCAGGCTGGCCATCAGCCGTCGCCACAACTCGGCCTGCCACGCCTGCTCCGGTGGCAAGGGCATGGCGCCCCCATCGCCGCTCCCACCAGCGCCCAGGATGCTGCAGCCATGGGCCCAATCTTCCAGCCAATCGCTGCGGTAGACCTGGTACTGGTCAAACAGATCGGCCAGTCTTTGCGCCAATTGAAAGCGGCGCAAAGGGTGGCCATCCTGCAGAAATGAGGCGATGGGTTCAAAGCCCGGCAGCATGGCCCAGTCGGGCAGATGTTGCATGAGTCGCCAGGTCAGCGGCGCCTTGTTCAGCGGCGATCCGGAAGGGACTTCCGGCGCCCCCAGGACGGCTGCGTAGGCGCGCCACACGAATCGAGCAGGCAGTTCAATTCGCAGGCCCGCGCAGATGCCCTGCGTGCGCGCGAACTCCATCTTGAGCCATTCGGCCATTCCATTGCTTTGCACCAGAATCGTCTCGGACTCCAGGGGAGGCAAGGGATGGGCCGTCAGCCAGGCCATGAGCGTTTCGGCCAGGCGCTCCAACCGATTGCCCTGAAGCAACAGGAGCCCGGGTTGCAGGTGATGGGTCATGGGCATGGGCAACACGTGCCGATGAGTATCCCGCCATGGTGGCTCAAGGGATGAGCCTTCCGCAATATTTTCGCGGCCTATCGTGCGGCCGTCGGGTGGGTCGTGCACCAGGAAACTAGAAGCCCGCCTCGACAAGTTCTGCTGCGCGCAGCACGGCGCGGGCCTTGGCCTCGATCTCCAACCACTCCATCTCGGGCACAGAGTCCGCCACGACGCCGGCACCGGCCTGCACATAGAGCATGTTGTCCTTGACGACGCCCGTGCGAATGGCGATGGCCACGTCCATGTCGCCTGCAAAGCTCAGATAGCCGCAGGCGCCGCCGTAGATGCCGCGCTCGCTGGTCTCCAACTCATCGATGATTTCCATGGCGCGGATCTTGGGCGCACCACTCAAGGTACCCGCCGGAAAGCTGGCCTTGAGGACATCCAGCGGCGACAGGCCCGGCTTGAGTTGGGCCTGAACATTACTCACGATGTGCATGACATGCGAATAGCGCTCAATGCCAAATGCCTCGGTGACCTTGACCGAGCCGGTTTGCGCCATGCGGCCCAGGTCGTTGCGGGCCAGATCGATCAGCATGACATGCTCGGCCCGCTCCTTGGGGTCGGCCAGCAACTCCGCCTCGTTGGCCGCGTCCTTCTCCGGCGTGGCCCCTCGAGGGCGTGTGCCGGCAATCGGTCGGATGGTCACGGCCGTTCCGCCCTGCCCGTCATGCTCCTGGCGAACCAGGATCTCCGGTGAAGAGCCCACGATCTGAAAATCGCCGAGGTCGTAGTAGTACATGTAGGGGCTGGGGTTGAGCGAACGCAGCGCACGGTAAAGGCTCAGCGGGCTTTCGGTGTAACGCTTGCGCAGACGGTGTCCGAGCACCACCTGCATGCAGTCGCCCGCGGCGATGTAGGCCTTGGCACGCAGGACAACCTGCTCGAACGCCGCCTGGGTGAGTTCGCGCTCAACCGGATAGGACGGCCCCTTGCGAACCTGCGGGGCACTGACGCTGTAGCGAAGCTTGTCGGTGAGTTCGCCCAGGCGCTTCTTCGCCGAGAAATAGGCATCTGGACGCCCGGGGTCGGCATAAACGATGAGATACAGCCGCCCGGAGAGGTTGTCGATGACCGCCAACTCCTCGGTTTGCAGCAAAAGGATGTCCGGGGTGCCGATGCCACCCTCCCGGCGCGTGCCGGCGAGTTTCTTCTCGATGTAGCGGATGGTTTCGTAGCCGAAATACCCCGCCAGTCCGCCGCAAAACCGGGGCAGTCCCGGGCGAAGGGCGACGCGGAACCGCTGCTGGTACTCGGCGATGAAGTCCAAGGGGTTGCCCGTGCGCTGCTCGACCACCTGACCGTCGGTGAGCACCTCGCAAACACCACGATGGGCACGGATGAAGGTGCGGGCCGGCAGGCCGATGAAGGAATAGCGCCCGAAGCGCTCGCCGCCCACGACGCTCTCCAGCAGAAAGCCGTGCGAGGCGCCACCGACGAGCTTGAGGTACAGGGACAGTGGCGTTTCCAGGTCGGCAAAGGCCTCGGCGATCAGCGGAATGCGGTTGTAGCCCTGGCCGGCCAGGCTCTTGAATTCCAGTTCGGTCATCATGGGAGGAGGAGCGGCAGCGCGTCGAGCCGGTCGATGTAGGCAGACGCGGGCACCTCGGTGATGGGGCGCCCGTGGTTGTAGCCATAGCTCACCAGCACCACGCGGCAGCCCGCGGCGTGGCCAGCCTGCGCATCATTGAGCGAGTCGCCGACCATCAGGGTCTGCGCGGGATCATGGCCCAAGGCCCGACAGGTCTCGATCAGCGGCAACGGGTCCGGCTTCTTCCGGGCAAAGGCATCGCCACCGAATATTTCATCGAACTGCGTGGCCAAACCCTTGAGCGTCAACAAGTCCCGGGCATAACGACTGGGCTTGTTGGTCAGACAGGCGAGTTTCAAGCCTCGAGCGCGGAGCGCGGAGACCCCCTGGACAGCGCCTGGAAAGAGTTCAGAGGCCTGTCCGTTGATCAAGCCGTAATGATGCTGGTAACGGTCGATGGCCCGCTCGAACAGCGCCGGGTTGTCGTCGGCCAGGCCCACATGGCGCAGCGTCTGCTGGACCAGATATTCCGACCCCTTGCCCACGGTGTTGCCGATGAAGCCGCGGTCGGCCTTGTCGGATTGCGCGCCCAGATCAGCCAGCATGGCGCGCAGGGCGAGTTCGAAATCGCCCAAGGTGTCCACCAAGGTCCCATCCAGGTCGAGGATGACGGCGTGGACGGATTCAAGCAGTGCCATGATCGAGGGTAGGCGCAAAGCCTGCATTGTCGCCATGATTGACCGCTCACGCCGAAACACCGCGCTGCCACTGCGCCCGCGTGGCGGCCCCTGAAGGAGTACGCATGAACATCTTGTCGGTCAACGGGCAAAGTCCCGACATCCATGACTCGGCCTGGGTGGCCGACAACGCCCGCGTCGTCGGCAACGTTTGGCTGGCCGCCAACGTCAGTGTTTGGTTCGGAGCGGTGATTCGCGGCGACCAGACCGAAGCGATCACGGTGGGTGCACGCTCCAACATTCAGGACGGCGCTGTCCTGCACAGCGACCCCGGCCAGCCCCTGCGGCTGGGCGAAGACGTGACCGTTGGCCATCAGGCCATGTTGCATGGCTGCACAGTTGGTGACGGCTCACTCATCGGTATCGGCGCCACGGTCCTCAATGGTGCCGTCATCGGCCGCGGCTGCCTTGTGGGGGCGGGCGCCCTGGTGACCGAAGGCAAGGTGTTCCCCGACCACAGCCTGATCATCGGCAGCCCCGCCAAGGTGGCACGGGCCCTGTCGCCCGAACAAGTGCAGGGCCTGCTGCGCAGCGCCGAGCTGTACGTCAAACGCAGCCGCGTCTACCAGGCCACGCTCCGGCCGGTGTGAGGCCGGTCAGTCGTGGGCGGGCCGCCTTCAGGCCAGTTGCGCGCGCATCGCGTCAATCACCGCCTTGTAATCGGGCTGGCTGAAGATGGCGCTGCCCGCCACAAAGGTATCGGCGCCGGCATCGGCCACGCGACGGATGTTGTCCACCTTGATGCCCCCATCGACCTCCAGGCGGATGTCGCGTCCACTGGCCTCGATCAACCGGCGCACCCGCTCACACTTGTGCAGGGCGCTGTCGATGAAGCTTTGCCCACCGAATCCCGGGTTGACGCTCATCAGCAGGACGAGGTCGACCTTGTCGATCACCCACTCCAACACATCGATCGGCATGGCCGGGTTGAAGGTCAAACCCGCCTGACAGCCCACGGCCCGGATGAGCTGAAGCGTCCGGTCGACGTGCGAAGTGGCGTCGGGATGGAAGCTGATGAGGTCGGCCCCAGCCTTGGCAAAGGCCTGCGCCAAGGCGTCCACCGGCTCGACCATCAGGTGCACATCGATGGGTACCCGGCTCCCGTCGGTCTTCACCGCATGCGGCCGCAGGGCTTCGCACACCATGGGCCCGAAAGTGAGGTTGGGGACGTAATGGTTGTCCATCACATCGAAGTGGATCCAGTCGGCGCCGGCGTCGATGACGCTGCGCACTTCCGCACCCAGGCGAGCGAAATCCGCCGACAAGATCGACGGGGCGATGCGGTAGCGGCGCGCGGAACTCATGGCATCGATTTTAGGGGCCGTGCCTAGAATGCGGCCCATGCCCAAGTCCGAGGAACGCGCCCACTTCAGCTGCTCGGTGGTGGTGCAGCACCTGCCCGACCAGTCCGACCCGAAGAACGGCCTGCACGCCTACGCCTACACGGTGACCATCGTGAACGCGGGAGACGTCACGGCGCAATTGGTGGCGCGGCAGTGGTTGATCACCAATGGACACGGCCAAACCGAAGAGGTGCGTGGCCTGGCCGTGGTGGGTCACCAACCGGTGCTCAAGCCGGGTGAACAGTTCGAATACACCAGTTGGGTGCGCTTGGAAACCCCGATGGGCACCATGCGCGGGACCTTCTACTGCATGACCGAGCAGGCCCGCGCCTTTGAAGCCGAGGTGCCGGAGTTCATGCTGGCACCACCCCGCGCACTGCACTGATGGCTCAGCGTCCGGGGGCGTTGTCGTCGGGCGATGGCGGCTCGCCCTTGCGGCGGCCCGAGAACATCGTCCACCAGACGATGAAGATGAGCAACGCCAAGGCCGCCAGCGCTTCGAGCAGCAGGATCCACATGCGGTCAGGATACCGAAGGTTCTGGGATGGCCTCGCAAAGCCCGCGCGCCGTCTGGGCCTGCTGGTCACGGCAGCGGGGCTCGCCGTCCTGATGGCGGCCTGTGCCCTTACGCCGCGGACGTTGCCATCGGGCGCGGGCGCACGGGCACCCGAATCGGGCTCGGTCCCCGCCACGGCTTCCCACCCCCCGGCGGGCACCGGCACGCCCTTGGAGAACAAGCTCCCCGCCGGCATTGCGCTGGGAGAACGGCTCGAGCGTGGCCCGGCCGTCTGGGTGCGCGTGCCCTGGGATGAACTGCCGGGCCTTCAGGATGATCCGGTTGGTGAACTGCTGGGTGCCTTGCTTCAGGGTTGCCCGCGGGCGCAACCCGCCTGGCAGCAGGCCTGCGCCAGCGCTCGTGGCCTGCACCCGACAGACCATGAGGCCGTGCGGCGTTGGATGCTGCAGCACCTGCAGCCCTGGCGCATCGAGGACCGCAGCGGCGATCGACACGGCCTGCTGACGGGCTACTACGAGCCGCATTTCGAGGCCCGGCGCCTCCCCAACGCGCAATTCAGTGCGCCGCTCCACCAGCCGCCGGCCGACATCGCCACCCGACGGCCCTACTGGACGCGCCAGCAACTCGACACGGTGCGGGAGGCCCGCGCGGGGCTGCGAGGACGAGAACTGGCCTATTTGCGCGACCCCCTTGATGTGTTGGTGCTGCAGATCCAAGGGTCGGGGCGGCTCACCATCACAGAGCCCGATGGGCAACAGCGCATGGTACGGCTGGCCTTCGCGGCACACAACGACCAACCCTACGGCTCCGTCGGACGCTGGTTGATCGAGCAGGGGCACCTCAGCCCCGCCCAGGCCACCTGGCCGGGTATCAAGGACTGGCTGCAGCGCCATCCGCGCCGGGTTCAGGAGGTGCTCTGGAAAAACCCTCGGGTGGTGTTTTTCAAGGAAGAACCGCTGAACGATCCGGACGTCGGGCCGCGCGGGGCCCTGGGAGTGCCGCTGACCCCCCTGCGTTCCATGGCCGTCGATCCACGCAGCGTGCCCTATGGGACCGCGGTTTGGATCCACAGCACGGCACCGGCCGGCCCAGCGCCGAGCAGCCGCTTGCAGTCCATTCAAAACCTCCAACGCGTGGTGATGGCCCAGGACACGGGCGGCGCGATCACCGGCGCGGTGCGGGGTGACTACTTTTGGGGCTGGGGCGAGGTGGCCGGCGAGCGGGCCGGACGCATGCGCGGACGGCTGCAGATGTGGGCGCTGTGGCCGATTGGGCAGCGGCCACCGCCCTGAGAAGCCGATCAGCGGTTCGGTTCTTGCTTGGGGTCCAGCATGCCCGCGCATGCCGAATCCTGGCCCCAACAAGAGCGATTGCTCGTGGCGGAGGTGCTGCGCCTGGTGGGCCGCAGCCTGTCGCCCGATGCGGTGGTACGGGAGATGTTGCACCTCATGAGCGAGTTGGTGGGCCTCAATCGCGGCCGCCTGGTGCTCAGCGACGATCACGAACGGGCGGGCGAAAGCCCTGCGAACCCGCAGGCCCGCGCCCGCATCCGGTTCGCCTATGGGCTCACGCGCACCGAAATGGAGCGCGGTGTGTACGCACCGGGCGAGGGCATCACCGGCGCGGTACTGGCCACCGGGCACGCCATGATCGTGCAGGACATCGACCACGAATCCCGCTTCCTGCACAGGGCCGTCGCACGGGCGCAACTACCTGCCGAGACCGTGGCCTTCCTGGCCGTACCGGTGGAGATCGAAGCCCACTGCGTCGGGGTACTGGCCTGTCATCGCATCCGCAGCCGCCACCGTTCACTGGCCGATGACCTGGCCCTGCTCAAGCTGCTGGCCACGCTGACCGGACAGGTGCTGCAGCTGTCGCTGCTGGTGCGGCGCAAGACCGCCGCTCTGGAGGCCCAGAACGCCCTGCTCAGGGGCGCGGTTCAGTCGAGTGCCCTGCGCTATGGCATCGTGGGCCAGTCTCCGGCCTTGCTGCGATCGCTCAACGAACTCGAGCGGGTTTCCCAGTCTCAGGCCACCGTGATGCTCCTGGGCGAATCGGGTACCGGAAAAGAACTCTTCGCCCGAGCCGTGCACTTGGCGAGCGCTCGGCACGAGCAGCCCTTCATCAAGGTCAATTGCGCCGCCATACCCGAGAGCCTTTTCGAATCTGAACTGTTCGGCCACGAGCGGGGTGCCTTCACGGGTGCATCCGGACCACGCGCCGGGCTGTTCGAACGCGCCCACGGCGGCACCCTCTTTCTCGACGAAGTGGGCGAACTGCCCTTGGGCCTGCAGTCCAAGCTTCTGCGGACACTGCAGGACGGTACGCTGATGCGGCTGGGCGGCAGCCGGGAAGTGCATGTGGATGTGCGGGTGGTGGTGGCCACCCACCGGAACCTCGTCAACGAAGTGGCGATGGGTCGCTTCCGACGCGACCTCTACTACCGCCTCCATGTGATCCCGATCCGGCTGCCGGCCCTGCGAGAGCGGCAGGACGACATCAAGCCCCTGGCCCTGCATTTCCTCAGCCGAGCCAACCAAGCGCATCAGCGCAACATCCACTTCAGCGAGGGTGCCTGGCGGTGGCTGGCCGAGCAGCCCTGGCCGGGCAACATCCGTGAGCTCGGCAACCTGGTCGAGCGCGCCGTGCTGCTGGGCCCGGGCCCACTGCTGGAGGCCTTGGACCTGCAGCAACTGCAGGGAGCGTCTCCCGACGGTCTGGACGACGGCGCGCCCGCTGCGCCCGAGGAGGGGCCGAGCCCTCCGTTACCCAGCCCAGCGTCAAGCCCGACGAGGGACTACCGGTCGGTGCATTCCCACCCGGCTTCGACGCTGAGGGAGGCGATGGCCCGCTCGGGTGGCAACCAGTCCCGGGCAGCCCACTCGCTGGGGCTCACCCCGCGACAGTTCGCCTACCGCTGGCACCGTCTGCCGGAACAAGAAAGCGCGCAGCCTTCGCCTCCGTGAGGTCCTGAAGGCAGGCACCACGGTCTCGGAATGAGGCCCGGCCGATCCGGCGCACCCCCACGACAAAGTCCGACAGAGTTCGACACAGGGGCTCGACAAATGTTGACAAAGTGTCGTGAAAAGCCTCGCGAGGCGGTTTGAAGGGCCCTGTCGCACGCCGAATCGCGGTTTCCGGATTGGCATGCTCATTGCACATCTCTTCGTAGACCGTTCTTCATCTACTCAGGAGGCACCATGTCCGCCGTTCTCGAACAGCCCACCACCGTCAAGACCTATCTGCGCCCCATCGACCGTGACGGGCTGATGGCCTTCGCGGACAAGGGTCGCAACAACCCGTCTTCACGCGGCACCAACAAGGTCCACACCGTTACCGAAGGCCAGTACCGCACGCTGAGCCATGTGGGCAACCACGCTCCGGTGGTCGTCGACGAACCGTTGCACCTCTTCGGCCAGGACACCGCCCCGGCGCCAGGCGAGATCGTGTTGGCGGCGCTGGGCGGTTGCCTGGCGGTGGGCATCACCGCGGTAGCAACCTGGAAGCAGGTGCCGCTGAGCAAGCTGGAATTGTTCCTGGAAGGCGACATCGGCAATCCGGCCGCGTGGGGTGCCGGTGGTGCATTGCAAAAGACGCCGCCCGAGATGGGCTTCCAGGCCATCCGCGTGAAGGTGGTGGTGGAAGGTGATGCGCCGCGTGAGGTGCTGGACGAGATCGTGCAGCACGCGAACTTTTACTCGCCTGTGGCCAACACCATGCGCAACCCAATCCCGTTTTCGATTGCGATGGCGGAGTAAGCAGCGTGGGCGCTCCGATGGACCTGCCGCCGGCGATGACGGCCCGTGCCACAAGCGGTTTCCTGGATGGCGATGACCTGCTTGCGGCAGTGCGCACCATCGCGCAAGGGCCCTTGGCCGAAGTGGCCCCCGACTGCGACCAAAAAGGCGTGTACCCGGAGTCAGTCCTGCGCCAACTCGGTGCCGTCGGCGCCATGGGGGTGCACCACGGCGACCGCTCGGCACTGGGGCAGACTGCTGCCGCCGACTTCGGTCTGGCCATCCGCGCGGCGGCCGAGGTGTCCCGCGTGTGCGGAGCCACCGGTTTCATGCTGTGGTGTCACCAAGTGTGTGGCGTCTACATGGAGCAAAGTGGCAACCCTCACCTGGGCGGTAAAGCCCTCTCGAGGCATATGCAAGGGCTGACGCTCGGTGCCACCGGCATGAGCAACCCAATGAAAACCTTTGCGGGCATCGAGCAGTTTCTGCTGCGGGCGCGGCGCGATGGCGATGCGTGGGTCGTCAACGGTACCCTGCCCTGGGTGAGCAACCTGGGCACCGACCACTACTTCGGAGCCGTCGCCTCGGTAGAGGTGGCCGCAGGCGAACCTGCGCATGAGGTGATGTTCATCGTCCACTGCAACGCGCCCGGCGTGGAGCTTCGGAACTGCCCATCCTTCTCGGCGATGGAAGGAACCAACACCTGGGCGGTGCGTTTGACGAACTACCGGGTCGACAACCACAACTTGATCGCACACCCCGTGCGTCCTTTCATCGGACGCATCCGCGGCGCATTTGTGCTGCTGCAGACCGCCATGGGCCTGGGCGTGGCACAAGGCGCCATTGACTCTATGTGGAAGGTCGAACAGCCCCTGGGTCATGTGAACCAATTCCTGGAGGACCGCCCGGATGAACTGCAAGGCGAGCTGGATGCATTGACCGAGCGCATCATGCGCCTGGCGCGAACGCCCTATGAGTCGTCAAACAGCCACCTGATCGAGGTGCTGGATGTCCGCGCCCACGCAAGCGAGTTGGCCCTGCGCGCAGCGCAGTCTGCCTTGCTGCACGCGGGTGCGCGCGGCTATCTCATGAGCTCCGATGTGCAGCGTCGTGTGCGCGAGTCGCATTTCGTGGCCATCGTCACACCCGCACTGAAGCATCTGCGCAAGGAGATCGCGCGTTTGAGCCAACCGGTGATGCCGGCCGTCGACGTCCTGGAACCTGCTTGAGCGGCCCTCTGTCTTTGTTCCTCCATTAGCCGCCACCGCTTCATGAGCCGCCTCGAATTCCGCCAGTTCATCTGCCGCGCCTGCGGCCTGATCTACGACGAAGCCCAGGGTGATGAAGACAGCGGACTGGCGCCGGGCACGCGCTTTGAGGACATCCCTGAAGACTGGGCCTGCCCGTTGTGCGGCGTCACCAAAGCGGACTTCGAACCGCATGACCCCCTGCCATCACCCACCCTGTTGGGCGCTCGCAGCGCAAGGCCACTGGGGCGCGGCGCCCAAGCGGCGTCGCAGTCGCCGGGTGCGGGTAGACCGTTGAGCCCTCGTCTCAAGCGCCCGGCCGGCGTGGTGGTGGTTGGCGGCGGCACTGCAGCCTGGTCGCTGGTGGAGAAGCTGCGCGCGCTGGACCCGCACCGCCCCATGACCCTGGTGACCGCCTGCAGTGGCGATCGCTACGACAAACCACGCTTGTCGGTGGCCTGCAAGCAAGGTGTGCAGGCCGCACAACTGGTGAAGGAGCGGGGAATCCACGCCGCGCAGCGCTTGCAGGTGCGCCTGATGGCCCATACCCACGCATTCAGCGCTGACGCGCACAGCCGAATGCTGCGGACCACGCGCGGGACCTTCCAGTATGAGGAACTGGTGTTGGCGCATGGTTCCGCACCCAGGAGCTGTCCTGGCCTGCCGGATGAACTCGCCTGGCGGATCAACGATCTGCGGGCCTACTCGGGGCTGAGAACGGTGCTGGCCGTCGATTCGGCTGCACGCCGAACGGTGCTGATCGTGGGCGCAGGCCTGGTCGGCTGCGAGTTGGCCAACGACCTGGCGCTGGCGGGCCACCCGGTCACGGTGCTGGATGTGGCCGATCGGCCCCTTGCGATGGCGCAGCCTGAGCAATCCCAGGCCCTCTTGTCAGCCTGGGCGGGCCTGCCGATCGCCTTCGTCGGCCATGCCCAGGTTCAGCAAGCCCGGCGCTTGGGCAATGGCCGCACCGCGCTGGAATTGCGCGATGGCCGCACGCTGGAAGGTGATGTGCTGGTCAGCGCCGTGGGGCTGTCGACCCCGTCTCAGCTGGCTCGCAGCTTGGGCTTGGACTGGGCAGACGGCATTGCGGTGGATCCGCAGACCCTGCTGACCGGCGTGGCCCATGTCCACGCCCTGGGGGACTGCATCAGTCTCAACGGACGGGCGCAGCGCTTCATCGAACCCATCCACCGCCAGGCGCGGCTGCTGGCCGCCCGGCTCTGTGGCGAAGCGGTGGAAACCTACGAATCCGCGCCGCCGGTGGTGCGCGTCAAGACATCGTCGATGCCTCTGACTTTGGCTTAAACGGGCTCGCCCGGTAAATGGGGTCGGAGTCATTTTTTCGTTACGAAAAAATGACTCCGACCCCATTTACCGGGCGAGCCCGTTTAGGGTTGTCAATACGTCTTGTACGGCAGGAACTTGCCCGACAGCACCACATTCACGCGGTCACCCTTGGGGTCTGGCTGGCGCACGATGTCCATGGAGAAGTCGATGGCACTCATGATGCCGTCACCGAATTCCTCGTGGATCAGCTCCTTGATGGTGGTGCCGTAGACGTTGACGATCTCATACCAGCGGTAGATCAGCGGGTCGGTGGGGACCGCCGTGGGCAGAGAACCCTTGTAGGGGACCACCTGCAGCCACTTCTGCTCCTCGGCGGTGAGGCCAAAGATTTTGCCGATGGCCTTGGCTTGCGCAGGAGTGGCCGTCATCTGGCCCAGGCACAGCGCGGTGGTCCACTCCTTGGACTGACCGACCTTCTTGGCCACAGCCTCCCATTTGATGCCCTTGCTGACCTTGACGGTGATGATCTTTTCGGTGACGTCCATGCGGTTCATGGTGCTTGACTCCTGTGGTGAATCAAAAGGTTGAGGAAAACGAAGCTTGTGTTGGATAGGCCGTCCGGGTCACGAGGGACCGGGGCAGCCACCGGTGAACCAGGCCCGAGCTCAGGCCACGCGTTGCAGGTGCGGAGCGCCGCCGGTACCGCTGCCGGCGGCCGGCGCGGTGGGTGGCCGCAGGGCCGCATCGGCCGGGCGCACCTCGGGCGGGTGCGCCGGTGCGCGGCCGCGCGACAAGTCCTTGGAGCGGCTCACCAGGAAATCAACCAGGTGGTTGCGCAACTCGTAAAAGCCCGGCTCGTGGTGCAGCGTGGCGCGCTCGCGGTTGCGCGGCAGGGTGTTGCGCACGACCTCGGCCACGCGAGCGATGGGGCCGTTGCTCATCAGCAGGATCTTGTCGGCCAGCAGGATCGCTTCATCGACATCGTGCGTGATCATGAACACCGTCTGGCGCGTGGCCGCGCAGATCTTGAGCAGCTCCTCCTGGATGGTCCCCCGCGTGAGTGCGTCCAATGCACCGAAGGGCTCGTCGAGCAACAGCATCTTCGGCTCAATCGCAAAGGCCCGCGCGATACCCACACGCTGCTTCATGCCGCCCGACAGTTGCGAGGGTTTCTTGTCGATGGCGTGCATCAGGCCCACCATCTCCACGTACTTCTCCACATGCGGCTTGACCTTGGCGGACGACCAGTCCGGCCACTTGCTTTTCACCGCGAAGGCCACGTTTTCGCGCACCGTCAGCCAGGGCATCAAGGCATGGCTTTGGAACACCACGCCGCGCTCCAGGCTGGGGCCGCGCACCTCGCGGTTGTCCATGATCACCGTACCGCCGCTGGCCTCTTCCAGTCCGGCCAGCACATTGAGAATGGTGGTCTTGCCGCAGCCGCTGTGGCCAATGATGCAGACGAACTCGCCCTTGGTGATGTCGAAGTTCACCTGGTCGAACACCGGCTCGGTGCCGCCCGGATAGGTCTTGCTGAGGTTCTGGACCTGCAGGAAATGGTCGGGGTTGCTCATGCCGGTCTCACTCAGTCCACATAGGTCACCAGGCGCTGCGCTTGCGCAAACAGCGCATCGAGCAGCATCCCGACCACGCCGATCACCAGGATCGCGAAGATCACATTGGTCAGCGCCAGGTTGTTCCATTCGTTCCACACGAAGTAGCCCACGCCCGTTCCGCCCACCAGCATCTCGGCAGCCACGATCACCAGCCAGGCGATGCCCATGGAGATGCGCATGCCGGTGAGGATGGTGGGCGCGGCGGCCGGCAAGATGACCTTGAAGGCCTTGCGCAGCGGGTTGACCTCGAGCGTCTTGGCCACGTTGAGCCAATCGCGCCGAACACCGGCCACGCCAAAGGCGGTGTTGATCAGCATGGGCCAGACCGAGCAGATGAAGATCACGAAGATGCCCGAGATGCTGGAGTCCTTGATGGTGTAGAGCGCCAGCGGCATCCAGGCCAGGGGGGAGATGGGCTTGAGCACCTGGATGAAAGGGTCGAGCGCCTTGTACAGCAGCGGGCTCATGCCGATGAGGAAGCCCAGGGGAATGGCCACGGCCGCGGCGATGAGGAAGCCCAGGGCGACCCGTGCCAGCGAGTGGGCCAGCTGTACCCCGATGCCCTTGTCATTGGGCCCGTTGTCGTAGAAAGGATCCGACAGATTGGCCACGATGGTCGAGCCCAGTTGCGCCGGGGTGGGGAATCCGTCGGTCTTCTTGCCCTCGCCACCGGTGGCCAGCGCTGTCGGGTCCTTGCCCATCAGCTTGGCGTACTCGATCTGCTCGGGCGTGAGTTGAACGGCCGCCACTGAAGGCGCCTGCACGCGCGGCGCGGTGCTGGCATGCCACAGCGCGAGCACCGTCAGCAACATCAACACCGACAGCACCGCTGCGCGGGCCTGCAGGGAACTCAAAATGGACTTCATCGCAAACTCCGGGTGGTTGGCGCAGGTATCAGCCCATCTTCGCGATGGCGAAGCTCTTGGTGTACTCCGCCGCCTTGGCCGGATCGAACTCCTTGCCCATCACCTTGAACTTGCGGTAACCCGCCGAGGCCGGTGTGACCGGTTGGCCCAGGTCTTTCATGTGCTTGGCCGCATCGGTCATCAGGAACACCCGCTCGGCAATCTGCCGGTAGTTCACATCGCCCTTGAGGTAACCCCAACGCTGCATCTGCGTGAGCATCCAGACGGCCATCGAATGCCAGGGCACGGGGTCGAAATCGGCGCGTTCGGGCACCTTCTTCACATTGCCCAGGCCATCGGCGAAGGTGCCGGTGAGCACCTGGTTGAGCACCGCCTCGGGCTGGTTGAGGTACTGCGGCGGCGCGATCACCTTGGCGATCAGCTCGCGGTTCTTGGGGTCGCGCGCCATCGCCGCAGCGGTCAACACCGAGCGGTACAAGGCCGCGAAGGTCCCGGGGTTCTGCTGGATGAACTCGGTGGGTACACCGAAGGCGCAGCAGGGGTGACCATCCCAGATTTCCTTGGAAAGGATATGAATGAAACCCACCTCGTCGAACACCGCGCGCTGGTTGAAGGGATCCGGGCCGAGGAAGCCGTCGATATTGCCCGCACGAAGGTTGGCCACCATCTCGGGCGGCGGCGTCACGCGGATCTGCACATCGGTGTCGG
>JBMSQF010000047.1:0-21610 GCA_049423145.1 Burkholderiaceae bacterium
TCAAGATCGGCATCATGCCGGGCCACATCCACCGCAAGGGCCGCATCGGCGTGGTCAGCCGCTCGGGCACGCTGACCTATGAGGCGGTGGCGCAGCTCACTGAGATCGGCCTGGGCCAGTCCAGCGCCGTGGGCATCGGCGGCGACCCGATCAACGGCCTCAAGCACATCGATGTGATGCGCGCCTTCAATGACGACCCCGACACCGACGCCGTGATCATGATCGGCGAGATCGGCGGCCCTGATGAAGCCGAAGCCGCGCAGTGGTGCAAGGCGAATATGAAGAAACCCATCGTGGGCTTCATCGCCGGCGTCACCGCCCCCCCGGGCAAGCGCATGGGCCATGCCGGCGCATTGATCAGCGGTGGTGCCGATACGGCCGACGCCAAGCTGGCCATCATGGAGGAATGCGGCTTCAAAGTCACCCGCAACCCCTCCGAAATGGGCAAGCTGCTCAAGGCCATGCTCGGTTAAATGGGGTCTGACCCCATTTTCTGACCCCATTTTTGGGGGAACCCCCGCGTCGGTGCCCGCGCCCGGCCCACGTTGGGGGCCTATGCGTAATCCCCACAGGGTGCTGCTGCCTCTGGGTCCCTACACTGACGGGTTGCTTCACTGCCAAGTGCCTCAGCCCTATGGATGCCCTTACTTCCCCTGAATTCTGGATCGCGGTCGGTCAAATCATCATGATCGACATCCTGTTGGGGGGCGATAACGCGGTGGTGATCGCCTTGGCTTGCCGCAAGCTCCCCGACGCCCAACGGCGGATGGGCATCATCTACGGCACCGCAGGCGCCATCGGGCTGCGCGTCATTTTGATCTTCTTCGCACTGACGCTCCTGGCCATTCCGTTTCTCAAAATCGTCGGCGCCCTGCTCCTCATCTGGATCGGTGTGAAGTTGCTGGCCCCAGGTGATGGCGATGAGCACGGGAATATCGAGGGCTCGGATCGACTGTGGGCTGCGGTCAAAACGGTCATCGTCGCAGACCTCGTCATGAGCATCGACAACGTCATCGCCATCGCCGGTGCAGCGGAGGGCGCCGGTGGCGAGCACAAGATGTTCCTGGTGGTCTTTGGTTTGCTCGTCAGCATCCCCATCATCGTCTGGGGCAGCCAGTTCGTCATCAAGTTGATGGACCGGTTCCCGATGATCATCACCGTGGGCGGCATGCTGTTGGGCTGGATTGCAGGAACGATGCTGGTCACGGATCCGGTCGTTGCCAATCCCGATGCCTGGACCTGGTTCGTGAAGCTGCCTCAGACGGACGCGGTGCGCTATGCCGCGGGGATCATTGGGGCAGCAGCGGTCTACGCAATCGGCCGCCTGGCAGCGCGCCGAGCAGCGGGCCCGGTCGACCCCCAGGGTGATCACTGACCAGGCCCCATGATGGGCCTGCGCCCGGGTGCTGCCCTTGGTGCGAGGCGCGCGGGTGCAACCCCTGGCCACGTCCGCAGGTGCACGTGAGTCACTCGGATGGGGGCGTGGGTATCGCCAGGCGGACCCTCACAACAGGGCCGCACTCCCACACCGAACCTGCAGGTATATAGTTTCCGTTCGTCTTCAAAAACAGACGTTCGGGAGTGAAGAACATGAACCATCCGGCGCCGCGTCCGTTCGCAGCCGATCGAAGCCCGTCTGGCTTCACACTCATCGAACTGATGATCGTGGTGGCCATCATCGCGGTGCTGGCTGCGATCGCCCTGCCCCAGTACCGCAACTACGTGGCCAAAGCCGAAGTGGGGACCGCCGTTTCCAATGTGGCCGGCGAGAAGGTCAAGGTGGCCGAGGCGGTGAACACCGGTGCGCAAGATCTCTGTGCAGGCCTGCCCAGCAGCGCCTGCGCGGTCGCGGGCAACGCGGTCACCTTGACCGGGCGCCATCCCACTGCCGCAGCGACCGACCCTGCGGCCACGACCGTGGTGACCCTTCGGGTGGCCGATGTCACCCTCTCGCCCATCATTTGGGAATGCAAAGTCTCGAAGTCCCCAGTCGTCGGCTACCAAGGCGATGACTGCGACAAGCTGTCGCCCTGAACTCGCGCACGCCCCCTCTCCTGCCGCTGCTGGCCCTGCTGGCGGCCACACCCGTCCTGTTCCCCTGGAGCCAGGGGCCCATCGTCACGGCGCTGGCTGAACTCTGGGCCTTTGCTGTGGCGGGTGTGGTGGCGCTGACGCTCGGGGTGCTGGCCTGGAGGACCGCTCCCTTGCAGGTGGCGGCATTCGAGGAGCCGGACGGACGGCACAGCCCGTGGCCCGCCCTGCTCATCGGCACTGCAGCCTTGGCAGGCTTGATCAGCGCCCTCATCGGGCTGATGCAGGTGCTTGCGCCCCAGTTGCTCAATGGGGCCCTGGGCGATTGGTTGGAACCCACCCATCTCGCGGGGCGGGCGGTGGGACACCTGCGCCAACCGAACCACCTGGCCACCGTACTCCTGTGGGGTGCGGCGGCATGGGCGGTCCTGCATGCGCAAGGTCGGATGGGTATGGCCGGCGCCGCGGCCGGTCTGGGCTTGCTGATGACGGCCCTCGTCTTGACGGGGTCGCGCACCGGGCTGCTGGGGATCTCGCTCCTCGTCATCTGGGCGGTGGTGGACCGCCATTTGCCCAAGCCCACGCGCGTCCATCTGGCCCTGACCCCCGTACTCGCCTCACTCGGGTGGTGGGCCGCCGAGCACTACAGCCGCGTACAGGGGCTCGCATTTGGCGCATCGGCGCATCTTCAGGCCACAGCCGGAGGCGATGTCTCCAGCTCTCGCTTTGCCATTTGGCGCAACACCTGGTCGCTGATCGAGCAGCAGCCCTGGACCGGCGTGGGCTGGGGAAACTTCAACATCGCCTGGACCCTCTCGCCCATGTCAGGGCGGCCACCGGCCTTCTTCGACCATGCCCACAACCTGCCGCTGCACCTGCTGGCGGAATGGGGCTTTCCCCTGGGGGGTGCTGCGTGCCTGGTAACGGTGGCGGTGCTGGCCCTGGCCGCGCGACGCGCCTGGGCGGCGCTGCCGCTGAGCATGGGGCCCCAGCCGCGTGAACGCAAAGAGGATGCGCTGTGCCGTCGGGGGGCGCTGGTGATGCTGGGCATCGTGGGCCTGCACAGCCTGCTCGAGTACCCACTGTGGTACGCCTACCTGGGCCTGCCGGCGGCTTTGGCGCTGCTGGTGTGCCTGGGCTGGGACCGGCCTCGGCGGCGCGTGGCGCGCTGGCCTGCGCTGCTGTGCATCGTCACCGGTGCCGCGATGCTGGTCGGCGCGGCCTGGGCCTATCGGGACTACCAGACGGTCAGGGCTATCTACGAGCCCCAAGCCGGCTCAGGCTCGCTTCGAGACCGGATCGCCAGCGGCCTGCGCACCACCTGGTTCACCGACCACGCGCACTACGCGCTGGCCACCACCGTCAAACCGATTCCGAACCAGCCGTGGACCGCGACCATGACCCTGGCTTTTGAGCGCGCGCCTCACGTCCTGCTGGACCCTCGCTTGATGATGGCCTGGGCCGATGCACTGGCCTCACGCAGCGGCCCCGACGACCGCGATCGGGCTCGACACATCGCCGCGCGATTGCGGGAGTTCAATTCGCCGAGTGCCGCAAATTGGTTGAAAGCCTGCGACGACCCCGAATCGGCCCCGAGCCAACGCTTTGTTTGCGAAGCGCCCGAGCGGTCGTGGAACTGGCGCGACTTTGGCTTGCGGTGACCGGACGGTCGGTCGCCGCAGTCGCCACCGTCGAAGCCGGGCGGGATCAGCCCTGTGCCACCCAATGCCCGCTCTTGCCGCCCTGCTTTTCCAGCAGGCGCACGCCGGTCATCTCCATGCCGCGGTCGGCGGCCTTGCACATATCGTAGATGGTGAGCAGGCCCACCTGTACGGCGGTCAGGGCCTCCATCTCCACGCCGGTGTTGCCCACCGTCTCGGCGGTCACCACGCAGCGCACGGCGGGGCCAGCCTCCACCATCTCGAAGTCAACCGCCACGCTTGTCAGCGGCAGCGGGTGGCACAGCGGGATCAGCTCGGGTGTCTTCTTGGCGGCCATGATGGCTGCAATGCGGGCAATGCCGATTACATCGCCCTTGCGAGCCTGGCCCTGCCGAATCAGGTCGAAGGTGGTGCGCTGCATGCGGATCGTGCCCTCGGCCACCGCCACACGGTGCGTCAAGGGCTTGGCGGCCACGTCCACCATATGGGCCTGGCCCTGGGCGTCAAAGTGGGTCAGCGGCGAGGCCCCGGCGGGCGTTGTGTCAGAAGGCGACATGGTCAGAGGGTAGGCGGGTTCGGATGGAAACGCGCGAGCAACAAACCGGTGAGATGATAGGTCACATGGACAAGACGCCGGGCGGGATGATCAGGCCCCTGCGGGGTGCGGGCGTGGGCCTGGCCACCGCACTGTCGCTGGTGGTGGCGGGCCTGCATGCGCCGCTGAGCCTGGCAGCCGGCGAACTTTCCGAACTGCCCCGCCTGCCCGCATTGGGCGAACCCGACTCGGGTGACATCACCGAGGGCGGCGAGCGCCGCATTGGTGAATACATCATGCGGCAGGTTCGGCGGGATGCTGCCTATCTGGACGACCCTTTGCTGCTCGCGCATGCCCAGGCGCTGTGGACGCCGCTGTTGGAAGTGGCCCGCGCGCGCGGCGAGATCGTCCCCGAAACCGATCAGGCCTTCGCCTGGGAAACCTTCCTGATCCGCGACAAGTCGATCAACGCCTTTGCGCTGCCGGGCGGCTTCGTGGGCATTCACCTGGGCCTGATCGCGCAGGCTGCCACGCAGGACGAATTGGCTGCCGTCCTGGCCCATGAACTCGCCCACGTCACCCAACGCCACATCGCACGTTCCAGCGGCGCGGCACGCCGGCAGTCCGCCTTGGGTATCGCCGGCCTGCTGCTGGGCCTGCTGGCCGCTGCCCGCAGCGGCAGTCCTGATCTGGCCCAGGCCACCATCATGGGTTCGCAGGCGGCGATGGCGCAAAGCCAATTGAACTTCTCTCGCGACATGGAGCGCGAGGCCGATCGCATCGGGTTCACCATCATGACCGAGGCGGGCTACGCCGGCACCGGTGTCGCGGCGATTTTTGAGCGGCTGGACCGCGCCAATCGACTCAACGACAGCGGCAACTTTCCCTACCTGCGCAGCCACCCGCTGACGGTGGAGCGCATCGGCGAGGCGCAGGCCCGAGTCCAGGCGCAGGCGCAAGCCGCAGCCGGCTCAGTGGGTGGACCGATCGGGCAAACCGTGCGCATCACCGAACGGCGGCTCTCGCAGCCCTTGCCGACACCAGAGATGCACCAGCTCATGCGGGCGCGCGCGCGCGTCCTCATGGAGATGAATGTGCCGGCACTGCGGCGCTGGCAGGCGCTGGCGGCAGAGTCCTCAAGCGCCGAAGACCGACCAGCCGTTCTGTACTCTGCTGTGCTGGCCAGCGTGGCGCTGGCCGAGCCCGATGTGGCCCAGCGCCACTTTAGGGAACTGCAAGAGCGAACCTTCCGGCCCGGCTTGCGCGAGGTGATCAATTTGCTGGCGGCCGATGTGGCCATCGCCGCCGGCCAGGCCCAGCGCGCCACAGCAATGCTCGAAGCCATGGACGGCCGGGTGCGCGCGGTAAGACTGGCGCGGGCCGAAGCGGCTCTGAAGTGGTGGCAGCAGGCGCGAGATGGGCGCGAGCGGGCGGCCGCGCGCATGGCGCTGACCGTGCATGCCGACGGGCTTGCCACCTGGGTGATTGAACAACGGCGGGACGCCTTGGCCTGGACGATTCTGGCCGCCTGCAACCAAGCGCTGGACCAGCCACTGCGCGCCATCCGGGCAGAAGCGGAGTCGCGCTGGGCACTGGGCGACCTCAATGGCGCCCTGGACCGGTTCAAGGCGGGCCAGCGGCTGGTGCGCGCCAGCCGAGCGCCCGACCATTTGGAGGCCTCTGTCATCGATGCGCGACTGCGTGATCTGGAACGCGAACGCCGGCGCGCATTTGCGGAGATTCGCGGCTTGCGCGAGGAAGAACTGCCGCCCATCCTGCCGCCCAACGTACCCATCTGAACGACTGCTCAGCGCTTCATTCGGTGCAAGCGGTCCATCGAAATCGGGTCTGCGGTTGTCATGAAGCGACAAAAACAGTCTCTCGAGCGCATCAACGCTCGTTTTCAGAGGGAAATCCCCTTCTCTGCGCGGTGAACACGCATTACCATTGCGGCCGCGGGGTGCTCGAGAAGAACCGAGCCGCATTCAAGAGAACGCTCATCTCCACCCGGCACATCAACAACGACCTTGATGGAGAGATAGAAATGGCAACTGCGAAGAAGGCCGCTCCGGCCAAGAAGAAGGCGGCACCGGCCAAGAAGGCTGCGCCTGCGAAGAAGGCCGCTCCGGCCAAGAAGAAGGCTGCACCTGCGAAGAAGGCCGCTCCGGCCAAGAAGAAGGCTGCACCTGCGAAGAAGCGCACCCCCAACGCCGCCTTCATGAAGGCCATGGCTGTCAGCGACACGCTGGCCGCCGTGATCGGCAAGGGGCCCTATCCCCGCACCGAAGTCACCAAGAAGGTGTGGGAATACATCAAGAAGCACAAGCTGCAGGACAGCGTCAACAAGCGCATGATCAATGCAGACGACAAGCTCAAGGCCATCTTCAAGAAGGGCCAGGTTTCGATGTTCGAAATGACCAAGCTGATCAACGGACACCTCAAGTGATCCGGCACCCAACCGGCCTTGCGGTCGGTTGAGTGCTCAGCAAAAAGCCGACCCTCGCGGGTCGGCTTTTTTGTCGCTCGCTCAGGCGCTCAGCCGATGTG
The DNA here is from genome assembly GCA_049423145.1 of Burkholderiaceae bacterium. Taxonomy (GTDB): domain Bacteria; phylum Pseudomonadota; class Gammaproteobacteria; order Burkholderiales; family Burkholderiaceae_C; genus RFTU01. The sequence goes on from JBMSQF010000047.1 coordinate 6,775, forward strand.
CTGCTGGAGGAAGACCGCGCTGCGTTCGCGCGCGAGTTGCGCCGCAGCGGAGTCGAAAGAACCCCGCTGGTCACAGTTGAATCCGTGGTCGGCCGCGTAGAGGTGAACCTGCACACCCGGTTGTGCCGCGGCAAAGGCCTGCACGCTGTCGGTCGGAATCCAGTGGTCGCGTTCACCGAAGTGAGCCAGCACCGGACACAGGGGCTTGAGCGCCGCATGGTTGGGAATACCGCCGCCGTAGTAGGGCACCGCAGCAGAGAACCCCGCCACCTTGCAGGCCGAGAGCCAACTCAATAGACCCCCCCAACAAAATCCGAGTACCGCTACCTTGCCCGCAGCGCCCAAACGCCGCTGCAGTTCCTGCCGGGCCGCATCGATATCCCGCAGGGGTGCGTCCAGGCCTGCCGCCTGCATCAGACCAAAACCGCGCTGCATGTCGGCCTCGGCATAGCCCAGCTCCACGCCGCGCTCCTGCCGGTCAAACAAGGCCGGTGCGAGGGCGCAATAGCCCCGTTCCGCCCAATGGTCGGCCACGGAGCGGATGTGGGAATTCACACCGAAGATTTCCTGCACGATCACGATGGCACCCCGCGCCGTGCCGGTCGGTTCAGCCAGGTAAGCCGAGAGTTGATGACCGTCGGATGCGGTGAGTTGCAGTGCGTGGCCCATGGTGCATGCGTCCTTTCTGAGGAAGGGGAGTGAGGCCGGCGAAGGTCAACCAGCAGAGCCTTCAGCGAGTTTGCGTTCCACGAAATCGAGTCGGTCCTGTCCCCAGAAGATCTCGCCGTTGACCACATAGCTCGGGGCACCGAACACACCGGCGTCGATGGCTTCCTGCGTGTAGCGCTCGTAGGCTTCTTGAACCGACTGCGACCGTGAATCGTCGAGCCGCCGTTGCGGCAAACCCGCCTTCTGCAGCAGTTCGGCCAGAACCTTGTCGTCAGCGATGCTGAGTTCATGAACCCAAACGGCGCGGAGGATGCCGTCGGCAATGCGCATGCCGGCATCCACCCCATCGTGCTGGTCGACCGCAATGATCAGGCGGGCGGCGTCATCACCGGCCACTGGGAAGTAGCGGGGTTGCTGGTTGATGGGCAGGCCCAGCCACTTGGCATAGCGGTCGAGTTCCAGGAGGCGATAGGCCTGCCGCTGAGGTGCCCGTTTGCTCAGGGGCAAACCGCCGGACACCGGGAAGACGCGGCCACCCAGGTCAAAGGGCTTGAGCCGGATCCTGGCACCGTGCTGCAGCGCAATGCCCTGCAATCGCCGATGCCCCAAATAGGTCCACGGCGACTGCGGCACCAGGTAGTAGTCCAACTCCATCATCCACCTCCAACTTCAGGGGACGCACCTTAGCGCAAGCGCGTCGATCCTGCAGAACTGCGGTTCAGGCTGCCCGTGCCCGTGCCCGTGCGGGCAACCCTGCCGAAAGCAAGGGTTGAAGGAAGCGTCCCGTGTGGCTCCCGGGGCAGGCGGCTACCGCCTCCGGTGTGCCCATCACGACGAGTTGGCCGCCACCACTGCCCCCTTCGGGCCCCAGGTCGATCACCCAGTCGGCCGTCTTGATCACATCCAGATTGTGTTCAATGACGACAATGGTGTTGCCGGCCTCTCGCAACTGCGCCAGCACCTTCAGCAAGAGTTGGATGTCGTGGAAATGCAGGCCGGTGGTCGGCTCGTCCAGGATATAGAGCGTGCGGCCGGTATCGCGCTTGGAGAGTTCCAGCGCCAGTTTCACCCGCTGCGCTTCGCCACCCGACAAGGTGGTGGCGCTTTGGCCAAGGGTGATGTAGCCCAGACCGACGTCCAGGAGCGTCTGCAGCTTGCGCGCGATGGCGGGCACGGCGGCAAAGAAGGCATGCGCCTCTTCGACCGTCATGCCCAGCACCTCGTGGATGTTCTTGCCCTTGTAGAGGATCTCCAGCGTCTCCCGGTTGTAGCGTTTGCCCAGGCAAACATCGCAGGGTACATACACATCCGGCAGGAAGTGCATCTCCACCTTGATCACACCGTCGCCCTGACAACTTTCGCAGCGTCCACCGCCCTGGGCCGCGGCCACATTGAAGGAGAAGCGCCCGGGGCCGTAGCCGCGCTCCCGCGCAGTGGGCACATCGGCAAACAGCTCGCGGATCGGTGTGAACAGGCCGGTGTAGGTGGCCGGATTGCTGCGCGGGGTTCGGCCGATCGGGCTTTGGTCGACATTGATCACCTTGTCCAGAACCTCGACACCGTCGATCTCATCATGAGGGGCCGGCTCGGTACCGGCACCGTTGAGCCGCCGCGCCACGGCAGCGTAGAGCGTGTCGTTGATCAGGGTGCTCTTGCCGGAACCGGACACACCGGTGACACAGGTCATCACACCCAGCGGGATGTCCACGGTCACCCCTTGGAGGTTGTGGCCCCGCGCGTTGACGATGCGCAGATGGGAGGGTCCCGACAGTCCCCAGGCCCCCGCGGCGGGTGTGCGTCGCTGTTCAGGCACTTCGATGCGCAGCAACTGACCGAGGTAACGGCCCGTGAGCGAGTCGTCGTTGCCCGCGACCTCGTCCGGTGTGCCCTGCGCCATCACACGCCCGCCATGCACGCCCGCACCCGGTCCGATGTCCACCACATGATCGGCGGCCCGGATCATGTCCTCGTCGTGTTCCACCACGATCACGCTGTTGCCCAGGTCGCGCAGGTGCTGCAGGGTGGCGATCAGGCGTTCGTTGTCGCGCTGGTGCAAACCGATGCTGGGTTCATCAAGTACGTACATCACGCCGGTCAGGCCCGAGCCGATCTGGCTGGCCAGGCGGATGCGCTGGGCTTCCCCGCCCGAGAGGGTGTCCGCGCTGCGGTCCAGGGTGAGGTAGTTCAGGCCCACATCGTTGAGGAAGCGCAGGCGCGAGCGGATTTCCCTGACGACCTTATCCGCGATGCCCGCCTTGCTGCCCTGCAGTTGCAGGCTGTTGAAGTAGGCGTGGCAGTCCCGCAGTGTGGCGCTCTCCACCGCGTAGATGGGACGACCGCGCGTACCGTCATGGTGGCGAAGGAACACGTGCAGCGCCTCTCGGCGCAGGCGATGCCCTTGGCAGGTGGGGCAAGGCTTGGGCGACTGCAGGCGCGCGAGTTCCTCACGCACCAGGGGCGAATCGGTCTCGCGCAGGCGCCGCTCCAGTGTGGGAATGATGCCTTCGAAGGGATGCCGTCGCCGCACCACGCGGGACTTGCCCCGTCCCCCTTCGGTTGCGTATTCGAACTCGATGGCCTCCTCACCCGATCCCTGCAGCAACAGGTCCTGGATTTGTTTGGAGAGCGACTCAAAGGGGACCTCCAAGTCGAAGCGGTAATGTGCAGCCACCGATTCCAGCAGGCTGAAGGTGTAGCGGTTGCGTCGATCCCAGCCCTTGATGGCGCCACTGGCCAGGCTCAATTCCGGGAAACCCACCACGCGCTGGGGGTCGAAGGCGGTGACGTGACCCAGGCCGTCGCAGCTCGGGCAGGCTCCCATGGGGGAGTTGAAGGAGAACAGGCGTGGCTCCAGCTCGGGCAGCGAGTACGCACAGATCGGACAGGCATAGGTGCTGGAAAACCAATGCTCACGGCCGGTGTCGATTTCCAAGGCCACCACCCGACCGTGTGCCATGCGCAAGGCATTCTCGAAGCTCTCGGCCAGACGCTGGCGCTGGGCACCGGCTTCTTCGGTGCGGGTCCTGAGGCGATCGACAACGACATCGATGTCGTGCTTCTCATGCGCCTGCAGCACAGGCAGTTCACTGACCTCGAACACGCGCGCGCTGGCCTGTCCAGCCCGGATGCGAAAGCGTACGTAGCCGCGGGACTGCATGTCCTCCAAGAGCTCGGCAAAGGTGCCCTTGCGGTCGCGGACCACCGGGGCCAGGATCATCAGCTTGGTTCCCTCTGGCAGCGACAGGACGGCATCGACCATCTGCGCCACGGGCGTGGCCGCAAGAGGCTCATCGTGGTCAGGGCAGTATGGCGTTCCGGCGCGGGCGTAGAGCAAGCGCAGGTAGTCGTGGATCTCCGTGATCGTGCCCACCGTGGAGCGGGGGTTGTGGCTGGTGGCCTTCTGCTCGATGGCGATCGCAGGACTCAGGCCCTCGATGACGTCGACGTCGGGCTTATCGGTCTGCTGCAGAAACTGCCGGGCGTAGGCCGAAAGGCTTTCAACGTAACGCCGCTGACCTTCGGCGTAGAGCGTGTCGAAAGCCAGGCTGGACTTGCCGGAGCCCGACAGGCCGGTGATCACCACCAGGGCATTTTTGGGAATGTCGAGGTCGACATTCTTCAGGTTGTGGGTGCGGGCGCCACGGATGCGCAGATGGGTGTCGGCCGGCATGCTGGGTGTTTTGGGAGCAACCGAGCATCATACGGAATTGGCGTCAGGCGCGCATCAGTTCGAGCAGCGCGGGACCATAGGCCTCCAACTTGTGCGCACCGACGCCGTTGATGGTGCCCAGTTCTTGGGCGGTCGTGGGGCAACGGGCCGCCATCTCAGCCAGGGTGCTGTCGTGAAAGATGACATAGGGCGGACGCCCCTGGGCCCTGGCTTCCTGGGTGCGCCAAGACTTCAGGTGGTCATAACGCCTGCGGGCGGCCTCATCGAACTCGATGATCCAGTCGTGCGCGCTGCGGGCGGGGGCGCCAGCGGTGCCGCCGCTGCGGCGCGGGATGCGCGTCTGGCGCTGGGCCAGCTTGAGCCGCTCGCGGGGCTGCTTCATGGGCAGGGTGACTTCGCCCTTGAGGACAGCCCGCGCCGAATCGGTCAGCAGCAGCGTCGGCAGCTCGACTTCAGTGACCACATGGCCCTGCGCCACCAGTTGCCGCAGGACGGCACGCCACTGGGCTTCTCCCAAGTGGGCGCCAATGCCGAAGGTGGACAGTTCATCATGACCGTACTGGCGCACCTTGGGTGACCGCTTGCCGACGAGAACATCCATCAGGTGCGCAGCACCAAAGGAGCGGGCGCCATTGAAGGTGCCGTGGCGCGCCATGCGGTAGATGCAACTCAGGGCCATGCGCGCCGCTTCCGTGCCATCCCAGATCTGGGGGGGCTCCAGGCAGTTGTCGCAGTTGCCGCAGGGCTCGCTTTCTTCGCCGAAATACCCCAGCAAGCGCTGGCGACGGCAATCATGGGCTTCAGCCAAGGTCAGCATGGCTTCAAGCTTGCCGCGCAACACGCGCTTGAAGTCTTCGCTGGCCTGCCCGTCCTCGATGAGCCGGCGCTGGCCGACCACATCGGCCAGGCCATAGACCATCCAAGCCTCGGCCGGTTCGCCATCGCGGCCCGCTCGACCGGTTTCCTGGTAGTAGCCCTCCACGGTGCGCGGCAGGTCAAGGTGCGCCACGAATCGCACATCGGGCTTGTCGATGCCCATGCCAAAGGCGATGGTGGCCACCATCACCAGACCGCCGTCGCGGGTGTCATGGTCCACGAAGGCCTGTTGGTGCTGCTGACGTGTGGTGAGGTCCAGTCCCGCGTGGTAGGGCAGTGCGCGCAGTCCCTGGTCGCTGAGCCACACTGCGGTCTCCTCCACCTTTTTTCGGGTGGCGCAGTAGACGATGCCCGCTTCGTCCTGGTGGCCTTCTCGAATGAAGGCCAGCAGCTGGGCGCGGGGATCCTCCTTCTCGACGATGGTGTAGCGGATGTTGGGACGATCGAAACTGCTGATGAAGGGCCGTGCGTCCTGCAGGGCCAGGCGCTCGATGATGTCGGCGCGGGTGATGGCGTCTGCCGTGGCCGTCAGCGCCAGCCGCGGCACGGTGGGGTAGCGCTCGGCCAATTGCGACAGGCCCAGGTAGTCCTCGCGGAAGTCATGCCCCCACTGGCTCACGCAGTGCGCTTCGTCGATGGCCAGCAGGCTGAGCAGCCCCCGTTCGTGCAGCGAATCGAGCATGGCCAGAAAACGCGGCGTCAGGACGCGCTCGGGAGCGGCATACAGCAGGCTGAGGTTCCCACTGCGCCAACGGCGCTCGATCGAGAGCGCCTCGTCGGCGCCGAGGGTGGAATTGAGGAAGGCTGCCTCGACCCCGAGTTGCTCCAAGGTGCTCACCTGGTCTTGCATCAGCGCGATGAGGGGGCTGACCACCAGCGTGGCCCCCTGGCCCCTGCGCTGCCGCACCAGAGCCGGCACCTGGTAGCACAGGCTCTTGCCCCCGCCGGTGGGCATGAGCACCAGCGCATGGCCGCCCGCGCACACATGGTCGACGATTGCACCCTGTTGCCCACGGAAGGCGCCGTATCCAAAGACTTCATGCAGCACCGACAGGGGGGTGTGCAAGCGGTTTTGGTCGGGTTCCTGGGGCAGTGCGGACATGCTTGGGCGCGAAAACCGGATGTTACCGGGCCCGCAGTAGGTCCGCGGCCACCGGTGCGGGTCACCCGCCAGTCCCTCTGCCGAGGGATGGCCGCAGCCCACCCGCTCGGCATAATGGTCTGCACCGGCAAATCACAACGCCCAACACCAGCACTGCGGAGCTCGCTCATGGCCTCAATCAACAAAGTCATCCTCATCGGCAACCTCGGCCGCGACCCTGAACTGCGCTACACCCCCAGCGGCTCGGCCGTGTGCAATGTCAGCATCGCCACCACCCGCAACTGGAAGAACAAGGACAGCGGCGAGCGTGTGGAAGAAACCGAATGGCACCGCGTGGTGTTCTACGACCGCCTGGCCGAGATCGCCGGCGAATACCTCAAGAAGGGCCGTCCGGTTTATGTCGAAGGCCGCCTGAAGACCCGCAAGTGGCAAGACAAGGAAGGCAAGGACAACTACACCACCGAAATCGTGGCGGAGCAGATGCAGATGCTCGGTTCACGCGAAGGCAGCGGCGGCATGGGCGACGAAGAAGGCTACACACCGGCACGCCGTGAATCACCCGCGGCGGCCAAGCCTGCGGGTGCAGCGAAGCCGGCGTCCGCGTCCAAGCCTTCCCTGGCAGACATGGATGACGACATTCCCTTCTGAAGACCAAGGGGCCGCGCACCGCCTGTCGCGTCGCACGCTGGGGCTGCGTGCGTGCCGTTCCTGGGCCCTCTGGAGTCTCATCGGGGGCGGGGCATGGTCTTCAGCCCTCGCCGCCGCGCCCACCGAGCGTCCCATGGCCCGCGTTGATGTCGGCCATCTGGAGCGATGGGAGGCCCCACCCTTGCGACACATCACGCCGCGACCGGTGGATGTGTGGATACCCCCGGGCTTGAAGCCCGGACAGCCCCATCGCGTGCTGTGCATGCACGACGGGCAAATGCTCTTTGATGCCCGCACCACCTGGAATCGCCAGGCCTGGAATGCGCATCACGCCGTGCTCGCGGGTCTCGGTTCACGGCCGGATGCCCTGCCCACCATCATCCTGGGCATCTGGAACCTCCAAGGGCAGCGCTACGCCGAATACTTTCCCGAGAAGGCCTTGGCCCTGGCTTCCCGCGCCGCGAGAGAAGGCTATGTGCGCCGGGAAGCGCATGGACAGGCCAAGGCGGATGCCTACCTCCGCTGCATCGTGGATGAGCTGTTGCCGCACCTGGAATCCCGCTGGGGTCCGCGGGCCGATGGCCATGGGGTGCTCGTGGCCGGGGCCAGCATGGGCGGCCTGATTTCGCTGTACGCGCTGTGCGAGTACCCGCACATTTTCTCGGGTGCAGCCGGGCTGTCCACGCATTGGGTCTCGGTGGCCCCCAGCCGCAGCGATGACGACAAGCGCAACCAAGACCTCTCGCGGGCCTTCCTGGACTATCTGGGCCAGAAGCTGCCCCCAGCGGGGCGCCACCGCATCTGGGCCGACCGGGGAGATGACGCGCTGGATGCCCTGTACGCGCCAGGCCTGACGGAATTCGGCCAGCTCTTGGCCGCGCGCGGCTACACCGCTCGGGATGGTGTGGCCCGTGTGTTTGGCGGTACCGGCCACAATGAAACCGACTGGAGCCGGCGCTTCAGCGAGGCGGTTCGCTTCATCGCCGGCGCCTGAAGCGCTTGATTCCTCGGGTGGACGGCTCGGGGGCGGGAAAGGCCGCCATGACACGGCGCACCCACCACACCACGCCCCCAAGGAACGCGATGTTCAGCCCCAGGAAGGCCACGGCCGAGTAGAGCGACAAGCGCGGGTCGATGCGTTCACCCACAAACAGCGCCAGCACGCCAGCCAGAAAGACGGTGAGCAAGGTTCCCATCCCGTCGAGGTAGGGCGACAGACGGTCCAGGCTGGAGGGGCGGCGCTCACCAGTGAACCAGTATTCGGCATAAGGCAGATTCACCCCACCGCTGCTCATGCGCTGCAAGAGCACCATCACCGCCGGTCCCGCGCCCCAGGGCGCCAGCACCATGGCGATGGACAGCATCACCAGCGCCCCACGCTCGGCGAGGATCTCGGGCGCGTCACCGTAGGAAGACCAGGCGTGCTGAAGAAGGGCCAGGCTCGCGACCCAGGTCACGAGGAACAGTCGGCGTGAGGGCTTAGACCACCGCCCCAGCGTTCGGATCATTGGGGTCTTCGTTCTTGGCGGGCATGTTCTTCACCAGGTCCTCGCGCTTGACACCGAGCCACATGGCGATGCCCGCCGCCACGAAGATCGAGGAGTAGATGCCAAACAGAATGCCAATGGTCAGGGCCAGCGCAAAATAGAACAGCGTGGGCCCACCGAAGATGAGCATGGACAGCACCATCATCTGCGTGCTGCCGTGGGTGATCACGGTGCGGCTGATGGTCGAGGTGATGGCGTTGTCGATCACCTCGGATGTGGAGAGTTTGCGGTACTTGCGGAAGACCTCGCGGATCCGGTCGAAGATCACCACCGATTCGTTGACCGAATAGCCCAGCACCGCCAGGATGGCCGCCAGAACCGCCAGCGAGAACTCCCACTGGAAGAAGGCGAAGAAGCCCAGGATGATGACCACGTCGTGCAGGTTGGCGATGATGCCGGCTACGCTGAACTTCCATTCAAATCGCACGGCCAGATACAGCATGATGCCGGCCACGGTGAACAGCAAGGCCAGGGCGCCATCGCGCGCCAGCTCGGAGCCCACGGCCGGACCGATGAACTCGGTGCGGCTGAGCTTGAGCGGCTCGGTCGGCCCGGCCGCCACCGAGGCGCCGCCGGTTGACGCGGCGATGGCCGTCGTGGATGCGGCAACCGCCGGCACAACCGGGGCCACGACGCAGGCGGTCCGGCTGACCTGCTCGCCCTGTGGGGTGGTGTAGCGGGTGTTCTCAACGGTCCCCTTCTCGGCACGGCACAGCGCATCGAAGGTGCGGGCCGAAACCTCGCCCTGCTTCATGTCGCCGCGAACCGGCAGACGGATCAGCACGTCGCGCGAGGTGCCGAACTTCTGCACCTGCACCTCGCCGAAACCCAGCGCTTCCACCGCCTCACGCGTCTTGTTGATGTCGGCAGTTTGTGCGTACTCCACCTCCATCACCGTGCCACCGGTGAATTCGATGGACAAGTGCAGGCCGCGCGTGGCGATGAAGAAGACCGCCGCCGCAAAGGTAAGGAACGAAATGATGTTCAGCACCAGGGCGTGGCGCATGAACGGAATGTCGCGGCTGATGCGGAAGAATTCCATGGCGTGCTCCTACCGTTCAGCTCTTGAGATCAGCAGAAGAAGTGCCGGCAGGCGCGGCCCCGCCCGGCTTCCACACCTGACCGATGGAGACGTTCTTGAGCTTCTTCTGTCGCCCGTACCAGAGGTTCACCAGCGCTCGAGAGAACACGACCGCCGAAAACATCGAGGTGATGATGCCCAGGCAGTGCACCACCGCGAAACCGCGCACCGGGCCGCTGCCAAAGGCCAGCAGGGCCACGCCCGCAATCAGTGTGGTGACATTCGAATCCAGGATGGTGGCCCAGGCGCGCTCGTAGCCCGCGTGTATGGCCGACTGCGGGGGCACCCCCGCCCGAAGCTCCTCGCGCACCCGCTCATTGATCAGCACGTTGGCGTCGATGGCCATCCCCAGCGTCAGCGCGATGGCCGCGATGCCCGGTAGTGTCAGCGTGGCCTGGAGCATGGACAGCACCGCCACCAGCAGCAGCAGGTTGAAGGCCAGGGCCAGCGTGGAGAACACGCCGAACAGCAGGTAATAGGCACACATGAACAGCGCGATGGCCGCGAAGCCGTAGATCACGCTGTTGAAGCCCTTGGCGATGTTCTCCGCGCCGAGGCTGGGGCCTATGGTTCGCTCTTCAATGATCTCCATCGGTGCGGCCAGCGCACCGGCACGGGTGAGCAGCGCGATGTCGGCGGTTTCCTGTGGCGTGAAGTTCCCGGTGATCTGGAAGCTGTTGCCGAACTCGCCCTGGATGGTGGCCACGGAAACCGCTTCGCCCTTGCCCTTTTCATAGAGCACGATGGCCATGGGTTTGCCCAGGTTCTCTCGGGTGACCGCGCGCATGGCGCGGCCGGCGGCATCATTGAGGTTCACCGAAACGGCGGGGCGCTGGTTCTGGTCCAGCGTGGCCGAGGCCTTTTCCAATTGCTCGCCGGTGGCGATCACTTCACGTTTGAGGGAAACCGTCCGAGGCACGGTTTCACCCGGCGACAGACGCACCGGCACGGTTTCACTGCCGGTCCCACTCTGGTCCACCAGACGGAACTGCAGCGTTGCGGTGCGGCCGATGATGTCCTTGGCGCGCGCGGTGTCCTGCACACCCGGCAGCTGCACCACCACACGGTCGGCACCCTGGCGCTGGATGACCGGCTCGGCCACACCCAGCTCGTTCACGCGCTTGTGCAGCGTCTCGATGTTCTGCTCCAAGGCCTGGTTGCCGATATCGGTCATGGCCTTGGGCGTGAGGCGGCCCACCAAGCGCGTGCCCTCGGGCACCTTGCCCTCGGTCCATGTGAATGTGGCCAGACGGGCGGTCATCAAATCGCGCGCCGCGTTGACCGAGGCGTCCTCGGTGATCACCACCGACAGGCCGTCACCATCGCGGCCGAGGTTGGTGAAGCGGATTCGCTTTTCACGCAGGGCCGAGCGCACCTCCGACTGGTAGGCGTCCAATTGCTGCCGCACGGCCGAGCGCATGTCCACCTGCATCAGGAAGTGCACGCCGCCCCTCAGGTCCAGGCCCAGGTACATGGGCAGGGCGCGGATGGAGGCCAACCAAGCCGGTGAGCGGCTCAGCAGGTTCAGCGCCACGATGTAGGAGGGGTCGGCCGGGTCGGGGTTCAAGGCCCGCGCGATCGCATCCTTGGCCTTGATCTGTGTATCGGTGTCCTCGAACCGAACCCGAACCGAAGCACCGTCGAAATTGACGCGGTCGGCCTTGATCGAGGCGTCGTCGAGCACCTTCTGAATGCGGTCGACCATCGCGAAGTCGACCTTGACGGTGACCTTGGCCCCCGAGATCTGAACGGCCGGTGCTTCGCCGAAGAAGTTGGGCAGCGTGTAGAGCGCGCCAATGATCAGCGCCACCAGGATGAAGGCGTACTTCCAGAGGGGATAGCGGTTCATTCGGGGGTGCCTTTGGTGCGCAGAGGGCCGACTTACTTGATCGAGCCCTTGGGCAGCACCTGCGTGACCGAACCACGCTGGATCATCACTTCCACACCCTCGGCCACTTCGATGTGCAGATTGGATTCACCCACCCTGCTGATCTTGCCGTACAAGCCGCCCGCAGTGACCACCTCGTCGCCCTTGGCCAGCGCGTCGACCATGGCCTTGTGCTCCTTCTGGCGCTTCATCTGGGGCCGGATCATGATGAAGTACAGCACCACGAACATCAGGACCAGGGGCAGCAGGCTCATCAGGCTGCTCTCGAGGCCGCCTGGGGCAGCTGCGGGGGCGGTTTGGGCAAAGGCCGTGGAAATGAACATCGTGGATCCTTATCCGTTGAATGCAAGCAAACCCTTGAGTTTAACTTGGGGCCCTGGATCACCGGGTAAAGCCGCGTGCGGCGTATGCCCAGGGCCCGTGGCAGGATCGACGCATGGTCACAAGCCCGACGCCCACCCTGCCCCCGCAGGGCCGATTGGATTCGCTCCCTTCGGGTTACCGCGCCCTGGTGATCGGCGCCGGTGGTGGGATCGGCAGCGCCTTCTGTGAACTGCTGGACGCGGATCCCCGCTGCAGCCGCGTCCATCGGCTGGGGCGCCGTGGCGAAACGGTTCTCGACTTCACCGATCCGGCCAGCGTGCAGGCCGCCGCCGAGCACTTGAATGATGGTCGGCCCTGGCACCTGCTGATCGTGGCCAGCGGCATCCTGCACGGGCCCCGCCTGCGGCCGGAAAAGCGCCTGGCCGACTTGGAGGCCGCTGCATTCACCGAGGTGCTGGCCCTCAACACCGTGGGTCCCGCGCTGGCGCTGCGCCACTTCACGCCCTTGTTGCCGCGTGACCCGCAGGCGCGCAGCCTGGTGGGAGTGCTGTCGGCCAAGGTAGGCAGCATCGGCGACAACCGCCTGGGCGGCTGGATGGCGTACCGGGCCTCCAAGGCGGCACTGAACATGGTGGTCAAGACGGCTGCCATCGAATTGGCGCGCACCCACAAGGCCTTGGTCGTGGCCGCCCTGCATCCGGGGACGGTGCGGACGGCCCTGTCCGAACCCTTCAATGGCCAGGCACTGGGACGCGAACCCCGGGTCGCAGCATCCCAGATGCTGGCGGTGCTCGATGCGCTTGACGTCACCGACAGCGGCAGCTTCCGCGCCTACGACGGGGCCGAGCTGCCCTGGTAGGGCCGCGCCGGCTGAGCTCACCGACGCAGCGGCATCGGCGGCTGTTCGAAGATGGGATGGGGGTCCAGGCACGCCAGCAGGGCGTCCGGCACCCCATCGGCGCGGTCCTTTAGAAACCCACGAATCCGCCAGGCGGCATTCCAGGGACGGGTGGTTCCGCTCCACACCCCCTGCGGCAGCAGCTGCGCACCCTCGGGGCCCCATCGGACCAGCACGACCACCGGCTCCAGGTCATCGAAGGTGGCCTGAAGGGCGACCCATGCTCCCGGACCTGCTGGTTGAGGCGGGGCTGGCGGCAGGCGCCGGTCGAGGGCTTCTTCCATCCAGAGATCGGCGGCGAGCAATCGCGCCGAACGAGAGTCCGGCGGACTGAAGTCCTGCAAAGCGGTCAGCGCGGCCGCCACCACGGGAGATCCCGTGACCGGCCGCATCACCGAGGAACAGTCACGCCCGAGATCGGCCCATGCCACCCGCAGATCGCCGTTGAGGTCATGTACCGAGCCGCCCACATTCAGCAACCAGGCATCGTCCCGATGCTCCACGCCCAGAAGGCCCAGCAGAAAGAAAACCGCCGCCAGGGCAGCAAGCAACCCGTGGCGGCGGCGGACGACGCGCGAAGGCGTCATCGTTTCAGCGCGTGATCCGGCTCAGGCAGCCTTCTTGGAGGTCTTGCCAGCGGCCTTGGCAGCCTTCATGGCGGTCTCGGTCACGGCGTTGAAGTTGGCCTCGGCGATGTCGGTGGCCTGCTTGGCGGCCTTCTGCACATTGGCATAGGCGCTGTTGGCCGCCTCGACCGCCTGCTTGACCAGGGCCACGCCGCTCTCGGTGCCGGCCGGGGCGTTCTTGGCGGCTACATCCACCAGCTGGTGCAGACTTTGTTGCACAGCAGCAACTTGGGCTTCGGCCAGGGCCACAGCGTCGGCTTGAGCCGACTTGGCGATGTCGGCCAGGTGACGGCCGTAGGCGGTGGCCTTCTCAGCGCTGGGCTGGAGCAGAGAAGCCTGCAGTGCCATCAGGCTCTGCGGATCCTTGGCCGACAGGGCCGCCTTGGCCACATCAGCGGATTCGCTCAGCGTGGCGCGGGCGGTCGCGAGGTTCAGTTCCACCACCTTCTCCATGTTGGAGAAAGCCTTGTGGGTGAGGTCGAAGAAGGACTCGACCTGGGCTTGTTGGGCGGCGATGATTTGTTGCGTGTTCAGCATGATGGACTCCGAAGGGGTAAAAGGTCAGGTTTGAGGGATCCGGTTGCAGTCTTCAAGCTTTGCTGCACTGCAACATGAATCGAATGATAGGCCCGATTTTCGGAATTGCAAGCACTTTTTGTTGCGGCGCACAAAATATTTCGTTTTCCGCCCCTGGGAGGCCCCCCAAAGCCTCCAAAAAGCCCCCCGAAGCCCGCCCCAAAGCCCCGCCAAGCCCCCAAAAATGGCCCTGGATGCCCCAGAGCGCCTGTCCGGGGCCCTACTCGACCGCCTTGTCCAGGTCCTCACGCCCCTGGTGGCGGACATCGGCGCCCTTGACCACATAGATGGTCACTTCGGCCAGGTTCTTGGCGTGGTCGCCCACCCGCTCGATCGCCTTGGCCACGAAGATCAGATCGATGCTGCTGCTGATGGTGCGGGGGTCTTCCATCATGAAGGTGATGAGCTTGCGCATCAGGCCTTCGAACTCCTGGTCGATCTCGTCATCGTGCTTGAGCACCTCCAAGGCCCGGGCCACGTCCAGCCGTGCGAAGGAGTCCAGCGCCTTGCGCAACTGGGCGATGGCCAGCTCGGCCTCATGGGCCAGGTCATGAATGGGCAAACGGGTGGAGATGCCCGATTCGATCAGGTTCTTGGTGGTGCGCGCCACCCGTGCGGCCTCGTCCCCCACACGCTCGAGATTGGCAATCATCTTGGCGATGGCCACCAGCAGCCGCAAATCGCGGGCGGTGGGCTGGCGGCGCGCGATGATGGCCGACAGCTCGGAGTCGATGTCCATCTCCATTTGATTGACCCGGGCCTCCTGGAGCAGCACGTCTTCGGCCAGATCGGCCTTGAGTTGCGTGAGGGCCTCCACGGCACGGGCCACCTGGGACTCGGCCAAACCGCCCATCTGCAGGACCTGGTTGGAAATAGCGCTGAGTTCAGCGTCGTATTGGGTGGAGAGATGCTTGTCGCTCATGATGGGTCC
>JBMSQF010000048.1:0-20986 GCA_049423145.1 Burkholderiaceae bacterium
GCCACGACCCCTGCGTGGGCATCCGCGCCACGCCGATCGCCGAGGCCATGCTGGCACTGGTGGTGATGGACCACGCCCTGCAGCACCGCGCGCAGTGTGCCGACGTCCATCTCCCCGTCCCGCCGATTCCCGGGGCTGCGCCGGTGTGATCCGTCCACCCTGGGCGGCTTTCGCGGCCGTTTCCTTCACCTATTTCGCCGCCATCGGCTTCTTCACCACCTACGCGCCCCTGTGGTTCAAGTCGCTGGGGTATTCGGCCCTGGCCATTGGGGTGATCTCCTCACTGCAGGCCTGGACCCGCGTGTTCGTGCCCTATGCCTGGGGTTGGCTGGCCGACCACACGGGCCGCCGGGTGTGGCTGCTGCGCGGCGCTGCACTGGGCTCCCTGGTCATGGGTGGCCTCTTGGCGCCGGCGCACGCGCTGGGCTTTCTTCCCCTGTGCGTCTTTCTGCTGTTTTTGTGCAATGGCGGTGTGGTGCCGCTGTCGGAGTCGGCCCTGGCCCGCTTTCTGCACCGCGAGGGTGGCATGGATACCGGGCGTTATGGACGCATCCGGGTATGGGGCTCCATCGGATTCATCGGGTCCGTGACCATGGCGGGCTTTCTGCTGGACTGGGCCGGTATCGAAGCTTTCGCCTGGGTGGTGGTCGCGCTCTTGGTGGCCCTGTGCGTGGCCACGGCTCGGCTGCCGGCCCATGTCGATGCGGTTGTTGAACACGGTGCTGCCGAGGGGTCGGTGTGGCAGGTGTTGCGCCAACGCTCGGTGCAATGGTTCTTTGCCACCATTTTCTTTACCGTCTTGGGGCATACCAGCCTCTACACCTTTCTGAGCCTCTATCTGGACGAACTGGGTTATGGGAAGTCCACGGTGGGATTGGTGTGGGCCGTCAGCGTGTCAGCCGAGATTGCCTTTTTCTGGATCGGGTCTCGATGGGTGGGGCGGGTGGAGCCGGTGCGCTGGCTGTGGTGGGCCGCCGTGCTCTGTGTGGTGCGCTTCGCGGCGATCGCCGGTTTCGGTGAGGTGATGGCGGTTTTGGTGGCCGCCCAGTTGCTGCATGCCGTCACCTTCGCGGCCCAGCACGCCGCTTGCACCGCGCAACTGGGCGCGTTCTTTCCCGGCCGACTCCGCGGGCGCGGGCAGGCGCTCTATGCAGTGCTGGGCTACGGTCTATCGGGCGTGTTGGGCGGCTTGGGAGGAGGGGCCCTCACCGAACACCTGGGTTTTGAAGCCGTCTTCTGGGCGGCGACCGCTTCAGCCTTGTTGGCCGTGGGTTGCGCGCATCAGTTCGCGCGTCATCTCCGCGATCAGGTCTGAAGCGCACAGGACAGCCGAGGCCGGGTACAAGCCATCGGCTCCAGGCGTCTCGGCTGCCCGGCCATGAAGGTGGACACAGGCCGCCGCCAGCCGGTGCAGGGCGCCTGAGTCCCGCGGGTGGGCATCACCCTGGCAGGCCCAGGCGCCGCCGATCCAGCCCGCCAGCACATCGCCGGTGCCGCCGCTGGCCAGACGCGCGTTCCCGCTGGCATTGACCCAGGGAATGACGCCCCCGGTGGCCACGACGCTCCCAGCGCCTTTGAGCACGACGGTGCAGGATGC
Source organism: Burkholderiaceae bacterium (assembly GCA_049423145.1). Classification (GTDB taxonomy): domain Bacteria; phylum Pseudomonadota; class Gammaproteobacteria; order Burkholderiales; family Burkholderiaceae_C; genus RFTU01. Next base: position 1,598 of record JBMSQF010000048.1, read on the forward strand.
CCGGTCCGCCAAAGTGCACGCCGCTCGGAGCCGGTCGGCCTGCACCTGCTCCGTGCGGCAGCCCAGCAGCCGGGCGGCTTCCAGCGGGTGAGGCGTCAGCACGGTGCGAAGGCCACGTCGAGCGCGTCCGGCCAGCCGCTCGAAAAGTGCACCCTCGGTGGCCAAGGCATTGAGGGCATCCGCATCCAGCACCAGACAGGGGGCGCGGTGTAGGAGTTCGACCAAGCGGGATGCGATGGCGGCGCCCCCACCGCAACCGGCCACGATGACCAGGCTGCCGGATCCGGCTGAAGGGGTCAGCGCGCGGGCGAGGGCGGTCTCCTCTGCGGTCATCACCTCGGGCGTGACCGGGTCGGCCGGTGGCGGCCGGCTGGTATCCAGATCCACGCGGTGAACCCGACCAGCCCCGGCGGCAAGCGCAGCGCGGCTGGCCAGCATCAGGGCACCGCCCATGCCCGCCGCGGCACCCAGCAGCCACACATCGCCATGGCGTCCTTTGTGGCCACCGGCGCGCGGCGCTCCATCAGGCAGCAGGCGGGGACCAGACAGGTCCCGCAGGACGGCAGCGGGCACCAGGAAGGCGCGGGGTTCGAGCAAGGGATCGACCCTGTTGGAGGGCGTCGGCGCTGCGTCAGGCTCACACCTGGTTAACGGGGTGGCGCGCAAGGGGACCGCCCGCGAGGGATCGCCCAGGCGCTCAGGGCAGATCAGCCGGGGTGCATCCCCGGACTGCAGGTCATCGAACCAGACGCGCCCGGAGCAGGCACGGCCCTCCGCGGTGAAGAGCCCGACCTTCAGGGTCAGCAGGCTCAGGGTGTGATGGGCCATGACGGCGGCTGGATCGGACGCTGGCGTGTCCGGGACCAAGAGCCGGCCCGTGTCAGCATCGATGCCGCTGGGCAGGTCCACTGCAAGGACACTCACGTGCGGACAGGTCTTGGCGATGTGGTTGATCCAACCGATCGCTTCACCGATGGGTTGTGCCACAGCGTCGTGCGAGCCGAGCCCGAGGAGCGCATCGACGAGCACCAAGCCCCGTCTCTGTATGGTTCCCACCGGGGTTTGCAGCAGCGGCCAGGGTGGGCGAGAGACGCTTTGCACGCCCGCAGCAAGGGCCTGCGCGCGGGCCTTTTGGGCATCTTCGGCGCGCGCGGGTAGCACTTCCCACACCCGAACCGGACATCCGGCCCGGTGAAGGTGCGCCGCTGCGACCCAGCCATCGCCGCCGTTGTTGCCCGACCCGCTGACCACCACCACAGGGCTGCCGGGCCGGGCCGTGGCCAGTACCAAGCGTGCCACCGCTGCGCCAGCCCGGAACATCAGAGCCATCGGTGGGTGGCGGGTCAGCGCCTCGGCTTCCATTTGGCGAGACGCCGTCCGACCGTGGAGCGGGAACAAGCCTGCTATACTCCTTGGGTTTACCCGAACACGGGTTAACAAATCACGGGTCCCGCCACCTGAGGTGTTCGCCCCAGTCTTGAGACAACGGCGAATTTCGGCGGGATTCTAGACCCAACCTTCTAGGAGAAAACATGTCTGTCAGCATGCGTGAAATGCTGGAAGCCGGTGTCCACTTCGGTCACCAAACCCGCTTCTGGAACCCCAAGATGGCCCCCTTCATCTACGGCCATCGGAACAAGATTCACATCATCAACCTGGAGAAGACGCAGCCGCTTTTCCAGGATGGATTGAAGTTCATCAAGCAGCTGGCAGCGCGCCGCGGCACCATCCTCATGGTGGGCACGAAGCGCCAGGCTCGAGACGTCGTGGCCGCTGAGGCGCAGCGTTGTGGCATGCCCTATGTGGATCAGCGTTGGCTCGGCGGCATGCTGACCAATTTCAAGACCGTCAAGGGCTCGTTGAAGAAGCTCAAGGACATGCAGGCCCAGGTGGAAGCCGGGACGCAGCCTTCCATCAAGAAGGAAGCCCTGATGTTCCAGCGCGAAATCGCCAAGCTTGATAAGGACATTGGCGGCATTGCTGACATGGCCGCCCTGCCCGATGCGCTCTTCGTGATCGATGTCGGCTACCACAAGATCGCCATCCAAGAAGCCAACAAGCTGGGCATTCCGGTGGTCGGCGTGGTTGATACGAACCATTCGCCCGACGGAATCGATTACGTGATCCCCGGCAACGACGACTCGGCCAAGGCGGTCGCCCTGTATGCCCGCGCAGTGGCGGACGCCGTGCTGGAAGGAAAGGCCAATTCGTCACAGGAATTGGCTCAGGCCGTGTCCTCTGACGGTGGTGACGAGTTCGTTGAGGTCAACGAAGAGGCCTGATCGGTCGTCCTTCGTTCACCGACATCCATACCCGAGGGGCCTGCGAGGCCCCTTTTTTGAAACTCACGGAGAAGAAGATGCCTGCGATTACCGCCAGCATGGTTGCTGAACTGCGCGCCAAGACCGATGCCCCGATGATGGAGTGTAAGAAGGCGCTGACCGAGGCCGACGGCGACATGGGTCGGGCCGAAGAAATTCTGCGCGTCAAGCTGGGCAACAAGGCCGGCAAGGCGGCGGCGCGCATCACCGCCGAGGGTGTGATCGCCGCTTCGGTTTCGGGCAGCACGGGCGCTCTGATCGAGATCAACTGCGAGACCGACTTCGTCTCCAAGAACGATGCCTTCATCGCCTTTGCCAAGGCCTGTGCGGATCTGGTGGCCTCCGGCAACCCGGCCAGCGTGGAGGCCCTGTCGGCGCTGCCGCTGAGCATGGAATCCTTCGGCCCGACGGTGGAAGACGTTCGCAAGGGCCTGATCGGCAAGATCGGCGAGAACATGACCATTCGCCGTTTCAAGCGTTATGCCGGCGGCGGTCAACTCGCTGCCTATCTTCACGGCACGCGGATCGGCGTGATCGTCGAGTTCAATGGGGATGCCGTGGCCGCCAAGGACGTGGCCATGCACATTGCGGCCATGAAACCCGCCGCATTGTCCAGTGCGGAAGTGCCCGCCGAATTGGTGGAAAAGGAACGCAAGATCGCCACCGAAAAGGCAGCTGAGTCCGGCAAGCCCGCCGATATCGTGGCCAAGATGGTCGATGGCTCGGTTCAAAAATTCCTCAAGGAAGTCTCGCTGCTTGATCAGGTCTTCGTGAAGGCTGCCGACGGAAAGCAAACCGTGGGCGCGCACCTGAAGGCAACCGGCACCACAGCCCAGGGCTTCACCCTGTATGTGGTGGGCGAGGGGATTGAGAAGAAGCAGGACGACTTTGCCGCGGAAGTGGCTGCGCAGGTGGCTGCAGCCACCAAGGGCCAGTAAGGCGCTTCGGTACCGGGCGCCCCGGGCTCCCGGCGCGCCGGGTTGTGTGGCTGGAGGACGGCGTCCCGGATGGGGAATCCTCCGGTTCCAGACTCCCCACCGGCCCTTACACTGGGATGTTTTTTCGACTGCCTACCCGTCGCGCATGTCCGCCTATCGACGCATCCTTCTGAAGCTTTCCGGCGAAGCCCTGATGGGCGATGATGCCTTCGGCATCAACCGCGCCACCATCGTTCGAATGGTCCGCGAAGTCGCCGAGGTGACCCAACTGGGTTGCGAGGTCGCGGTCGTGATCGGGGGAGGCAACATCTTCCGCGGTGTGGCTGGTGGCTCAGTGGGCATGGACCGCGCCACAGCCGACTACATGGGCATGCTGGCCACGGTGATGAACAGCTTGGCGCTGTCGGACACCATGCGGCAGGAGGGCCTCACGGCTCGGGTGATGAGCGCCATCGGAATTGAACAGGTGGTCGAGCCCTATGTGCGCCCCAAAGCGCTCCAGTACCTGGAAGAGGGCAAGGTCGTCATCTTCGCTGCGGGTACGGGCAACCCCTTCTTCACCACCGACACCGCTGCGGCGCTGCGCGGTGCGGAGATCGGTGCCGAGGTTGTCCTGAAGGCCACCAAGGTTGACGGCGTCTACAGCGCCGACCCGAACAAGGATCCCAATGCCACGCGATACAGCCAGATCAGCTTCGACGAGGCGATCTCGCGGAATTTGGCGGTGATGGACGCCACGGCTTTCGCGTTGTGCCGCGACCAAAAGCTGCCGATCAAGGTCTTCAGCATCTTCAAATCCGGCGCACTCAAGCGCGTGGTGCTGGGTGAGGATGAAGGCACCCTGGTTCACGTGTGACCGGTTCATGCCGCTTTGGAACCCTTTTCCCTGAAACAACTCACAGCATCATGACGATCGCCGACATCAAGAAGACGGCCGAGCAGAAGATGGCCAAATCCGTGGAAGCCTTGAAGGGTGAACTTCACAAGATCCGGACCGGTCGCGCTCATCCCGGGATCCTCGACCAGGTGCACGTCGACTACTACGGTTCCCTGGTGCCGATCAGCCAGGTGGCCAACGTCAGCCTCTTGGATGCCCGCACCATCAGCGTTCAGCCCTGGGAAAAGGGCATGGGCCCGAAGATCGAGAAGGCCATCCGGGAGAGCGATCTCGGCCTGAATCCCAGCACGCAGGGTGACCTGCTGCGGGTGCCGATGCCCGCTCTGACGGAGGAGCGCCGCCGGGAGCTGACGAAGGTGGTGCGCAGTACCGGCGAAGATGCCAAGGTGGCGGTTCGCAATCTGCGCCGTGATGCCAACGATCAGCTCAAGAAGCTCCTCAAGGAGAAGCTGGCCAGCGAGGATGACGAACGCCGAGCGCAGGACGACGTCCAAAAGCTGACCGACCGCACCGTGGCCGAGATCGATCGCCTGGTGCAGGGCAAGGAAGCGGAGATCATGGCGGTCTGACCGCCATTAAAACTGGGTAAGGCCCGTGAAGACCGAAGACCCGACTTCCAGCGCGCCCCTTCCCCGCCATGTGGCCATCGTGATGGATGGCAATGGCCGGTGGGCGACGCAACGGGGGCTTCCGAGGCTCTTGGGCCACAAGGAAGGGGTGGAAGCGCTGGTGCGCGCGGTTCGGGCCTTCACGAACCGAGGCGTGCAGATGCTCACCGTCTACGCCTTCTCCACCGAGAACTGGAGCCGGCCGGAACCTGAAGTCTCGGGGCTGATGTCTCTGGTGCCGACGGCGATGAAGGCGCACCTGGAGCACCTCTCACGCCAGGGCGTTCGCCTGCGCGCGGTGGGCGATCTGAGCGCCTTGTCCCCCAAAATCCGTCAGGCCTTCGCGCGTATGGAGGACATGACGGCGGGCAACCGTCGCATCACGCTGAATGTGGCCTTCAACTACGGTGGACGCTGGGACGTGGTGCAAGCCTGCCGACGGGCCATGGAGGCGGGTGTCAACCCGCAGAAGTTGGACGAGCGAACCCTCAGCCGCTACATGGCCCTGGCCGATACACCCGACCCTGACCTGCTCATCCGCACCGGGGGCGAGTGTCGTCTCAGCAACTTTCTCCTGTGGCAACTGGCTTATGCCGAGATGTTCTTCACCGAGCGGCTCTGGCCTGAGTTTGACGACGAGGACGTCGATCAGGCGCTGAAGTTCTACGCCACGCGTGAAAGGCGTTTCGGTTCGCTGCCCGGTCACCATCCGCCGGCCGATGGGCTCGCCGCGCATGGCTGATGGACCTGCCCACCGCTTCAGCGATCCGCTGACTGCGCCACAGAATCTCATGGGCTGAGCCTGATGTTGCGGCAACGCGTGATCACCGCGCTGATTTTGGTGGCCCTGCTGCTGCCGACCCTGTTGACGAGTTCGGTTGTGCCCTTCAGCCTATTTGCCCTGGTGCTGGCAGTTGCCGGTGCCTGGGAGTGGGCGCGGCTCAACGGACTTTCGGGCTACCGGGCATATGGTTACGCAGCCCTGGTGTTGGCCGCTGCGGCAGCGACGCTGATGGTTGACGGCTTGCTTCTGCGATCGGGCCTGGGCTGGGTGTGGCTGTCGGTGATGTGGGTGGTGCTGTGCTGCCTGCTGCTGCCCCAAGGCCCCCAGGGCTGGGGTCGCCTGCCGGCGGGATTTCGACTGGTCATTGGGCTCGTGGTGATGTTCAGTACCTGGTTGGCCCTCACCCATGCGCGCGGCGTGGGCGTGAACTTCCTGCTCTCAGTGATGTGCCTTGTTTGGGCTTCCGATGTGTCGGCCTACTTCGCAGGACATCGGTGGGGTCGACGGCGACTGGCCCCGACCATCAGCCCGGGAAAAACCTGGGAGGGTGTGGCGGGCGCCTGTACCGGTGTGCTGCTCCTGGGTCTGCTGTGGATGGCGGCCGAGCGTCATCTGGCGCTGGGTGAGCCCAGCATTTTTGGGCGGGCCCTGCGCGATTTTGGTGGCCTGGGTTTGGTGGTCGTGGTGACCGTCCTGGTTGCCCTTGGTGTGGTGGGTGACCTGTTCGAGTCGATGATCAAGCGTGTGGTGGGCGCCAAGGACAGCAGCCAGCTGCTGCCCGGCCACGGTGGCGTTTTGGACCGCGTGGATGCCTTGCTGCCGGTATTGCCGGCCGCGATGGCCGTTTTGGCGCTGGGGCAGCGATGAGCGGCAAACTGCGTTTGGCGGTCCTGGGCTCGACGGGTTCGATCGGCACCAGCACACTTGATGTTGCTGCTCGCCATCCCGATCGCATCGAGATCAGAGCCCTGTCTGCGCACAGCCGGGTTGACGAGCTGGTGGCGCAGTGTCTGCAGTGGCGACCGGCCTATGCCGTGGTGACCGATCCGTCGCGTGCATCGGATGTCTCGCGGCGGCTGAAGGCGGCCGGCTGCCCCACGGCCGTGCTGGCCGGTCCGCAAGGCCTGTGCGATGTGGCGGCTGACGCCGCGGTGGACGCCGTCATGGCGGCCGTCGTCGGGGCGGCGGGGCTTCCGTCGTGCCTGGCCGCTGCTCGGGCTGGGAAGCGTCTTTTGCTGGCCAACAAGGAGGCACTGGTGGTAGGGGGGGCCGTCTTCATGCAGGCGGTGCGCGAGGGCGGCGCGACCTTGATCCCCATCGACAGCGAGCACTCGGCCATCTTCCAGTGCTTGCCGGAAGACCGAAGCACCTGGTCACACCGCATCGATCACATCATTCTCACGGCATCCGGAGGACCGTTCCGACAGCGTGATCCAGCCTCGCTTGAGGCCGTCACCCCCGATGAAGCCTGTGCCCATCCCACTTGGGTCATGGGGCGGAAGATTTCGGTCGACTCTGCCACCATGATGAACAAGGCGCTGGAAGTGATTGAGGCGCGGTGGCTGTTCGACCTGGAGCCTCACCGCATCAGGGCGGTCATCCACCCGCAGAGCATCGTCCACTCGATGGTGGTGTGCAAGGACCAGTCGGTTCTGGCGCAGTTGGGAACCCCGGATATGCGGGTGCCGATCGCCTATGGTCTGGCGTGGCCCAACCGCATCGAGTCCGGGGCTCAGGGCCTGAACTGGACATCCCTCAAGGCCTTGACCTTCGAGGAGGCCGATGAGCGTCGCTTTCCCGGACTCTTCCTGGCCTGGGCGGCGCTCGACGGCCCACTGGGCAGCACGGCGGTGCTCAATGCCGCCAACGAGGTGGCGGTCGAGCGCTTTCTATCCGGGCGCATCGGGTTCATGGATATCCATCGACTCAATGCGCGGGCGTTGTCGCAGGTGGACCCCCAACTGGATGTCCGCGCTGGCGTGGAGGATCTGATCGCGCTCGACCGCCGAGTTCGCGCCTACGTGGGTGAGTGGGCCGATGCCCAGGCCCGTTGAATCCGGGGCCCATCCATGACAACGGTTTTGTATTTCCTGTTGGCCATTGGCGTCCTGGTCACGGTGCACGAGTGGGGTCACTATCGGATGGCACGTGCTTGTGGCGTCAAGGTGCTGCGCTTTTCCGTGGGCTTCGGGCCCGTGCTCTTGCGTCGCCAAGCCCACGCCGATGCCACCGAGTGGGTGCTGTGTGCCCTGCCGCTGGGCGGCTATGTCCGGATGCTGGACTCGCGTGAAGAAGCTGTGGCGCCCCAACAGCTTCCCCGGGCCTTTGACCAGCGCCCCCTGATTCAGCGTTCCCTGATCGTGGCGGCCGGCCCTTTGGCCAATCTGCTGTTGGCGGTGCTGCTCTACGCGGCGGCGGCCTGGTGGGGCACACAGGAGCCTGTTGCACGCCTGGCCTCTCCGGTGGCCGGTAGTTTGGCCGAACGGGCTGGATTGCAGGCGGGGGACCGCGTGGTGGCCGCCTGCATCGGGGGTCAGGACCCGCTGGGCGCTGATGCGGCACGTGACTGTGTGGACATCGAGTCTCTGGGGCAACTGCACTGGCAGTTGACGCGTGCCGCACTCGACCGCTCAACGCTGACGATCGAACTGGCGGGGGATGGGCCTTCGGGCACCCGCCGGGCTGTTCTTCGCCTGACCGAGATGGGCGGAGAGGTCGACGAGCAGTTCATACGCCGAGTCGGGCTGACGGGCGCCTACAACGAGCCTGTGATCCAGCGCGTCGTGGAAGGGGGGGCGGCGCAGGCTGCCGGCGTGAAGGCCGGTGACCGTGTCTTGGCGGTGGACGGGTGGTTGGTTCGGGATGCCTCTGCCCTGCGCGAACGCATCCGAGCCTGGGGTGCGGCCGCGCGTGGTTCAGGTGCGACCGCAGACACCCCTCCGAACACCGCTGCACAACGCTGGCGCATCCTCCGAGACGGGCGCGAGATGGAACTCGAGGTTCGCCCGCAAATGGTGCCATCGGGTGATGGCCCCCCCATCGGCCGGGTTGAGGCGGTGATCGGCACGGCGCCCGAGACGGTCTTGGTGCGCCGTGATGCCGGGCCCGCATTGGTGCAGGGGGTCTCGCAGTCCCTGGAGATGTCTTGGCTGACGATCCGGATGATCGGGCGCATGATCATCGGGGAGGCGTCGCTCAAACAGCTCTCGGGTCCCCTGACCATCGCGGATGCGGCCGGGCAATCGGCCCAACGCGGCGCGACCCAGTACCTCGGTTTCCTGGCGCTGGTCAGTGTCAGTCTGTTCGTCCTGAATCTGGTGCCTTTGCCGATGCTGGACGGTGGACACCTCATGTATCATCTTTTTGAGGCGTTAACCGGTCGCCCACCTTCAGAGGTATGGCTGGAACGCCTTCAGCGCATCGGCATGGTGCTCCTGCTGATGCTGATGGCCGTGGCCTTGACCAACGATGTCCTGCGCCTGCTGGGCCCGAACTGACTGCCTTCCATGCTTCTTTCCGAATCTGCGCAGCGCCTGAACCCCCTGATCGCCTGCGTGGCCACCATGGCCCTGGCCACGGCTGCGACCAAGGCCTGGGCGATTGATCCGTTCACCATCAAGGACATCCGCGTGGAGGGTCTGCAACGTTCGGATCCCGGAACCGTGTTCGCGGCACTTCCGTTTCGAGTGGGTGACCTCTACAGCGAGGAAAAGGGCGCCGCAGCGGTTCGTGCGCTCTTTGCAACCGGCCTCTTCAAGGATGTTCGGTTGCAGGTCGAGGCCGAGGTTCTCGTAGTCGTGGTGGAGGAGCGCCCCATCATCGGCCGTGTGGACTTCGCGGGCATCAAGGAGTTCGACAAGGACACCTTGGTCAAGGCACTCAAGGACGCTGGAATCTCCGAAGGCCAACCGTTCGATCGGGCCCTGGTGGATCGTGCTGAGCAGGAAATCAAACGCCAGTACCTGTCGCGCAGCCTGTATGGCGCTGAGGTGGTCACCACCGTGACCCCACAGGAGCGCAATCGGGTGTCGGTGACCTTCACCACCACCGAAGGGGAGCCCGCCAAGATCAAAGAGATCCGGATCCTCGGGGCGCGCGTGTTCAAGGAGTCCGACCTGGTGGATCTGCTGGACCAGACCCGCAGCGGATGGTTCACCTGGTACACCAAGCGGGACCGCTATGCGCGATCCAAGCTCAATGCCGACCTCGAGACGCTGCGGGCCCACTACACCAACCGCGGCTACCTGGAGTTTGCGGTTGAATCGACCCAAGTGACGATGTCGCCGGACAAACAGTCCATCTCCATCGTGATCACCGTACGAGAGGGTCAGCCTTACACCGTCACCGCAGTCCGCCTGGCCGGCGAGCTGTTGGGGCGTGATGATGAGCTGAAGTCCCTCATCACGGTCAAGCCCGGTTCGGCTTACCGCAGCGAGGATGTGGCCGAGTCCCAGCGCCGCATCACCGATCGGTTCGGTGTGTACGGCTATGCCTTTGCGCGGGTGGAGGCCCGGCAGGACATCAACCGTGAAACGGGACAGGTCGAACTCACCCTCGTCGCCGATCCCGGTCGGCGCGCCTATGTGCGACGCATCAACATTTCGGGCAACACCAGCACCCGCGATGAAGTGATCCGGCGCGAGTTCCGCCAGTTCGAATCGTCTTGGTACGACAGCCGCAAGATCAGGCTGTCCAAGGAGCGTTTGGAGCGGATGGCCTACTTCAAGGACGTGAACATTGACACCCAAGAAGTACCGGGAACCGCGGATCAGGTCGATCTGACCGCCACCGTCACGGAAAAGGCGACTGGTAACTTCCAGATCGGGGCAGGCTATTCGAGCCTCGAGCGCCTGACCATTTCGGGCTCCCTGCAGAAGGAGAACTTCCTGGGCACGGGCCACTACTTGGGCCTGCAAGTCAACAGTGGGCGCTTCAACCGCAACTTGACGGTGTCCACGGTCGATCCCTACTTCACCAAAGACGGTGTATCGCGGGCCATTGATGTCTTCTACCGGACCGCTCGCCCCTTCAATACCCAGGGTGAAACCTACGAATTGATGACACCGGGGACCGCGGTTCGCTTCGGCATCCCCTTCTCCGAGGTGGACACCGTTTTCGTGGGCTTGGGCGCAGAACAGACGCGCATCAAGGGCTCGGCGGCGCTGCCCAACCTGTACTTCCTCTACCGCGAGAACTTCGGATCGAACAGCACCGCCTTCCCGTTGACCGTGGGTTGGGCGCGTGATGAGCGCGACAACGTCCTCACGCCCACGCGTGGCCGCCTGCAGCGGGTCAACCTGGAGCTCTCGGCGCTGGGGGATGCGCAATACACCCGCACCAACCTGCAGTACCAGCAGTACTTCCCGTTCTGGAACCGCAAGCTCACCCTGGGCGTGAATGCCGAGCTGGGTTGGGGAGCGGGCTTGGGGAACAAGCCCTATCCGATCTTCAAGAACTTCTATGGCGGCGGACTCGGCTCGGTGCGCGTGTTCCAGCAGGGTTCCCTCGGCCCGGTCGATGTGACGGGGGCGTACATCGGCGGCTCCAAGCGGTTCAACCTGAACACCGAGCTCTACCTGCCGGTACCCGGCACGGGCAATGACAAGAGCCTGCGCCTGTTCGCTTTTGGGGATGCGGGCAATGTGTGGGCGGACACCGAGCGACCGGATTTCGATTCACTGCGAGCTGCAGCGGGTTTGGGCCTGAGCTGGATCTCGCCCGTGGGGCCGCTCAAGCTCAGTTGGGGCACCCCCATAAAGTATCGTCCGCAAGATAGAATCCAGCGGTTTCAATTCCAGATCGGAACGGCGTTCTGAACACCATGAAGAAGATGATCTCCATCAAGCGGCTCCTCGGTGCGGCGACTTTGGCAGCACTGCCCTTGTTTGTTCAGGCGCAGGAACTGAAGATCGGCTACGTCAACAGCGAGCGAGTGTTGCGCGAGTCCGCGGCGGCCCGGGCAGCCAGCACGAAAATCGAGGCCGAATTTGGCAAGCGTGAAAAGGATCTCAACGACATGGCCGGCCGCCTGAAGGCTGCGTCGGACAAGTTCGAGAAGGATGCGCCGACGCTGGCGGAGGCTGAGCGCAACCGTCGCCAGCGCGAACTCGGCGAGCAGGACCGTGACCTCCAGCGCAAGCGCCGTGAATTCCAGGAAGATCTGAACCAGCGTCGGAATGAGGAAATCGCTTCGATCCAGGAACGCACGGGCCGCGTGATCCGTCAGATCATGGATTCCGAGAAGTACGACCTCATCCTCATTGACGTCGGTTTCGCCGGTGCTCGCGTGGACATCACCAAGAAGGTGATGGACGCGCTCAACAACGCCAAGTGATGCGGCCAGGGCGCTCATGAACGCGCCCTGACGAACCCGCAACCGCTCGCGATGCTCACCAACCCGCTCGCCATTGCCGAACGGGTGGGCGGACGCGTCCAAGGCGATCCCCGCAGACCCATCTCTGGCATGGCCACGCTGCAGTCGGCGACTGGGCGCTGCGTCGCGTTTCTCTCCAACCCGCGATACCGGTCTCAACTGGCGCACACCCAGGCTGGATGCGTCATCTTGGCCGAGCGCGTACTGCCCCTGACGGCGGGGGAGTGCGCGGGCGCCAGCCTCGTGGTGGTGGCCGATCCCTACCTGGCCTATGCACGCCTCAGTCAGTGGTGGGCAGCCCAGATTCGGGCTCGACCCCCGCTTGGTATCCATGCGAGCGCGGTTGTCGAAGAGGGCGCGCGCGTGCATCCGGCCGCCTCGGTGGGTCCGTTTTCCCATGTGGCGGCGGGTGCGGTGGTGGGCGAGGGAGCGGTCATCGGACCGCACTGCGTGGTCGGGGCCGATGCCCGGATTGGCGCCTACACGCGGCTGTCGGCTTCGGTATCGGTCCTGCAGGGCTGCGAAGTGGGTGCGCGGGGAATCCTGCACCCCGGTGCCGTCATCGGTGCAGACGGTTTTGGCTTTGCACCCGATGCGGGCTCCTGGGTGAAGATTGAGCAACTCGGTGCCGTCGTCATCGGTGACGATGTCGAGGTGGGCGCCAACACCTGCATCGACCGCGGTGCCCTCGACAACACTGTCATCGAAGACGGCGTGAAGCTCGACAACCTCATCCAGATCGGTCACAACGTCCGCATTGGTCGGGGTTCTGCCATGGCCGGGTGCGTCGGAGTGGCCGGCAGCGCCACCATCGGTCAACGCTGCACCGTCGGTGGCGGCGCCATCATCCTGGGTCATCTGACGCTGGCCGACGATGTACACATCTCGGCGGCCACCGTGGTGACGCGGTCCATCAATCAGCCCGGTCAGTACAGTGGCGTCTTTCCCTTCGACGACAATGCCGCCTGGGAAAAGAACGCCGCCACGCTGCGCCAGCTGCACCAGATGCGCGACCGCCTGCGGCAACTGGAAAAGAAGGTCCCCTGACCATGCTCGATATCCACCGCATCCTCAAGCTGCTGCCCCACCGCTATCCCATCCTGCTGGTGGATCGGGTGCTCGCCTTCGAGAAGGACAAGCGCATCCAGGCGCTGAAGAACGTCAGCATCAACGAGCCGTTTTTCCAGGGGCACTTCCCCTCGCGCCCGGTGATGCCGGGTGTGCTGATGCTGGAGGCGCTGGCGCAAACGGCGGCTCTTCTGAGCTTTTCCTCCGCCGGAACCGAGCCCGGCGAGGACACCGTGGTGTACTTTGTCGGTATCGATGGCGCCCGCTTCAAGCGCGTGGTGGAGCCTGGTGATCAGTTGCTGCTCAATGCCGAAATCGAGCGTGCGCGGGCCGGCATCTACAAATACAAGGCCTGGGCCACAGTGGGCAACGAGGTGGCTGTTGAAGCGGAGTTGATGTGCACGATGCGCAAGGTGTCCTGAGGCCAAGCGATTCATTCACTCCCACACCGGCCATGAGCCTCATCCATCCCACCGCCCTTGTCCATGAGGGTGCCCAGATCGCCGAGGGCGTCCAAATCGGCCCTTACGCCGTGATCGGCCCGCATGTGCGCATCGGTTCGGGCAGCGTCATCGGCTCGCATGCGGTGGTGGACGGCCACACGACCATCGGCCGTGGCAACCGGATCTTTTCATTTGCCTCGGTGGGCCAGGCGCCCCAGGACAAGAAGTATGCGGGAGAGCCCACGCGGCTCGAGATCGGTGATGGCAACACCATACGCGAGTTCTGCACCATCAACACCGGCACCGCCCAGGATGAGGGCGTCACGCGAATCGGTCATGACAACTGGATCATGGCCTATGTGCACATCGCGCATGATGTGCGCTTGGGAGACCACACCGTATTGGCCAACAACGCCACGCTGGCCGGACATGTGCATGTGGGCGACTGGGCGACGATCGGTGGCCTGACGGGCGTGCACCAGTTCGTCAAGATTGGTGCGCACGCCATGATCGGTTTCCAGGGACATGTGGCGCAGGACGTGCCCCCTTTCATGACCGCCGATGGACATCCGCTGGCGGTGCGCGCCGTCAATCTCACGGGGCTCAAGCGCCGAGGCTTCAGCGACGACCGTCTGGCGCTCGTTCGGCGCATGCACCGACTGTTGTACCGAGAGTCGCTCACCTTGGCCGCTGCCCAGGAGCGAATCGCAGCGCTGAAGGACCAAGCGGATGCCACCGGGGAGCCCCTGTCCCCGCAGGCCGCTGCAGATGTCGTGCTGATGACGGATTTCCTGCGCCAGGCTGAGCGCGGGATCGTGCGCTGATGCGCCTGGCCATGGTGGCCGGGGAGGCCTCCGGCGACCTGCTGGCCGCCTTGATGATCCAGGGGCTCAAGAAACGTTGGCCCGAACTCTCGAGCGCCGGTATCGGTGGCCCCCGCATGGTCGAACAGGGTTTTGAGGCCTGGGCACCTTCCGACCGTCTGAGTGTGTTCGGCTATGTCGATGCCCTCAAGCGCTTGCCCGAATTGCTGTGGCTGCGACACCAAATCCGTGGACGCATTCTCCGGGAGCGTCCTGCGGCTTTCGTGGGTGTTGATGCGCCTGACTTCAATTTCGGTCTCGAGACCCGCTTGCGATCGTCGGGCATTCGAACCGTGCATTTCGTTTGTCCCTCCATCTGGGCTTGGCGATCGCATCGTGTCCACAAACTCAAGTTGGCAGCCGACCATGTGCTGTGCCTTTTTCCTTTTGAACCGGCCTTGCTGGCCGCGCACGGCATCGCAGCCACTTATGTCGGTCATCCTTTGGCCGACGCCATAGCACCGGATGTGGATCGACCCGCAGCCCGTCAGGCGCTGGTGACCTGTGGCCTGAATCCAGAGGCGGGCCACCGGGGGGGGCTGGTGGCGTTGCTGCCGGGCAGCCGACAGGCCGAGATCCGTCACATTGCTCCGCTGCTGGTGGAGTCGGCCCAGAACATGCTCCTGCAGCGGCCGGGTTTGCATTTCGTGCTTCCGGTTGCCGCGGGGTTGCAGCGCTTGGTCGAGCCGATCGTTCGACCCCTGTTGGAGGCGGGCCACCTGACCGTGGTGGCAGGTCACTCCCATGAAGTCCTGGCCGCCGCCGATGTGGCCGTGGTGGCCAGCGGCACGGCCACACTGGAGGCGGCGCTGCTGAAGTGCCCGATGGTGATCGTCTACCGCTTGGCCGATGCCGATTGGGCCCGCATGCGCAGGCAGCGCCTGCAACCCTGGGTGGGGCTTCCCAATATCTTGAGTCAAGCGTTCATCGTGCCCGAGCGCCTTCAGGATGAAGCCACGCCCACAGGGGTGGCCGCAGATGCATTGCGCTGGTTGGATGACGTGGCGGGTGTGGAGCGTTACCGATCGCGATGCCAGGATCTGCAC
This sequence comes from Burkholderiaceae bacterium, assembly GCA_049423145.1. Taxonomy (GTDB): domain Bacteria; phylum Pseudomonadota; class Gammaproteobacteria; order Burkholderiales; family Burkholderiaceae_C; genus RFTU01. Next base: position 16,940 of record JBMSQF010000048.1, read on the forward strand.
ACGCAACTGCGCCAAAACACGGGGCAGCGCGCGGCCGATGCCCTGCAGGAGATCATCCATGGCTAGGCCGCGCCGGGCACCACCGCAGCAGCTGTCATTGGGCTGGTCTCGCGAAGGGCTGCTGGCCGGCGTGGACGAAGCTGGGCGAGGGCCCTTGGCCGGACCGGTGGTGGCTGCAGCGGTGATCCTGGACGAGGCGTCACCAATCGCCGGCTTGGCCGACTCCAAGGTGCTCACCGAACGGCGACGCGAGCAATTGTTCGATGAGATCCGTGCCAAGGCCCTGTGTTGCAGCATCGCGCAGGCCTCACCTGCGGAGATTGATGAACTCAATATCCTGCAGGCCACGATGCTGGCCATGCGGCGGGCTGTGGAGGGTTTGCGTTTGGTTCCGGCCCTGGTTTTGGTCGACGGGAATCGGCTGCCGCCCCTGACAGTGGCTGCCGAGGCGGTCGTGGGCGGCGATGCGAAAGTGGCCGCGATATCCGCGGCGTCGATCTTGGCCAAGGTGACGCGGGACCGCTGGTGTGCCGAATTGCATCGGGAGTTCCCGCAGTACGGCTTCGATGGACACAAGGGCTATCCAACCCCGGACCATCTGCGGGCCTTGTTCTTGCACGGGCCGTGTCCCCAGCACCGGTGCAGCTTTGCGCCGGTTCGGCGGGCTGCCGTTTTACGCGCTCAGGCCCCTGGGCCTGATGCGAGCCCCATGGCGAAGACCTTGGAGACGCGCGCATGAGCGCCGTGGTGCAGTCGATCACCTCGCGTGACAACGAGTTGGTGCAGCGGGTTCGAAGGCTGTTGTCGCGGCCTGGCGGCTACCGAGCGGCCGGGCAGGTATGGCTCGAAGGGGACCATCTCTGTCAAGCATGGCTGGACCAAGGCCGTGCAGCACTTCATGCGGTCATCGAGCAGAGCGCCTGGGACAGCCGGCCCGACCTTCGAGACTTGGCACTCCGCGCGGCGCGGGTGGCGGTCGTGCCACTTGGCTTGATGAAGGCCATGAGTGGACTGGAAACGCCGGGACCCTTGGGCATGCTGGTGGCCCTGAGGCCCTCGGAAGCGGAATCGAATGCCGAATCGACTGCGTCCGATCCGGTCGAGCCGGGCGTTGCTGTGGGGATTCCCACCGTGGTTCTCGACCGGCTGCAGGACCCCGGGAATGCGGGCAGCATTCTGCGCAGTGCAGCAGCACTGGGTATTCGACAAGTCCTGGCGCTCGAGGGGACGGTTGCGCTTTGGTCGCCCAAGGTCCTGCGTGCAGCCATGGGCGCGCACTTCGGTCTGCACATCATCGAGGGGCTGGATGTGCCGGCACTGGCACCGATTGCAGGCCAACTGGTGGTCACTGATTCTCATGAGGCCCAGATGCTTCATGAGGTGGTACTGCCCGATGAGGTCGCCTGGGTGTTCGGCCACGAGGGGGCGGGCGTTGCCACCGCCTTGAGGGCCCTGGCACCTGTGAGGGTGCGCATTCCCCAGCCCGGGGGCCAAGAGTCGCTCAACGTTGCAGCGGCTGCTGCGATCTGCCTTTATGAAGTGGCTCGTCGGCAGGCGTGCACCAGCAGCGGCTGATGGTCAGTACATCAGCCGGTCGGGACGGATGTCGCGCAGGATGGTGGTCGCAATCTCCTCGATCGATTTGTGGGTCGAACTGAGCCACTCGATACCCGATCGACGCATCATTTGCTCGGCGGCCGCTACTTCGATGCGGCAGTTTTCCAGGGCGGCATAGCGACTGCCCGGCCGCCTCTCGTTGCGGATCTGGCTCAGACGGTCGGGATCGATCGTCAGCCCGAAGCACTTCTTCTTGTGGGGCATCAGCGCCGAGGGAAGATGGCCACGGTCGAAGTCCTCGGGGATGAGAGGGTAGTTGGCCGCCTTGATGCCATGCTGCATGGCCAGGTAGAGCGAAGTGGGGGTTTTGCCGCTGCGGCTGACACCCACAAGGATCACATCGGCCTGTTCCAGGTTGCGCGAAGACTGGCCGTCGTCATGGGCCAGCGAAAAATTGATGGCTTCAATGCGATCGTTGTATTCCTGGCTCTTCGCGGCATCCGAGAAGCGACCGATGCGGTGATTGCTCTTGATGCCGAACTCCTCCTCCAAGGGCTCCACGAAGGCGCGGAACATGTCCATCACCTTGGCTCGGCACTGGTGGGTGGCCCCATCGGTGAGGATGCCCCGCACCGCCTCATTGACCAGGGTGAGGAAGACCACGGGCTGGACACCTTCGCGCTCGGCGCACTCGTTGACTTCACGGAGGACTTGCCAGGCCTTGTCTTCCGAATCGATAAAGGGGCGGCGAACGTGCCGGAATGGACCGGGGAATTGGGCCAGGATGGAATTGCCGAAGGTTTCAGCGGTGATGCCGGTGCCATCGGAGACGTAGAAGATGGTGCGCGGACTCATGGGATGGGCCTGTGAATTGAGGCAAGGCGGTGTGCCGGAGTTTGAAAGGTGATGATAGGCAATCCTCCCTAGAATCCACCGCAATGGCGCCCGTCGCCCACAAGATTTTTAGCCTTGGAGAGCCCTCATGTCCAATCCCGCGTGGGAAGGAGCCCTCGTGGTGCCGTTCGAGCAGTTGCGCATGACCGATGTCGAGTCGGTCGGCGGAAAGAACGCTTCACTGGGGGAGATGATCAGCCAGCTGGCGTCCTCGGGCGTGCGGGTCCCGGGTGGCTTTGCCACCACCGCAAACGCGTTCCGGCGGTTTTTGGCGCATGGGGGACTGGCCGATCGCATTGCGCAGCGTCTGGCCGCACTGGATACGGACGATGTGAAGGCGCTGGCGGAGGCCGGCGCCCAGATCCGGCAATGGGTGGTGGAGACGCCTTTTCCGCCCGATCTGGAGGCGGCGATCCGTGCTGAATATGCGCGGATCAGTGCCGATTCGCCGGGTGCTTCCTTTGCGGTGCGGTCTTCGGCCACGGCTGAAGACCTGCCGGATGCATCCTTTGCCGGTCAACAGGAAACCTTTCTGAACGTCCTGGGGGTTGAAGACATCCTCCACAAGACCAAGGAAGTTTTTGCATCCCTGTACAACGACCGAGCCATCAGCTACCGGGTACACAAAGGGTTTGCGCATGCCGAAGTGGCCTTGTCCGCCGGGATTCAGCGCATGGTGCGTTCCGATCTCGGCGCGGCCGGCGTGATGTTCACCATCGACACCGAAAGCGGTTTTGCCGATGTGGTGTTCATCACCTCCAGCTATGGTCTGGGCGAGACGGTCGTGCAGGGCGCGGTCAATCCCGACGAGTTCTATGTGCACAAGCCCGCGCTGCGCGCCGGAAAGAAGGCGGTGATCCGCCGCAATTTGGGCTCGAAGCTGATCCGCATGACCTTTGCCAGCGAGGCCGAGCGCGCCGAATCCGGCAAGCTAGTCAAGACCGAGGACACCCCCTCGGACTTGCGGCACCGCTACTCCCTGTCCGATGCGGACGTCACCGAGCTGGCGCAATACGCCCTGATCATCGAGCAGCACTATGGTCGGCCGATGGACATCGAATGGGGCAAGGACGGAGGCGACGGCAAGCTTTATGTCCTGCAGGCGCGTCCTGAAACCGTGAAGAGCCAGTCGGCCGGACAGGCCGAACACCGCTACAAGCTCAAGGGCCGCAGCAAGCCGCTGGCCGAGGGGCGTGCCATTGGCCAGAAGATCGGTGCAGGCCCCGTGCGCCTGGTGACCTCCATTGCCGAAATGGAGCGGGTGCAGCCGGGCGATGTGCTGGTGACGGACATGACCGACCCCAACTGGGAGCCGGTGATGAAGCGCGCCAGCGCCATCGTCACCAACCGGGGTGGCCGCACCTGCCACGCCGCCATCATCGCGCGCGAACTCGGCATCCCGGCCGTGGTGGGCTGTGGTGACGCGACCGAGAAGTTGACCGACGGCGCATTGGTGACGGTGGTTTGCGCCGAGGGCGATACGGGCGTGATCTACGACGGTCTGCTGGAGACCGAGGTCACTGAAGTCAAGCGTGGCGAGATGCCGTACTGCCCCATCAAGATCATGATGAACGTGGGCAACCCGCAGCTGGCGTT
>JBMSQF010000049.1:0-20870 GCA_049423145.1 Burkholderiaceae bacterium
CGATCTCGGCCTTGGCGTTGTCGGGGTCGGCCTGCGGCAGGTCCATCTTGTTGAGGACCGGCACCACTTCCACACCCAGGTCGAGGGCGGTGTAGCAATTGGCCACCGTCTGCGCCTCCACACCCTGGCTGGCATCCACCACCAGCAGCGCCCCCTCGCAGGCGCTCAGCGACCGCGAGACCTCATAGGAGAAGTCCACATGACCCGGGGTGTCGATCAGGTTGAGGTTGTAGACCTGACCGTCGCGCGCGGTGTACTGCAGCGCCGCGGTTTGGGCCTTGATGGTGATGCCGCGCTCGCGCTCGATGTCCATGGAGTCGAGCACCTGCGCTTCCATCTCGCGATCCGACAGGCCTCCACAGCGCTGGATGATGCGATCGGCCAGCGTGCTCTTGCCGTGGTCGATGTGGGCGATGATGGAGAAGTTGCGGATGTGATTCATGGACTAAAAAAAAGGCGCGTCGAAGTGGTGACGCGCCTTCCAACAAATCGTCTGGCAACTGCTTGTTGGGCTTTCATTCTAGCGAAAAGCGCCTCGCTGGAAACCGCGCCAATACTGGGGTTTGCGCCGTTGCAGCATTCCAACAGCAAAAGTTGTCAACAAGTTATACACAAGCTCGGAGCCCGCCTCCAGGGGACCCCTTCTGGGCCACACGGGCGCGTGGCCTCGGGGATCCCAAGCCCCCAAAACGCGCGGAATCAGGGCCAAACGGGCTCGGAAACTGCACTTTTCCGTGATTCTACCCATGCCGGTTCCTGGGCCTCGGCAGCAGGGGATTTGTAAGCGAGCACTCACATTTAAATGGGCAGGCCGCTCCGATCCCCCTCAAGGGCTCCGTAACCCCTGTTTGCAGTGGGTCTTAACGTGGACGCAGCACCAACAAATTGGTGGATCCGCCCCGGTTGACCACCAGGGGCACCGGCTTGTTGCTGCCCTCGGCCTTCTTGACCAGGGCCGCAAACTGCCGGGCATCGCTGACTTCCTGGTTGTCGAATGCCAGGATGACATCCCCTTCACGCAGGCCCGCGCGAGCGGCCGCACCCTCGACGGCCTCCACACGCACGCCGCCGCGGATGCGCAGTTCCTTGCGCAAGGCTTCGGTGGTGTCGCTGACGGTCAGACCGAAGGCCAGTTTGGGCGCCGTGCTGTCGCGGGGCTCGCTGCCGGCTGCACGGCGCGGCTTCTCGGGCTCGAACTCGCCGACGGTGACCACCACCTCCCGCGTGCTGCCACGGCGCAGCACCTGCAGCGTGGCACGCGAACCGGGCTTGGTGGCCCCAATCAAGCGCGGCAGGTCGCCCGACTTCTCCACCGTCTTGCCATCGACCTTCAAGATGATGTCGCCGGCTTCCACCCCGGCCTTGTCGGCGGGGCTGCCCGACTCCACCCCCTGCACCAAGGCGCCCGTGGGCTTGCCCAGGCCGAGCGACTCCGCGACTTCCTTGCTGACCGGCCCAATGCCCACGCCGATGCGCCCCCGGATCACACGCCCGGCGGTGCGGAGTTGGTCGGCCACCCGCATGGCTTCATCGATGGGGATGGCAAACGAGATGCCCATGAACCCGCCCGAGCGGCTGTAGATCTGGGAATTGATGCCCACCACCTCCCCGCGCAGGTTGATCAGCGGCCCACCCGAGTTGCCCGGGTTGATCGCCACATCCGTTTGAATGAAGGGCAGGAGCTCGCCGGTGTCGCGCTGCTTGGCGCTGACGATGCCGGCGGTGACCGAGTTGTCCAGGCCGAAGGGCGAGCCGATGGCCATCACCCACTCCCCCACCTTCAGGCGGTCGGTGTTGCCGATGCGCACGGCCGGCAAACCGGATGCGTCGATCTTGACCACCGCCACATCGGTGCGCGTATCGGCACCGACGATGCGCGCCTTGAATTCGCGCTTGTCGGGCAGCGTCACCAGGACTTCATCCGCCCCATCCACCACGTGCGCATTGGTCATGATGAAACCATCGGCGGTGAGGATGAAGCCCGAACCCACGCCGCGCGGCTGGGGCTGCTCCTCCTCGGCGCGCGGGCTGCCGCGGCGGCCGGGCCCGGGCGTGCCCGGCATGGGAATACCGAAGCGCCGGAAGAACTCTTCCATCTGGGGATCCATCTCCGCGCGGCCGCTGCGGGTGGGTCGCTCGGTGGTGCGGATATTGACCACGCTGGGTCCGACCCGTTCCACCAGTTCGGTGAAGTCCGGCAGGCTGCCCATCTGCGCGGCCGCGGGGGCTGACCAGCCGAACACGGCCGCACCGGTCCACAGGCTCAGGCTCAAGGCCGCCAGGGTGCGTCGCCAGCGGGGCCCTTGCAGGGCGGCAAGCGGTCCGTTCGCCCGGCCCATCGGCATGGGCGTCGGCTTCATTCCAGTGCTCGTCTCGTTCAGGATGCTCATGCGTTCACGCTCAATCTTCAAGGCCGCGCCGGGAAGGCCAGCGCCATCTGCTGCAAGGTGCCCAGGGGCACATCACCGCTGAGGGTAAGCCACAGGTCTTGCCGTTGCACGGATAGGGTGTTGAGCCGCTCGGACGATTCGACCTTCGGCTGGTGCTCGCCCGGCCGGTAAGGCTCCATCAACACGGAGATGGTGGCGGACCCGTTGGAATACAAGACCTGTAACGATTCCAGGGGCCGCTGGGCCGGCCCGCGCGGCAAGCGCAGGATTTCGCGGAAGGGGGCCTGGGTCGAACCCGTGAGCGCTGGCGACCCATCCGGCCCCGGTGAACCCACCGAGGCGCGGCGGAAGTCTTCAGAGGACGGCCCTCCCGACGGCGCCCAGGCGATCACCGGCAGATCACCCCATTCGGCCCGTGTGGTGAAGAAGGCGCCGGCAACCACGGCAAAACCCGCCACACCCGCGGCTGCCGCGGCCCAGAGGCGCCGCCGGATCGGCCGTTGCACCGCCCCTGTGGACGCTGCCGCGCCCGGTGCCAGCACCACAGGCTCTTCGGACAAGGCCTGCTGCACCTTGCGCAGCAGGCGCCGGTCGCGCGCCGGGCTCGAGGCCAAATCGCCCGAGCGCAGGGCATCTCCGATCAGGTGGTAGGTGTGCCAATCCTCCTGCACGGCCGCCTGCGGCGCCTCGTGTTGCAGCCAGCGCTGCACATCGGCTGGATCGGCCTGCCCGTCCATGATGGCCGACAGCCGGGCACGGCTTGGGTCCTCGTTGCGGTGTTCGCCCATGGTCCAACTCCTGTGTGTGTTCACCACCGCGCGCCGCCGCGCCGGTCCAGGACCGGGCGCAGCCGCTGCGCAATGGCCTCGCGGGCACGGAAGATGCGCGAGCGCACCGTGCCCACCGGGCAGTTCATCACGTGGGCGATCTCCTCGTAGCTCAGCCCCTCGATCTCGCGCAGCACGATGGCCTGGCGCAGGTCTTCGGACAGGGCGTCGATCGCCTCGTTCACCACGCGGGCGACTTCCTTGCTGGCAAGGACAGCCTCCGGCGTCTCGTCATGTCTTTGTTCCAGTTGCGGCGCAGAAGTTTCATCGTCTTCCTCCCGCCGATCGGCCAGGGCGGCCTCGGTGATCACCGGGTCACGCCCGAGGGTCATCAGCTGCTTCTTGGCGGTGTTCACCGCGATCCGGTACAGCCAGGTGTAGAAGGCGCTCTCGCCTCGGAACTGGGGCAGTGCCCGGTAGGCCCGGATGAAGGCTTCCTGCGCGATGTCCTGGACCAGGTCGGCGTCGCGCACGAATCGCGCAATCAAGCGCTCCACGCGGCGCTGGTACTTCAGCACCAGGAGGTTGAAGGCCTGGCGGTCCCCCTGCTGGACGCGCTGGACGATGGCCAGATCGCTGTCGACGCTGCTCATGTCCAGTTCAACCGTGTGCGCAGGCGCTGACCCGGCCAACCGAGCCGGGCGGGCCGCACCACCATCCACGCGCTCTGCCCGGCCTGCCGCGCGCGCGCACGCAGCAGCCACCAGGGTCCGACAACGAGCGCCACGCCCACCGTGCCGCGCCCCAACGTGCGCCGATCCCCGCCCTGGCCCGTGGCCGCGGGGGCAACTTCCGCACGCAGCCAGGCCCAGTGCTCACCGTCAAAGCGCAGGACCCAGGCCGCAGCGGTGTCATCACGCGATGAAACCGCGAAGCCCACCACGGCAGCGGTCACGGCGACCGCAACAGCCGCCCCCACCGATGCCGGGCCGATGAGATCCAGATCCGCGCGGGCCTGCAGCCAGGCGCCGGCCCACCACGCCAAATGGCCGGCGACCACGCCCATCAGGAGGGCCTGCACCCAGCGCGGGGCCGGCTCTGCCGGGAGCAGGATTTCGAAGGATTCGGGGCGCCGCACGGAGGGTGGTTCAGCCTTGAGCGCCCAACACGGAGGGCGAGGGCCGCGGCGGGTTCAGATCCGCCGGAACACCAGCGTGCCGTTGGTGCCGCCGAAGCCGAAGTTGTTCTTCACCGCCACATCGATCTTCATGTCGCGCGCGGAACCCGCACCGTAATCCAGGTCGCATTCCGGGTCCTGGTTGAAGATGTTGATGGTGGGTGGGGACACCTGGTGGTGCAGCGCCAAAACGGTGAAGACCGACTCCACGCCACCGGCGCCACCCAGCAGGTGCCCGGTCATCGACTTGGTGGAGTTCACGACCACCCTCTTGGCATGGTCGCCCAGCGCCAGCTTGATGGCGTTGGATTCGTTGAGGTCACCCAGCGGTGTGGAGGTGCCGTGGGCGTTCACGTAATTCACGGCATCGGCGTTGATGCCCGCATTGCGCAACGCGGCCTTCATGGCGCGCTTGGGGCCGTCCACATTGGGTGCGGTCATGTGGAAGGCGTCGCCCCCCATGCCGAATCCCGCCAGCTCGGCGTAGATCTTGGCGCCGCGGGCCTTGGCGTGTTCGTATTCCTCGAGCACCAGCACACCGGCGCCCTCGCCCAGCACGAACCCATCGCGGTCCTTGTCCCAGGGGCGGGAGGCGGTGGCGGGGTCGTCGTTGCGGGTGGACAGCGCGCGTGCAGCGGCAAAACCGCCGATGCCCAAGGGCGAAACCGTGCTCTCGGCGCCGCCGGCGATCATGACGTCGGCGTCGCCGTACTCGATCATGCGCGCGGCTTGGCCGATGCAGTGCAGGCCGGTGGTGCAGGCGGTGACCACCGCCAGATTCGGTCCCGTGTAGCCATGGTGGATGGACACGTGGCCGGAGATCATGTTGATGATGGAGGCCGGCACGAAGAAGGGGGAGATGCGGCGCGGGCCGCGCTCCAGATAGTCCTTCTGCGTTTCCTCGATCATCGGCAAGCCGCCGATGCCCGAGCCCACCATCACGCCGATGCGTTCAGCCTGCTCCTCGGAAAGCTGCTCCCGGGTGGGCAGGCCGGCGTCTTGTACCGCCTGGATGGACGCCGCCAATCCGTAATGGATGAACGTGTCCATGTGCCGGGCTTCTTTGGCCGGGATGTACTGGGCGATGTCGAAGCCCTTGACCTCGCCGGCAAAGCGGCAGGACAAGGCGGACGCGTCAAAGCGCGTGATGCTGGCGATGCCCGAGCGGCCGGCCACCAGATTGGCCCAGCCTTCGGCCACCGTGTTGCCCACCGGACTGATGTGACCCAGGCCGGTGACAACGACTCTGCGGCGGCTCATGCGTGGGTCAGGCCTTCTGGTGCTTGACCGCGTAGTCGATGGCCAGCTGAACCGTGGTGATCTTTTCGGCCTCTTCGTCCGGTATCTCGATGCCGAACTCGTCCTCGAGGGCCATCACGAGTTCCACGGTGTCCAGGGAATCGGCACCGAGGTCGGCCACGAAGGCCTTCTCGTTGGTGACGTCCTCTTCGGGAACGCCCAGTTGCTCGGCGATGATTTTCTTGACGCGTGCTTCGATGTCGCTCATGTGTCCCCCACTATTGGGATGGTTCGAAAGTTCGGCCCGGATTCTACGCCGCCCCCTTGGGGCGGCCACCGGTCGGGCCTTGCCGGGGTTTCTCAGCCCATGAACATGCCGCCGTTGACGTGCAGCTCGGTGCCGGTGATGTAGCCGGCCTGCGGCGAGGCCAGGAACGCCACCGCCTCGGCCACATCCTGCGGGGCGCCCAGGCGGCCCAATGGCACACCCGCCAGCAGGGCCTTTTTCTGATCCTCGCTCAAGGCCTCGGTCATGTCCGTGGCGATGAAGCCGGGGGCCACGCAATTGACCGTGATGCCCCGGCTGCCCAATTCGCGGGCCAGGGCGCGCGTCATGCCGGCCACACCGGCCTTGGCCGCCGCGTAGTTGGCCTGTCCGGGGTTGCCCGCCGCCCCCACCACCGAGGTGATGCTGATGATGCGGCCGTAGCGCTGCTTCATCATCGTGCGCATCACGGCGCGACTGGCGCGAAAGACGGCCTTGAGGTTGGTGTCGCTCACCGCGTCCCAGTCTTCGTCCTTCATGCGCATGGCCAGGGTGTCGCGGGTGATGCCCGCGTTGTTCACCAGGATGTGCAACGCGCCACGCTGCTTGGCAATGGCTTCGATGGCGGCCTCCAGCGCGGGCCCATCGGTGACGTTGAGGCAAATGCCCTGCCCGCCGTGAGGGGCCAGTGCTTCGGTGATGGCAGCCGCACCGGCCTCGGTGGTGGCGCTGCCCACCACGGTGACTCCCCGCGCCGCCAGCGCCAGGGCAATGGCGCGGCCGATGCCGCGGGTGGCGCCGGTGACCAGGGCCACTTGGCCGGCCATCGAGTGTCCGGTTGCGCTCGCGTCGATGTTGTCGCTCATGTTCTGTGCTCAGGCCAGGAGTTCGCGGGTTTGGGCCAAGGTCGCTGGGTCCAGCACCGTGGCGGACTGCAGTTCGGCGTCGATGCGCTTGACCATGCCCGACAGCACCTTCCCCGGCCCACACTCGATGATGTGCAGCAGGCCCCGGGCCTTGAGCGCACCCACCACCTCCACCCAACGAACCGGGCCGAAGGCCTGACGGTACAGGGCATCCTTGATCTCGGAAACCCCCGAGGGGGCCGCCACATCGATGTTGTTGACCACCGGAATGGCGGGACTCTGAAGGGCGACCCCCTCCAGGGCCACCTTCAGCCGCTCGGCGGCCGGCTTCATCAGGCTGGAATGGAAGGGCGCCGACACGGCCAGCGGGAGCGCACGCTTGGCGCCGCGGGCCTTGAGCAGCTCACAGGCGGCGTCGACCCCGGCCTGGGTGCCGGCGATGACGATCTGTTTGGGGTCGTTGAAATTGGCGGCTTCCACCACTTGGCCACTGGCCCGCGCCGCATCGCGACAACCCTCGACCACGACCGCGGCGTCCAGCCCGAGGATGGCGGCCATGGCGCCCACGCCCACCGGCACGGCTTCCTGCATGGCTTGGGCCCTCAGGCGAACCAGCGGCACGGCCTGGGCCAGCGTCATCGCTCCGGCGGCCACCAGGGCGGAATACTCGCCCAGGGAATGGCCGGCCACGGCCGCGGGCGCCTCACCCCCCTCGGCCCGCCACGCGCGGTAGCAGGCGATGGCCGCCGTGAGCATCACCGGTTGGGTGTTGGCCGTGAGGTCGAGTTGTTCCTTGGGGCCGTTCTTGATGAGGGCCAGCAGGTCTTCTTGCAGCGCCTCGGAGGCTTCGGCCAAGGTGGCGGTCACGGCCGGGTGGTCGCCCCAGGCATCGAGCATGCCCACCGACTGCGAGCCCTGGCCGGGAAAAACGAATGCAAAGGGTTTCATGGTTCAGTAGACAAGATAGACCGCACCCCAGGTGAAGCCGCCACCCACGCCCTCGAGCATGAGACGGTGGCCGCGCTGGATGCGACCGTCGCGCACGGCCTCATCGAGCGCCAGGGGGATGGAGGCCGCGCTGGTGTTGCCGTGCTGGTCGACGGTGACGATGACGCGGTCCTCACCGAGCTTCAATTTGCGCGCGGTGCTTTGCATGATGCGGATGTTGGCCTGGTGCGGAATGAGGAAGTCGATGTCGGCTTCCGTGGCGCCGGCCTTGTCCAGGGCGGCACGGGCGGCCTCCTCCAGCACCTTCACCGCCATCTTGAAGACGGCCTGGCCGTCCATCTTGAGCGTGGGGTCGCCCAGCACCTGGCCGCCGCTGACGGTGCCGGGCGTGCACAGGATGCCCACATGGCGGCCGTCGGCGTGCAGGTCGGTGGCCAGGATGCCGGGTTGTTCAGAAGCCTCGAGCACCACCGCGCCCGCGCCGTCGCCGAAGAGCACACAGGTGGTGCGGTCCTTGAAATCCAGGATGCGCGAAAACACCTCGGCGCCGATCACCAGCGCCCGCCGGGCGGTGCCGGTGCGGATGAGGGAATCGGCCACGGCAAGCGCGTAGACGAACCCCGAGCACACGGCCTGCACATCAAAAGCCGGCGCGCCGTGGGTGATGCCCAACTTGCCCTGCAGGATGGCGGCCGTGGAGGGGAAGACCATGTCGGGCGTGGAGGTGGCCACGATGAGCAGGTCGATGTCTTGCGGACCCACGCCAGCAGCCTCCAGGGCGCGGCGCGCGGCCTGCTCGGCCAGGTCGCTGCACACCACACCGTCATCGGCAAAGTGGCGCGCGCGGATGCCCGTGCGCTCGACGATCCATTCGTCGGACGTCTCGATGCCTTGCTGCGCCAACTGCGCGGCCAGGTCGGCATTCGTGAGTTTGCGCGGCGGGAGGTAGCTGCCGGTACCGGCAATGCGCGTGCTCGTCATGGTGACTGGGCGGCGGACTGCGCCATGGCGCTGGCAATGCCGGTTTGCACCTGCTCGAGCAGGCGGTTGCGCGCCGCGTCGTGCGCCCGGCGCAGGGCGTGTTCGAAGGCGTAGGCATCGGCCGATCCGTGGCTCTTGAACACCAAGCCCCGCAGGCCCATGAGGGCTGCCCCGTTGTAGCGGCGGTGGTCCACCCGGCGCTTGAAATGGTTGAGCACCGGCAAGGCCACCAGGGCGGCCAGCTTGCTGTAGGTGTTGCGGGTGAATTCCTGCTTGATGAACTGGGACAGCATGGCCGCCAAGCCCTCGGATGTCTTGAGCAACACATTGCCCACGAATCCATCACACACCACCACGTCGGTGGTGCCCTTGAAGATGTCGTTGCCTTCCACATTGCCGTGGAAGTTCAGCAGGCCCGCGGCATGCGCGGCGCGCAGGCGCTCGCCGGCCTCCTTGATCACCTCGCTGCCCTTGATCGCTTCTTCGCCGATGTTGAGCAGTCCGACGGTGGGGCGGGCCTTGTCTTGCGTTGCCGACACGAGCGCGCTGCCCATGAGCGCGAACTGCAGCAGGTGCTCGGCCGTGCAGTCGACGTTGGCGCCGAGGTCCAACACGGTGGTGTAGCCGTCTGTCTGGTTGGGCATGACCGTGGCAATCGCAGGGCGGTCGATGCCGTCGAGCGTCTTCAACACATAGCGGGCCACCGCCATCAGGGCACCGGTGTTGCCCGCCGAGACGCAGGCGTGTGCAGCGGGCGCTGCGGGTTCAGCACCACCCGCATCACCCTGAGGCTTGACCTGGCTGATGGCCACGCGCATGGAGGAGTCGCGCTTCTTGCGCAGGGCGATCTCCACAGCGTCTTCCATGGTGACCACTTCGGAGGCGACCACACAGGTGGTGCGGGGCCACTGGCGGGCCGGCGCCAAGGCGGCCTCGGTGCCGACAAGGATCAGCTCGGCCTGCGGTTGGCGGTCCAGAAAGGACCGGCAGGCCGGGAGGGTGACGGACGGGCCGTGGTCCCCCCCCATGAGGTCCACCGACAAGCGGACCGTGCCCAGCGGCTGGGCGTTCGACACGGACGGGTTCACTCTTTCGACGTGAACGGGCCTGTGATCGGGGGAGGCTTAGGCGTCAGCCTTGGTCTTGAGCACCTTGCGGCCACGGTAGAAGCCGGTCGGGCTGATGTGGTGACGCAGGTGCACCTCGCCCGTGGTGGGCTCGATGGCGGTGCCCGGGGTGCCCAGGGCATTGTGCGAACGGTGCATGCCGCGCTTGGAGGGCGACTTCTTGTTTTGCTGGACGGCCATGATGGTTCAATCCGGTGGCGAAAAGCCTTCTAGTATAGCGGAAGCAGGCGTTTGGATCAGCGTTTCCCCTTCAGCTGGGCCAGAACGGCAAAGGGGTTGGGCTTTTCCTCAGGATCAGGCTCGGCATCCGCCGCAGCCGGCGGCTGCAACCAGGGTTCTGGACAGGCCTCGTGGCGGGGCACCAGCGGCAGGGCCAGCAGCAGCTCGTCTTCCACCAACTCCACGAGGTTCAGGGTTGACGTCAGCACCAACACATCGGCATCGTCCCGCTCGGCATCCCAGGCCGCGGCCCGCTCTTCGCTGGGGGCAAAGAGGAAATCCCGCTCTGCCTGCACCTGCAGGGCCACCGGATGCAGGCAACGCTGACAGGTCCGGCCCACCAGCGCCTTCACCGCCAGGTGCAGCCACAGTTCGGGGGCACCGCCACGAACCGGGCGCCACTGGGCACGGGCCTGCCACTCGACCATTTCGGTCGGCCCAGCCGGCGGTTCCCCTTCGGCCTGGAGCCGCTCGAATGTGGCCAGCAGCGTGCGCCCGGCCAATACGCCGTTAGCGCCATCAGCGGCACCAGCGCCCTCAGCAGCGCCCGTGCGCTGGGCCTGATCGGCCAGGGCGGCCACATCCAAACGCGCGGGGTTCAGAGGCCCTTTCCCGGGGGCAGAACGCGATGTGGTGGCCATGGCCAATCCAGTGTAGCCCCGGGCATGCGCTGAGGGACAATTTCGGGATGCATGCGCCTGCCCTGCCCGCTTTGATTCTGGCCTCCACATCCCGCTACCGGCGGGAACTGTTGGCCCGGTTGCGGCTGCCGTTCGAGGTGGTGTCCCCCGGCGTGGACGAAACGCCGCGGGCTGGCGAGACACCGGCTGCGCTGGCCCAGCGGCTGGCGCTGGCCAAGGCCCGCGCGGTGGCGGCCCTGCACCCGCAAGCGGTGGTGATCGGATCCGACCAGGTGGCCGACCTGGAGGGCCAGGCCATCGGCAAACCCCATACCCACGAGCGCGCGGTGGCGCAGTTGCAGGCCATGAGCGGCCGCAGTGTGGTGTTCCAGACGGCGGTGGCGGTGGTCAGGGCCGAATCGGGCGTGGCCGAGGTGCGCCTGAGCCCGGTGGTGGTTCGGTTCCGCACGCTGGATGCCGCGGCCATCGAAACCTACCTGCGCGCCGAGCAGCCCTATGACTGCGCCGGCAGCGCCAAGAGCGAGGGCTTGGGCATCACCCTGCTGCGCAGCGTGGAGTCCAGCGACCCGACATCCTTGATCGGGCTGCCCCTGACCACCGTGTGCGAACTGCTGCGGCTGGCGGGCCTGGATCCGTTGGCGGGGGTCGCCCCAGCGGGTCTGCCTGAAGGGGCGTCGGCGCCGGCGCCTGCCGATGCCCGCCCGCGATGACATGGCCCGGCTGCTGCTGATTCCCAACACCCTGGACCTGGGCTGCGAACCGGTGGCGCTGGGCGAGGTGCTGCCGGCCGGCGTGCTGGCGCAGGCGGCGCGGCTGGAGTATTGGATTGCCGAAGACGCCAAGACCGCGCGGGCTTTTCTCAAGCGCGTGTCGGCCCTGGTGCCACTGCTGCGCCCGCTGCAGGAACTGCACATCCAGGAACTGCCGCGGCCGGCCAAGGGCGGGCACGGCAGCAGTGCCGCGCGCGGCGTGGGTGGCGAGGCCGGCGCACTGCGTGCACTGCTCGAGCCCCTGACCCAAGGCCATGACGTGGGCCTCATTTCCGAAGCCGGCTTGCCCGCCGTCGCCGACCCGGGCAGTGCCGTGGTGGCCCTGGCGCATCGCCTGGGTGCCACGGTGCTGCCGCTCTCAGGCCCCAATTCGATGGTGCTGGCACTGGCTGCCAGTGGTCTGCAGGGTCAGAGCTTCGCCTTCGTGGGCTACCTGCCGCAAGATGCGGCGGCTCGCGCGGCGCGCTTGCGCGAACTGCAGGCGCGCTCCCGCCGCGAGGGTCAGACGCAACTGCTGATCGAAACGCCCTACCGCAATGCCGCCGTGATGGCCGCTCTGGTGGAACACCTCGATGCGGAGACCCGCCTGAGCGTGGCGTGTGGGCTCAGCCTGCCCCAGGGCTGGTGCCGAACAGCGACGGTGGCGCAATGGCGCTCGGCCCTGCCGGTGTTTGAAAAGGGGCTGCCGGCGGTGTTTGCGTTCTTGGCCTGAACGGCCGGCGCTCAGGTCTTTTCCGTCACCGAGCCACCCAACAGGGCCGCCACTTTGCGCCGCGGCTTGATGTTGCGTGAGACGGTGGCGCCCGTGGCCTTTGCCGGGGCCGTCGCGTCCCAAGCCGGTTTCTGGTCTGGGGCGGCGGGCTCGTAGGGCTTGTCGAAGAAGGCGTCTGCGCTGCGCGCCGGGCTGCGATGCTCACGCTCCCGAAACGGCGCCGATGAACGGTCGTCACGGGGGGTGTCACGCCGCTCGTCCTCTTCGCGTTCGAACCGGCGGCGGCGCGGGCGGTCGTCTTCCACTTCGAAGGGCTCGAGCTCGATCTTCTTCTTGATCAGCTTTTCGATTTCGCCCGTCAAACGCGTGTCGTCGCGCGTGACCAGGGTGACCGCGATGCCAGACGCACCCGCCCGGCCCGTGCGACCGATGCGGTGCACATAGTCTTCCGCATTGAAAGGCACATCGAAATTGAACACCGCCGGCAGATCGGCGATGTCCAGGCCGCGGGCGGCCACGTCGGTGGCCACCAACAGATCGACCTCGCCGGCCTTGAAGGCGGCCAGTGACTTCAGGCGCTCGTCTTGTGACTTGTCGCCATGCAGCGCAGCGGTGCGCAGCCCATCGCGTTCGAAGGCCCGCGCAAGCCGCGCCACGCCCAGCTTGGAATTGCCAAAGACGATGGCCTGGGTGATGGCGCGGTCGCGCAGGATTTGGCGTATCGCGCGGCGCTTGTCGTCCTCGGCCACGCTGTAGAAGTGCTGCTCCACCGTGGACGCGGTGGCATTGGGCCGCGCCACTTCCACCAGCACCGGGTCTTGCAGGTAACTGGCGGCCAGCTTCTTGATTTCGGGGCTGAAGGTCGCGGAAAACAGCAGGGTTTGGCGCTGACGCGGCAGGTAGCTGAGGATGCGCTGCAAATCGGGCAGAAAGCCGATGTCGAGCATGCGGTCGGCCTCATCCAGCACCACATACTCCACCTGGTTGAGCACGCAGTTCTTGGCCTCGATGTGGTCCAGCAGGCGCCCTGGGGTGGCGATCAGCACCTCCACGCCCTTCTTCAGCTCCAGCGTCTGCGGCTTCATGTCGATGCCGCCGAACACCACGAGGCTGCGCAGCTGCGTGTGCCGGGCATAGCCCTTCACATTGGCGGCCACCTGGTCGGCCAGTTCGCGCGTGGGCGCCAGCACCAGCGCCCGCACCGGGTGGCGCGCCGGGGACATGCTGGCGTTCTCGTGCTTGAGCATGCGCTGCAGCAGCGGGATGGAGAAGGCCGCGGTTTTGCCGGTACCGGTTTGCGCGGCACCCATGACATCGCGGCCAGACAGGACGATGGGGATCGCCTTGGCCTGGATGGGCGTCATGGTGGCGTAGCCCTGGTCGGCCACGGCGCGGAGCAGTTTGGCGTCGAGCGGGAGGGTGTCGAAGCGGGCGGGAGCGGCCGCTGGTTCGGCCACTGGCGTGCCGGAGGCGACAGGCGCCTGTGTAGGGATTTCGGTCATGAACCGCTGATTATCCCCGGTATGGCGTCGGCGGGCGCCTTGTTTCCCGGGCGACGCCGCCCAGCTGAGGCGACAATGCCGAATCTTGCACTTGATGAAAAATGGGGTCTGACCCCATTTATTGGCGAAAAACATGATTCTGGTGACGGGCGGGGCGGGCTTTATCGGCAGCAATTTCGTGCTGGACTGGCGGGCGGCACACCCTGGCGAAGGGGTGGTGAACCTGGATGCGCTGACCTATGCCGGCAACCGGGAGAACCTGGCTGGCCTTGGGGGCGATGCCGGCCATCGGTTCGTACATGGCGACATCACCGATCGCGCGCTGGTTGATCAATTGCTGGCCACGCACCGGCCGCGCGCCATCGTGCATTTCGCTGCTGAAAGCCATGTGGACCGGTCCATCCACGGGCCCGGCGCCTTCATGAAAACGAACATCGAGGGCACTTTCACGCTGCTGGAAGCGGCGCGCGGTTACTGGGGCACGCTCAGCGATGCGGAAAAGGCCACCTTCCGCTTCCTGCATGTGAGCACCGATGAGGTGTACGGCAGCCTGGGCCCGCAAGACCCGCCGTTTGCCGAAACCAGGGCCTACGAGCCCAACAGCCCCTACAGCGCCAGCAAGGCCGGCAGCGACCACCTGGTGCGCGCCTGGCACCACACCTATGGCCTGCCGGTGCTCACCACCAATTGCAGCAACAACTATGGCCCTTATCACTTTCCCGAAAAGCTGATCCCGCTCATGATCGTCAACGCGCTGGCCGGCAAGCCCCTGCCTGTTTACGGCGACGGCCTGCAGGTGCGCGATTGGCTCTATGTGAAGGACCATTGC
This sequence comes from Burkholderiaceae bacterium, assembly GCA_049423145.1. Lineage (GTDB taxonomy): Bacteria > Pseudomonadota > Gammaproteobacteria > Burkholderiales > Burkholderiaceae_C > RFTU01. The sequence goes on from JBMSQF010000049.1 coordinate 14,434, forward strand.
AGCGCCATACGCCGCGTGCTGGAAGCCGGCCGCGTGGGCGAAACCTACAACGTGGGCGGCTGGAACGAGAAGCCCAACATCGAAATCGTGCGGCGCATCTGCGCCCTCTTGGATGAATTCAAACCAAGCGCCGAGGGCCCGTATGCGCGGCTGATCACTTATGTGAAGGACCGCCCGGGCCACGACCGCCGCTATGCGATCGATGCCCGCAAGATCGAGCGCGAACTGGGCTGGCGGCCGGCCGAAACCTTTGAGACCGGCATCCGCAAGACGGTGCAGTGGTACCTGCAGAACCCCGACTGGGTTCAGCGCGTGCAAAGCGGCGCCTACCGCGAGTGGGTGGAAAAACAGTACGCCGCATGAAGATTCTCTTGCTGGGCAAGACCGGCCAACTGGGCTGGGAACTGCAGCGGGCGCTGGCGCCGCTGGGTGCCTTGGTGGCGCCGGGCCGTGAGAACGGCGGTGACCTGGCGCAAATCGGCGACCTCACCGAAATGGCCTACGAGTCCGGTGCACATGTGATCGTGAATGCGGCGGCCTACACCGCCGTGGACAAGGCCGAAGACCCCCAGGAGCAGGAGCGGTGCATGGCCATCAACGCCGGCGCACCGGCCGCCTTGGCCATGGTGGCCCGCGAAACCGGTGCCCTGCTGGTTCATTACAGCAGCGACTATGTGTTCGATGGCCAGGGCGACCAGCCCCGTGATGAGGAGGCAGGCCCCGGCTCTGAGAGCGTGTACGGCGAGAGCAAGGCCGCGGCGGACTTCTCCATTCAACACAGCGGCTGCGCGCACCTGATCCTGCGCACCAGCTGGGTCTACGGCGCGCGGGGCGGCAACTTCGCCAAGACGATGCTGCGGTTGGCGCAAGAGCGAGACGAGTTGAAGGTGGTGGCCGACCAGATCGGCGCGCCCACCGGGGCCGAGCTGCTGGCCGATGTCACCGCCCACATGCTGCGCCACACCCTGGTGAACCCCAGCCTCGGCGGGCTGTACAACGTCGTGGCCGGTGGTCAAACCAGCTGGCACGGCTATGCGCAGCATGTCATCGAAGCCGCGCGCGCAAAGGGCCTGCCCATCCGGGTGAAGCCCGAGAACCTGCGCCCTGTGCCGACCAGCGACTACCCCACGCCCGCCGTGCGGCCCCTGAATTCGCGGCTGTCCACCGAGAAGGTGCAAGGCACCTTCGGCCTGACCCTGCCGCATTGGACGGCGGGCGTGGACCGCATGCTGCAGGAGATACTCCCCTCATGACCACTCGCAAAGGCATCATCCTGGCCGGCGGCTCCGGTACCCGCTTGCACCCGGCCACATTGGCGATGAGCAAGCAGTTGCTGCCGGTGTACGACAAACCGATGGTGTACTACCCCTTGAGCACCCTGATGCTCTCGGGTATCCGCGACATTCTCATCATCAGCACGCCGCAAGACACCCCGCGGTTCCAGCACCTGTTGGGCGATGGCTCCAACTGGGGGCTGAACCTGCAGTACTGCGTGCAGCCGAGCCCAGATGGTCTGGCGCAGGCCTTTATCCTGGGCCGCGACTTCGTGGCAGGCCAGCCCAGCGCACTGGTTCTGGGAGACAACATCTTCTACGGCCATGAATTCGCCAACCTCTTGCTCCGAGCCCATGCGCGTCCGCACGGTGCCACGGTGTTCGCCTACCACGTGCACGACCCCGAGCGCTACGGCGTGGTGGCCTTCGATGCCAACAAGCGGGCGCTCTCGATCGAAGAAAAGCCGCTGAAGCCCAAGAGCAACTATGCGGTAACCGGCCTGTATTTCTACGACGAGCAGGTCTGTGACATTGCCGCCAGCATCAAGCCCAGCGCCCGGGGCGAATTGGAGATCACCGAGGTGAACGCCCAGTACCTGCGCCAGACGCAACTGGATGTGGAGATCATGGGCCGGGGCTATGCCTGGCTGGACACCGGCACCCACGACAGCCTGATGGAGGCCGGTCAGTTCATTGCCACCTTGGAAAAACGCCAGGGCCTGAAGGTGGCCTGTATCGAAGAAATCGCCTTCCGCCAAGGTTGGATCACCGCAATGCAGCTGGAGGAACAGGCCCAGCCCATGCTCAAAAACGGCTATGGCCAGTACCTGATGAAGGTGCTGCGAGAAACGGTCTACTGACACCCTGCATTGAAGGCGTCCGGACGTGAAATTCATTCCCACCGCACTCCCCGGCGTGGTGATCATCGAGCCGGCGGTCTTCGGTGATGAGCGCGGCTGGTTCTACGAGAGCTTCAGCGAGCCGAAATTCCAGGCTGGCCTGCGCGATCTGGGGCTCCCGATTCCGCGCCCCTTCGTGCAGGACAACCATTCGATGTCGGCGGCTGGCGTTCTGCGCGGCCTGCACTACCAGGTGGCGCCGCACCCTCAGGGCAAGCTGGTAAGGGTGATCAGCGGCCGAGTCTGGGACGTGGCGGTCGACATCCGGCGAGACAGCCCGCACTTTGGCCGCTGGGTTGGGGTGGAGCTGGGCGCAGACAACCACCGGCAGTTGTGGATACCCGAGGGCTTCGCGCACGGGTTCCTGAGCCTGGAAGACGGCACCGAGTTCCTTTACAAGACAACCGATGTCTATTCGCGCGACTGCGAGCGCGCCATCCGCTGGAATGACCCTCAACTGGCCATCCAATGGCCGTTGGAAAGCCTGACGCCTCAGTTGGCACCCAAGGATGCAACAGCGCCTGAATTTGCTTCCGCGCAACATTGGTGATGGCGGTCACCGCCAGACCGCTATAACTTTGCCTAGAATCCAGGCCCAATGCCGGCGCAATTCACTTCAAAACAAAAAAGGCGAGACCACAACGTTTGGGATTTGCCGACCCGCAAGATAGCCCGACGGGCGCTGCGGGAGCACAGTTGGGATGAATTCCGCAAGGTGATTCCCCTCGTACCCCTTCAGTCAGGGATCCACGCTGAAGCCCAACCACCGAAGGTGGCGGTTCTCATGTGTACCATGCAGGGCCAGCGTTTCCTGGCCCAGCAATTGAATTCGATCGCGACACAGTCGCATCCCAATTGGGAAATTTGGGCCAGCGACGACGGTTCGGACGACCATACCCATTCGATTCTGGAGTATTACCAGGAACATTGGGGTGAAGACCGCTTGTCGATTCATGCGGGCCCGGCGGAAGGGTCCACCGCAAATTTCCTGTGGCTCACCTGCAGGGCCGACATCGACACTGAATTCTTTGCCTATGCCGACCAGGACGATATCTGGGAATCGGACAAGCTCGAGCGGGCCATGAAATGGCTGCAGACAGTGCCGCGCCATATTCCTGCCCTGTACGGCTCGCGCACCCAGTTGGTGGATGAGCGCAACCAGTACATGGGCTACTCTCCTTTGTTCACTCGCAGTCCGAGCTTTGAGAATGCACTCGTGCAGAACGTGGCGGGCGGCAATACGATGGTGTTCAATCGGGCGGCCCGTGACCTGCTCCGGCGCGCAGGTGACCAGGTTCAGGTTGTGGCGCACGATTGGTGGGCCTATATGGTGATCACGGGATGTGGTGGCCGCGTCCACTACGACGCCTACCCGACGGTGCGCTATCGCCAGCATGACGACAATCAGGTGGGCGCCAACATCAGTTGGGGTGCCCGCTTGGTGCGGTTGCGCCTGCTGCTCAAGGGAAGGTTCAGGAAGTGGACCGATGAGAATATCCGCGCGCTGCAGTCGATCCGTCCGCTGTTGGCCGACGAAAGTAAGGCGGTGCTTGACGAGTTTGAGCGTTCCCGTAACGGGCAGTTGCTCAGGCGGCTTGCTGGAATCTGGAACAGCGGTGTCTACCGCCAAACGCTGCTGGGCAATCTTGGGCTGATCGCAGCCTCCCTGCTCAGGAAGATCTGAACACCCGAGCCCGCGCTCGGAACTGCATGGGGGCTTGGGGTCCCGGCGACCGTTCCCCGGTTGGGGCCAACCGGTGGTCCGCGTGCTCGGCACACAGGTGAGGGCTGAAGGCGGGGTCGGCAGTGCCCGCACGCCAGTCCAGCGTTTCCAGAATCAAGGGTGCCGTCGTCCAGTCATGTTGTTGACTGTTTCCCGAGTGCACTGGTCTGCCCGGCCATACCATCTGGGGACTCCAAACGGCTCGCCACCCTGGCCGCAGTACCAAGCCCGCGCTGTCGGCGTTCAAGGCCTCCAAACGTACCAATACCGCGTGCCCACTCAAAGCAGACGCCCGATGGGCCAGGCACAGCTGCCCGAAGTAGCCATGGGTATCGCTTCCAGCAGCGCGTGCGATGGGTCTGGCCGACCCATTTTCCTGCAGCACCCAACCCGCATCATGGAGGCCACCTCCCCGGTCTCGCACCGCCCATCCCAGCGCCCCGACCCCAGACTCTGCCAAGTGGGCCACGATCGAAGGCAGCCCTTCATCCCATAGGCCGCTTGCGGGAGGCGACCGCAGGACCATCGCATCCCAATCGACATCCCCGCCGACCAACAGTACAGCCCCCGTCAGACCGCTCGAAGCCCAGGCCTTGAGTAGAACGCAGGCCTCCAACCAGCTGGGTGCATCAACGGCCGTCTTCACGGAACAGCCCCGGCTCGCCAGCAACGAGGTCAGCGGTGTGAGAGGCCTCGCCACCTCGGGGTGTCCCCAAAGCACCACCCGCAAAGACCATACATCCGGCGATCCCGACGGGGGAAGATGCGTCACAACATGGTGAGGAACGGCCGGGTGAGGCCCTACACGGCCAGGCAGATTGCAGCGCGCCAAGTGGTCCTGAACCGCCCGCAAACCCGCATCCAAGGCATAGGGCTTGGCTGCCTGTCCGCTGGACGTGCTGTCTTGATGAACGCGCCAGTGATAGAGAACGCGCGGGATGTGCACCACTTGATGCTCTTGCAACTGTTCAATGCAGCGAAGCGCCAGGTCGTGGTCTTGGGACCCCTCATAACCCACACGGAAACCTCCCGCGGCTTGCAGAAGGCTGCGGCGATACACCCCCAGGTGAGAAATCATGTTTTGGCCCCGCAGCAGGTCCAGATCAAAAGCAGGCTTGAAGTAAGGCCCAAAGCGCCGGCCATCCTTATCGATCTTGTCTTCGTCCGAATAGATCAGCCCGGCATCGGGATACTGCTGGATGGCCTGTACAACATGCCACAGTGCCTGAGGCGCCAAGAGGTCATCCTGGTCCAGTAGCGCAACCCAGTCACCCTGTGCCAAGTGAAGTGCGGCGTTACTGGCCGCAGAAATGTGACCATTCTTCGGCAAGGACACGAAGCGGATGCGGCTGTCACCAGAGGCCCATGCCTGCAGGCGCGCGGCGACCTGTGGATCGGTGGAGGCATCGTCGGCCACACAGAGTTCCCAATGCGGATACCACTGCAAACGCAGGCTCTCGATGGCTTCGTCCCAAAACCTCAGTGGCGGATTGAACACGGGCATCAGCACGGAGATCAGTGGCATCGGTTGCCCAGCCGCCGCGTGGTTCTCCGCCATCTGAACAATCTCAGCGTGGGCCTGATCGCGTTCGGCTGTGGAGCCCCCACCACAGACAGCAAGCCATCGATGGTAGGGGTCGGGCAAGACAGTCGACAACAGTGCTGGTCTGGGAAAAGAGCGATGCCGCAGTCGCCACCACCAGTGGCGTCGAGCATCGGCGGAGCGCAGTTGCAGAACACGGCGCGCCTGACGACCGATCCAACGAAGCGGTGCGGTCAGTCGCCAGCTCCGCGAGGACAGCACCGCCTCGAGATGAACCCTCGCACCCTGCTCACCCATTCGTGCTTGGTCACGCTGCGACAGAGCAAGCCTCGATTGCTCACTTTCAAGCGCGAGACGGTCACTCAAATCTTTGGATTTCACCTCAAGACGACTCAACTCCAGCTGTCGGGCACGATTGAGAGCATGGAGCTCGGTCAGCTCCAATTCTTGGCGGTTCAAGGCGTTCCGCGCGTGGTCCAGGGAGTCCTCTGCCTGAACGCGAGCGGCCTCTGCTTGGAGCCGTGCCTCTTCAGCCAAGCCCCACTGCAGCCGCCAAGTCGGTTCATCGCGGGCAGCGCGCCACATGTGATGCCACCAGGCGGGTGGAGCCAATATCCACCACTTGCGCCAGATGGCTTCATACCGGTTGTCGCCATGGTGTGCAAACTGCGCGGCGGACTGGCCGGACTCGGCGACCCAGTAGCGCGCACTCACGCCCGGGGCATAAACCATTGCGCCCGCACTTTGCACCTGAAGCCAGAAGTCCCAGTCCTCGAAAGTGTCAAAACTCTCGTCGAAGCGAACTCCTTGGGCGCATAGCCGCTCTCGGTCAAACAAGACGGCATGGATGGGCAGGGCATTGGCGGCCAGCAATTGCCACGGCTCGAAGGCTCGGTCCCACACGGCGAGCTGCTCCCGGCTGCCCTCCCGGATCTGCTCGACACCGGTGTAGGCGGCGATGGCTTGAGGATGGGCCTGCAGTGCGGCGGCCAGCTTGG
>JBMSQF010000050.1:0-20446 GCA_049423145.1 Burkholderiaceae bacterium
TCGATGAAGCAGCCCAGGATGAACACCAGGATGTTCACCACGATCAGGAAGCCCAAGGCGCCTCCGGGCATGTCGTCGAACAGGTGCTCCACCCAGATATGGCCATCAGCGGCGTTGAAGGTGAAGGAAAAGACGGTGGAGCCAATAAGGATGAACAGCACGAAGGTCGACAACCGTGCGGTGCTGTCCATGGCCTGGCGCAGCAGGGGGAAATCCAGCCGCTTGCGCAGGCCCGCCATGACCAGGGCCCCCAGGGCGCCCATGGCCCCCCCCTCGGTGGGCGTGGCCACGCCCAGGAAGATCGTGCCCAACACGAGGAAGATCAGCACGAGGGGCGGGATCAGGACGAAAGTCACCTGCTGAGCCAGGCGCGACAGCAGTCCGAGCCCCGTCACCTTGTTCACCAGGGCCAGTGCGAGCGCGAGCAAGGAAGATACCGTCATCGACATGATGAGGACTTCATCGCCGGGTGCGGCGTTGGTTCGCCCGGTCCAGCTCTTCATGATGCCGTCGTGAACCTCGGACCATCCCCAACCGGCTGCAGCGCACAAGACGAGCAGGGCCAGCAGCGAGGCATGGCCCGATGAGCCGTTGTCCTCACGGTAGATGCGGGCCTCAGGCGGGAGCGCCGGAACCCAAGACGGCCGCACCAAGGCCACCAGGACAATGAACAACAGGTACAGACCGACCAGCAACAGGCCCGGAATCAGGGCGCCGGAATACATGTCGCCCACCGAGCGGCCCAGCTGGTCAGCCAAGACGATCAGCACCAGGGAGGGCGGTATGGCCTGTGCGAGCGTGCCCGATGCGGTGATGGTTCCCGTGGCCACCGTGCGGTTGTAGCCGTAGCGCAGCATGATCGGCAGGGAGATCAGGCCCATGGAGATCACCGCCGCAGCCACCACACCGGTCGTGGCCGCCAGCAGCGCACCGACCAGGATCACGGCGATCGCGATACCCCCGCGCACCGGTCCGAACACCTGGCCCACGGTCTCCAGCAAGTCCTCGGCCATCCCCGACTTTTCGAGCAGGATCCCCATGAAAGTGAAGAAGGGAATCGCCAACAAGGTGTCGTTCTGCATGATGCCGAACACCCGCTGGGGCAGGGCTTGAAACAGATTGGGCGAGAAGAGGTCCAGGCTCATGCCGACATAGCCGAACAGCAAGCCGGTGGCGGCCAGGCCGAAGGCCACCGGGATGCCGGTCAGCAGAAAGCACAGCAGCGCCAGGAAGAGCAGCGGTACAAAGTTGGCGGTGACGAACTCGGCCATCATTTCGCTCCCGTTCGCGCCTGCTGCTGCAGGGCCAGTTCATGGGCTTCGGCTTCACGGGCCAATTCTTCGGCCAGTCGTTCCTCTTCGCTCTTCTCACCCGTGGGCGTGAAGGGTTCGTCGAGTGCACCGGCCAGGAAGGCGATGCGCTTGATCAATTCAGACACGGACTGCGCCGCCAGGATCGCAAAGCCCAGCGGTACCAGCAGCATCACAGGCCAGCGGATCAGGCCGCCCGCGTTCTGGCTCATCTCGCCGCTCTTGAAGGCGCTGGCAAACAAGGGCCACCCCAAGTCAATCATGATGATTGAAAGCGGTATGGTGAAGACCACGATACCCACGGCATCGATGATCGCGTTCGTACGCTTGGACAGGCGGCTGCTGATGAAGTCGATGCGCACATGCGCGTTCTTGAGCATCACATAGCCCACGCCGAGCATGAAGACGCCGGCGAAGAGGTACCACTGGATTTCCAGGAAGGCGTTCGAGCCGATGTTGAAGGCCTTGCGGACGATGGCATTGACAGCACTGATCAGCACGGATCCCAACACCAGCCACATCGTCATGCGACCGATCCGTTCATTGACCGTGTCGATCAGGCGAGAAAGTGCGAGCAGAAGGTTCACGTTGACTCCTGTCAGATGGCCGCCCGGCCCAAAGTCGAACTGTAGCCCCAGTGCTTTGGGTCGGGGAGGTGGCCTCAGTTGCGCGTGGCCGCTACGAACAGGCGTGTCGAGCGTGCGCCGGATCGGCAGAAGGCCAGGATGGGCCGGGGCATTTCCGCCAGCAGCTTGGCAAAGGCGGCGATTTCCTCCGGCGATTGATAGCCACCCTGGACTGGCAGGAACACATAGACAAGCCCGGCCGCGCGGGCCGCAGCTTCAATCGACGCGTTCGTCGGCTGCTCGGGGCCTTCCTCGTAATCGGGCCGGTTGTTGATCACGGTCTTGAATCCCTTCCGAGCGGCCTCGGCCATCGCCTCGGGCGTCAGTTGCGGTGCCACACACACGTCGGCGGCCACCGGGTGCAGGGGCAGGAGTTCGTCGTCCATCATGGCGGTCTCATTCGTGATCGTTTGGGTTGTGGGAAGGGTCGACGGTGTGAAGAGGGCCTGCGGACTTCCCTTGGGTTCTGGGTGCGGTCAGCCGTGATGATCAGCCGCCCGAGAGTGCGGACTTGATCAGTGCCGACACCTGTGCCATGTCGGCCTTGCCAGCCAGCCGCTGCTTGGCAGCGCCCATGGCCTTGCCCATGTCGCCAGGGCCCGACGCACCGATGTCAGCGAGGATTGCCTTCACGGCTGAGGCGAGTTCCTCTGCACCCAGTCGTGCCGGCAGGTAAGCCTGGAGCACGGCCACTTCAGCACTTTCCTTGTCCACCAGGTCGCTGCGACCGGCCTGCTCAAAGGCGGCGATCGAGTCCCGTCGCTGCTTGATGAGTTTGTCCACCACGGCCACGATGGCCGGATCGTCCAGCGTGATCCGCTCGTCGACTTCCTTCTGCTTGATGGCGGCCATCAGCATCCGGATGGTCGACAGGCGCTCGGCCTCCCTGGCCTTCATCGCGGACTTCATGTCCTCGGCGATACGGTCCTTGAGGTTGGTGGTGGACATCTCAGGGGCTCCAACAAGAAGGCCCGCGGCCGGCAAGCCGGGCGGGCCTGATCTCATGCTCGAAAGAGGGGGGCGTTCAGTACAGCTTCTTGGGCAGCTGCATGCTGCGCACCCGCTTGTAGTGCCGCTTTACCGCAGCCGCCTTCTTGCGCTTGCGCTCGGCCGTGGGCTTCTCATAGAACTCCCGGGCGCGCAGATCGGTCAGCAGGCCGAGCTTTTCGATGGTGCGCTTGAAGCGGCGCAGGGCCACGTCGAAGGGCTCGTTTTCTTTGACTCGAATCGTGGTCATGGGACTGTCAGGCTTTGGAATGAAAGCAGGGTTGTTCGGAAAAACCCTGGATTCTAGCAGAACTCAAGGTGGCCGAGGCAAGCCGTAGCCGCAGCCGGCGTCCTCAGCCCCGCAGGGCCCGCGTCAACATGTACACCGCCAAAGCGTAGAGCAGGAATGCGAAGATGCGCTTGAGTTGCCGGACGTTGAGCGCATGCGCTGCGCGCGCACCCAGGGGCGCCACCAGCACGCTACCCGTGGCAATCACCGCCAGTGCCGGGAGGTACAGCAGGCCGAAAGCCCCGGGCAGTGCCGGGGGGAGGTGCCAACTGCCCAACACATAGCCGGCCGTGTTGGCCAGCGCGATCGGAAAGCCCAGGGCCGATGCCGTGGCCACGACCTGGTGAATGGGCACATTGCACCATGTCATGAAGGGGGCTGATGCGAAGGCGCCGCCCGCGCCGACCAGCCCCGACAGCAGCCCGATCCCGGTGCCCGCTGCGGTCTGTCCTGCCCATCCGGGCAGGGTTCTGGACGCCTTAGGCTTGCGGTCCAGCAGCATCTGGGTGGCCGAAAACGTGAGGAACGCCACAAACAGCAGCACCAGCCACTGTCCCTTGACCAGCAAAAAAATCCCGGCCCCCGCCAGCAGTCCGCCGGCCACGATCCCTGGGGCCATGCCGCGCACGAGGTCCCAGCGCACGGCGCCGCGGCGGTGGTGGGCGCGGACGCTCGCAATCGAGGTGAACAGGATGGTGCCCATTGAGGTGGCAATCGCCATCTTGAAGGCCTGATCGGTGGGAACGCCGCGGTTGTCGAGGATGAAGGTGAGGAAGGGCACCATCAACATGCCGCCACCGATGCCCAGCAAACCGGCCAAGAAGCCGATGCAGCCACCCAGTGCGAGGAGTTCAGCCGCCAGAAGAAGATCCATAGGGGAAAAGGTGTCCGCCGCCAACCGCAGGCCGCATTCCTGAACCCAGGGGATTCAGGTGGGCGAGGTCAGTTGGGCTTCGGGTTCATCTGACGCGAGACGCTCACTCCAGCCCCACAATGTTCCAAGCCCGGGCTCCAGAGAGCATCGGTTCAAGGAAAACTAAAACCTGCGCGAAGGCAACGGACGCAAGCAGTGTACGCCGGCTACAGCAGTCGACCGTCTTCTGCCAACACGTCGTCCAGGCGTTGGATCAGACTTTCGAGATCGGCTTGCGCCAGGCGACCGGACGGGTCCGCTGAACGCGCTGGGCCCGTCAGAGGATGGCCTTCGGCGCGGGGGGGGTGCTCCACAGCCGATGCGGCAGCATCCCCTGTGGGACGATCGGCGGATGGCTGCGCGTTTCGCTCGACCAGTCGATAAGCCAGGTTCAGCGCCGCCAGAACGGCCATCCGCTCACGCGCCTTGACCTTGCCTGCATCGCGAATCGCGCTCATCTCACGGTCCACCAGGGCCACAGCCTGCAGCAGGGCTTCCCGACCGTCATCCGGGCAGGCCAGCAGGTAGCTCTGGCCCAGGATGGTCACCTCCACCTGCTTCATTCGTCACCTCCTCGGGCGGCCTCTGGGTCAGCGGCCGGCAAGCCCTCAGGGGCGGTGTTCAAGGCCGGTTCCGGGACGCGAGCGATGAGTGCATCCAATCGGGTTCTGGCCGCCACCAGCTTCTGCTTCATGGCATCGCGCTCGGCGGTCAGGTCCACCACTTGCTGTTGCAGCAATTGCTGGGTGCGCTGCAGTTCGGCGTGACGCACCAAGAGGTGCTCCACCCGTCTTGCCAGATCGTCGAGGTTGGCCATGGGTCTACCGTTTGGAACGGGTCATTGTAGGCAGGGCCCCAGACCGGCAGGAGGCGCGAACCGCACACTCGCCACACTTGGGGCTGCGCGCTTGGCACACGTAACGGCCGTGGAGAATGAGCCAGTGGTGCGCATCCACCCGATACTGCGGAGGCACTCGCCGCAACAGGCCCATCTCCACCGCCAGGGGCGTCTTGCCCGGCGCCAGCCCGGTTCGGTTGCTGACGCGGAAGATGTGCGTGTCTACCGCCATGGTGGGCTCGCCGAAGGCCACATTCAGCACCACATTGGCGGTCTTGCGGCCGACCCCGGGCAGCGCCTCCAGCGCCTCCCGTCCCCGCGGTACGGCACCCCCATGCCGCTCAATCAGCAGGCGGCAGGTCTCATGCAGGTTGCGGGCCTTGTTGCGGTACAGGCCAATCGTCCGGATGTGGGCCTCGATGCCGGCCACCCCAAGGGCCAGCATCTTCTGCGGGGTGGGCGCTGCTCCAAAGAGGCCCCGGGTGGCCTTGTTCACGCCGACGTCGGTGGCCTGCGCCGACAACAGAACGGCAGCCAGCAGTTCAAACACGCTGCTGTACGCGAGTTCCGTCTGCGGTTGCGGGTTGGCCGCTTGAAGCGTGGAGAAGAACGAATCGATCTGCTCGCGGTTCATCCTTTGCGACCCTTCTGTCGCGCCCGCGCAAGCGCCGCTTCGATCACGGTCTTCTTGCGATCGAGAACGGCGGGATCCTCGATCGCCGAATGAGCAGACAGGTCCTCCAGCTTGGCCGACGCCTTGGCCGCCAAGCGGGCTTCCTGCTCGCGCTTGTCGCGGGCCAGTCGTGCGGTGCGGAATTCGTAACGACGGCGCGCTTGCAGCGCCAGCTCGTCGCTCCAAGCCTGCCACCCGGAGGCGCCAGGCGTGACGGTGCGCAGGCTGATGCAGTCCACGGGACACGCCGGAATGCAAAGCTCGCAACCCGTGCACTGGCTCTCGACCACCGTGTGCATCACCTTGGATGCACCCACGATGCAATCGACGGGACACGCTTTGATGCACAGCGTGCATCCGATGCACCAGTTTTCGTCGATCACCGCCAATTGCCGCGGGCCTTCGATGCCGTTTTCAGGATTCAGGGGAATCACGGCACGGCCGGTCAGTGCGGCCAGTCGTTCGATGCCCTGCGCGCCGCCCGGTGGGCACTGGTTGATCGGCGCGCCTTCGGTCGCCATCGCCTGCGCGTACCGTCGACAGTCCGGGTAACCACAGCGGGTGCACTGGGTTTGCGGCAGGGCGTCGTTCAAGCGCTCGGCCAGGGGCGTGGCGGGCGGTGCCGGGATCTCAGAAGATCGCATCGGGCCATTATCGGGCGCAGCCGCCCGCCAGGCTCAGGACTCGGTGGGGCCCCTCAGCCGCGCACCGATCGGGCCGGCCTTGTGGGTTGGGAAGCGCCTTTGCGGCCGACCGTCGTACGGCTGGCGGGGGTTTCGTTGCCACTGATGAACCGCCGCACCTCGGGATAGACCAGTTCCCGCCAGCGCCGGCCAGAGAAGATGCCGTAGTGACCCGCGCCGGCCACATCGAAGTGGCGCTTGCGTGCACTTGGAATGCCCGTGCAGAGCTCAAGCGCCGCACGGGTCTGCCCAGCGCCGGAGATATCGTCGAGTTCACCTTCAACCGTCAACAGTCGGACACCCTTGATGTCCTGTGGCCGGACCAATCGGCCGTTGACCTTCCAAGTGCCGTTGACCAAGGCGAAGTCCTGGAAAACGGTCTTGATGGTGTCCAAGTAGTACTCGGCGGGCATGTCCAGAACCGCGTTGTACTCATCGTAGAACTGCCGGTGGCCTTCGGCGCTGTCGTCATCACCCCGGATCAGGTCGAGGAAGTAGTCGTAGTGCGAGCTCAGGTGCCGATCCGGATTCATGGCGACGAAGCCCGTGTGTTGCAGGAAGCCTGGATAGACCGCTCGGCCTGCACCGGGGTAGTTCATCGGCACGCGGTGGATCACGTTGTTCTCGAACCACTCGTGGCTTTTGTTCATGGCCAGGTTGTTCACCGCGGTGGGGGACTTGCGCGCGTCGATCGGCCCACCCATCATCGTCATGGTGCGAGGAAGGACATCGCCCTGGGTGGCGTTGAGCGATATCGCGGCCAGGACGGGTACGGTGGGCTGGCACACGCTGATGACATTGACTTCGGGGCCGATGTGGCCGATGAATTCCTGGACGTAGGCGATGTAGTCGTCCAAATGGAAGGGGCCGTGCTCCAGGGGCACCATCCGGGCATCCGTCCAGTCGGTGATGTAGACCTTGTGATCCTGAAGGAGGCTCCGGACCGTGTCGCGCAGCAGCGTGGCATGGTGTCCCGAAAGGGGGGCCACCACCAGCACCACCGGCTGTCGCTTCATGGCCGCCAATGCACCGGGTTCATCGGTGAAGCGCTTGAACCGTACCAGCCTGCAAAAGGGCTTGTCGATGGTCACCTGTTCCTGAACCGCCACCTCAATGCCGCCGGGTCCGCCCACTCGCACACTCTCAATGCCGAAGGCCGGCTTCTCATAGTCCTTGGCGAGCCGGTGCATGAGATCAAAGCCGGCCGAGATGCGCTGCGCCATGGGCGTGTGCGTGAATGGCGACAGCGGGTGGTTGTACAGCTTGGACGACGCGCTGGCGAATTCCGAAAACGGCGCCATCAGCGCGCGCTGGGCTTCATAGAGTTGATACAGCATGGTCGACCCTTTTCGACAAGAGATTGATCGGGCTCACCGAGGGCACAGGCGCGCCATCGCGCGCACTGCGGCTGTGCAATGTGACATGAAAAATGCTGCGTCGCAACAAAACTTTTGTAACCGGCCTCAGGCCACGCGAGCCATCGCAGCGGCCACCGCGTCGATGTTCTTGGCGTTGAGAGCGGCCACGCAGATGCGTCCTGAATCCACGCCGTAAACACCGAATTCACCGCGCAGCCGCTCCATCTGGGCCTTGTTCAGACCCGAATAGCTGAACATGCCCTTCTGGCGGGTGATGAAGGACAGGTCACCTTTTACGCCTGCAGCCTGCAGCTTGGTCACGAGTTGTTCGCGCATGGCCTTGATGCGGACACGCATGCCGCCCAACTCGTCTTCCCACATCTGCCGCAGCTCGGGCGTGTTCAGCACTGTGGCCACCACTTGGGCACCAAAGGTCGGCGGGTTCGAGTAGTTGGTGCGAATCACGATCTTCAACTGACTCAGCACGCGCGCGGCTTCTTCCCGGCTCTCACACACCACGCTCAAGGCGCCCACGCGCTCGCCGTACATGGAAAAGCTCTTGGAGAAGCTGGTGGAGACGAAGAAGTCCAGACCGGCCGCCATGAACTGGCCGACCACTGCGCCGTCTTGCGCGATGCCCTCGCCGAAGCCTTGGTAGGCCATGTCGAGGAAGGCCACCAGACCGCGTGCCTTAACGGTTTCCACCACCTGGGTCCACTGCTGCGGCGTCAGGTCGTAACCCGTAGGGTTGTGGCAGCACGCGTGCAGCACCACCACGGTGCCCTTGTCGGCCGCATTCAGCGCAGCCAGCATGCCGGCCACGTTGATGCCGCGAGCCGCGGCGTCGTAGTAGGGGTAGGCCTCCACCGTGAAGCCGGCGTTGGTGAACAGGGCACGGTGGTTTTCCCAAGACGGGTCGCTGATCACCACCTTGGCGCCGGGGTTCAGGCGCTTCAAGAAATCCGCGCCCACCTTCAGGCCGCCGGTGCCGCCCAGGGCCTGCACCGTGGCCACGCGGCCACTGGACACCAGGGCCTTGCCCGCCTCGCCTTGGCTGCCGAACACCAGGTCCTGTACGGCCTTGTCATAGGCGGCGATACCGTCGATGGGCAGGTATCCCTTGGGCTTGCCCAGCTCGATCAGCGCCTTTTCGGCAGCAGCCACACACTTCAGCAGCGGCAATTTGCCGTTTTCGTCGTAGTACACCCCCACGCCCAGGTTGACCTTGGCGGGATTGGGGTCGGCGTTGAACTGCTCGTTGAGGCCCAGAATCGGGTCGCGGGGGGCCATTTCGACGGCGGCGAAGAGCGTCATGTGAAGTCCTGTGCTGAAATCGAACGCAAACCCCCCATTGTAGGGGGGGAGACCCCGGCTAAACCCTTACACAGCGCCTCGGATGTGGCCTGATCCCCGGCTGTTTTGAATGCCCGAGCAATGCCTGATCCCCTGACCCCCGCAGAGCCCGAGGCCGCCTTGGCGTCTGAGGGCCAATTCGTGTCCTTCGGCGGTTCGCCCTTCCAGCTCTTTCAGCCCTACCCGCCAGCGGGCGACCAACCCACGGCCATCGGCCAGTTGGTCGAGGGCGTGCAGGATGGCCTGAGCTTCCAGACCCTGCTGGGCGTCACCGGCTCGGGCAAGACATTCACCATGGCCAACGTGATCGCCCAACTGGGGCGGCCGGCCATCGTGTTTGCGCCCAACAAGACGCTGGCAGCCCAGCTGTACTCGGAATTCCGCGAGTTCTTTCCCAAGAATGCGGTGGAGTACTTCGTCTCGTACTACGACTACTACCAGCCCGAGGCCTATGTGCCCCAGCGCGACCTGTTCATTGAGAAGGACAGCGCCATCAACGAGCACATCGAACAGATGCGGCTTTCGGCCACCAAGAGCCTGTTGGAACGGCGTGACGTGGTGATCGTGGCCAGCGTTTCAGCCATCTACGGCATCGGAAACCCGGCGGACTACCACCAAATGGTGATGACCCTGCGGGTGGGGGACCCGATGGGCCAGCGCGACGTGATCGCGCACCTCATCCGCATGCAGTACAAGCGCAACGAGACGGACTTTGCCCGAGGCACCTTTCGGGTACGGGGCGACACCATCGATGTGTTTCCGGCTGAGCACTCGGAATTGGCCATTCGGATCGATTTGTTCGACAACGAGGTGGAGTCGCTGTCCCTGTTTGATCCACTCACGGGTCGCATTCGACAAAAGATTCCGCGCTTTACCGTTTATCCCGGCAGCCACTATGTGACCCCGCGTGAGCGGGTGCTGTCGGCCATCGAGGGCATCAAGGAGGAACTGCGGACGCGGCTGGCCGAACTGGTGGGCATGGGCAAGCTGGTGGAGGCACAGCGGCTGGAACAGCGAACCCGGTTTGATCTGGAGATGCTGCAGGAAGTCGGCCACTGCAAAGGCATCGAGAACTACTCCCGACACCTGTCCGGTGCTGCGCCGGGCGACCCGCCACCGACCCTGGTGGACTACCTGCCGCCCGATGCGCTGATGTTTTTTGATGAATCCCACGTGCTCATCGGGCAGTTCGGGGGCATGTACAACGGCGACCGAGCACGAAAGACCACCTTGGTGGAATATGGATTTCGCTTGCCTTCTGCCCTAGACAATCGCCCGCTGAAGTTCGAGGAGTTCGAAGGCAAGATGCGCCAGGCCATCTTCGTCTCGGCCACGCCCGCCGACTACGAGCATCGACATGCCGGTCAGGTGGTCGAGCAGGTGGTTCGGCCCACCGGTCTGATCGATCCTCTGGTGCAGGTACGCCCGGCCACCCACCAGGTGGATGATGTGCTGCAGGAGATCCGCGACCGTGTCGAGATTGGCGAGCGGGTGCTGATCACCACCCTGACCAAGCGTATGGCGGAACAGCTGACCGACTACCTGTCCGACAACGGGGTGAAGGTGCGCTACCTGCATTCGGATGTGGACACCGTTGAGCGCGTGGAGATCATTCGAGACCTTCGGCTGGGGGTGTTTGATGTGCTGGTGGGCATCAACTTGTTGCGCGAAGGCCTGGACATTCCCGAGGTGTCGCTGGTGGCGATTCTGGACGCCGACAAGGAAGGTTTCCTGCGCGCTGAGCGCAGCTTGATCCAGACGATCGGCCGGGCGGCCCGGAACGTCAAGGGCATGGCCATCCTGTATGCCGACAAGGTCACCGATTCGATGCGCCGCGCGATCGACGAGACCGAGCGCCGGCGTTCCAAACAGATGGCCTTCAACGCCGAGCACGGCATCACGCCGCGCAGCGTCAAGAAGCAGGTGCGCGAGATGATCGATGGCGTGGTCAGCGACAAGAGCGCTCGTGACGACCTGCGCAACGCACAGGCCGTGGCCGCGGTCGAGGCGCTGTCAGAGAAGGACCTGGGCAAGCGGATCAAGGCCCTGGAAAAGCAGATGCTCGAGCACGCGCGCAACCTGGAGTTCGAGAAGGCCGCCCGCGTCCGGGACCAATTGGCATTGATCCGGGAGCAGGCCTTTGGAGCGTCGGGAGGGGCTGACGTGGTCCCTTTGGTGGGGAAGGGGAGTTAAGCGGGTTTACCCTGAGTCCGGGCCCTTCCGCGAGTGGGGGGGTGGCGTGGGCGATCGCCCCAGATAGGAAAGTCCTATCGCGCCGATCGGAATTTTTTGTCTTGGACAAGGGAACTTTTTAAGCCCATAATCCCACTAAGGGACTCAACTTCCCTTCTATACTTGAGTGATCCAGTCGGAATCCGCCGGCTGGAGGGGCTCAGGGCTCATCCAGGACACCACCATGCGACTCACCACCAAAGGCCGTTTTGCAGTTACTGCCATGATCGACCTGGCTCTGCGTTCGCAGAATGGCCCGGTCGCTTTGGCCGCCATCAGCCAGCGCCAGCAGATTTCGCTGTCTTATCTGGAGCAGCTGTTTGGAAAGCTCCGCCGTCATGAATTGGTCGAAAGCACCCGCGGCCCCGGCGGCGGTTACTCCCTAGGCCGCAAGTCCGAGGACATCACCGTGGCCGACATCATCGTCGCCGTGGATGAGCCTATCGATGCCACCGGTTGCGGCGGGAAGGAAAACTGCATGGGCGACGACGCCGGCCGTTGCATGACGCACGACCTGTGGACCAGCCTGAACGCCAAGATGATCGAGTACCTCGATTCGATTTCCCTCAAGCGCCTGGTGGACGAGCAGCTCGCCAAGGGCATCTCCATCGAAGAAGCCCCGGTCAAGCGGGCCATTTCCTCCACCCCGGTGGTCAAGCCCATCAAGGTCACCGCGCCGAATTCGGTTTTTGCGCTGGGATCGGCTTTCGCCAAGTGATTCAGATCGAATGACCCCTCACCTGCCCATCTACATGGACTACGGGGCCACCAACCCGGTGGACCCCCGCGTGGCTCAGGCCATGATTCCTTGGCTGACCGAACACTTTGGCAACCCGGCCTCGCGCTCTCATGCGTGGGGCTGGGAAGCCGAAGCCGCTGTGGAGAAGGCGCGTGAGGACGTCGCGGCGCTCATCGGTGCGGACCCGCGCGAGATTGTGTGGACCAGCGGCGCCACCGAGAGCAACAACCTCGCCATCAAAGGCGCGGCTCAGTTCTACAAGGCCCGTGGCAAGCACATCATCACCGTCAAGACCGAGCACAAGGCGGTTTTGGACACGGTTCGTGAACTGGAGCGCCAGGGATTTGACGCGACCTACCTCGACGTTCAGGAAGACGGCCTGCTGGATTTGAACGCCCTGCGCGATGCGATTCGGCCGGACACCATCCTGATTTCGGTGATGTTCGTCAACAACGAGATCGGCGTCATCCAGGATATTCCGGCCATCGGTGCGATGTGCCGTGAGAAGGGCATCATCTTCCACGTGGACGCTGCGCAGGCCACGGGCAAAGTCGCCATCAACATGGCGGAACTGCCCATCGACCTGATGAGCTTGGCGTCCCACAAGACCTACGGGCCCAAGGGGATTGGCGCTTTGTACGTGCGCCGCAAGCCCCGCGTGCGTTTGGAGGCCCAGATGCACGGTGGTGGCCACGAGCGCGGCATGCGCTCGGGCACGCTGCCCACCCACCAGTGTGTGGGCATGGGCGAGGCGTTCCGCATTGCCCGTGAGGAGATGGGGACGGAGAACGAGCGCATCCGCATGCTGCAGCGCCGGCTTCTCGAGGGCCTGAAGGACATGGAGCAGGTGTTCATCAACGGCGACCTGGAGCGTCGGGTGCCGCACAACCTGAACATCTCTTTCAACTTCGTCGAGGGTGAGTCCCTCATCATGGGTGTCAAGGGCATTGCGGTCAGCTCCGGTTCGGCCTGCACATCGGCCTCCCTGGAGCCCAGCTATGTCCTGCGTGCACTGGGCCGCAGCGACGAGCTTGCACACTCCAGCCTGCGCATCACGATCGGCCGCTTCACCACGGAGCAGGAGATCGATGCCGCCGTGGCCCTCTTGCGCGATCGAGTAGCCAAGCTCCGAGAGCTCTCACCGCTTTGGGAGATGTACAAGGATGGCGTGGATCTTTCCACCATCCAGTGGGCGGCGCATTGAAGTGATGCGCTCCGCCGTGCCCACGCGGCTTTGATCATCCGAAAAAAGACTTCGAGGAACGAACATGGCATACAGCGACAAGGTCGTTGACCACTACGAGAACCCCCGCAACGTGGGCTCCTTCGAGAAGGGTGACGAGAACGTCGGCACGGGCATGGTGGGTGCGCCCGCCTGTGGCGATGTGATGAAGCTGCAGATCAAGGTCAACCCCGTTACCGGTTTGATCGAGGATGCCAAGTTCAAGACCTATGGCTGTGGCTCTGCGATCGCATCGAGTTCACTGGTGACCGAGTGGGTCAAGGGCAAGTCCTTGGACGAAGCCCTGTTGATCAAGAACACCCACATTGCCGAAGAGCTGGCCCTGCCACCGGTGAAGATCCACTGCTCGATCCTCGCGGAAGACGCGATCAAGG
Organism: Burkholderiaceae bacterium; assembly: GCA_049423145.1. Classification (GTDB taxonomy): domain Bacteria; phylum Pseudomonadota; class Gammaproteobacteria; order Burkholderiales; family Burkholderiaceae_C; genus RFTU01. The sequence goes on from JBMSQF010000050.1 coordinate 13,619, forward strand.
CGGCCGTGGAGGACTACAAGGCCAAGACGCCGTCCGAGAGCGCCACCCACTGATTGGGCGCATCACCATGGCCGTCACCCTGACCGAAGCCGCGGCGCGGCACGTCACCCGCTACATCGCCAAACGTGGCAAAGGCGTCGGGGTGCGCCTGGGCGTGAGGACCACCGGCTGCTCGGGCTTGGCCTACAAGCTGGAATATGCCGATGAGGTAGCCCCCGAGGACCACGTCTTCGAAGGCCATGGCGTGAAGGTCCTCATCGACCCCAAGAGCCTGCCCTATCTGGACGGCACGGAGCTCGACTTCGTGCGTGAGGGCTTGAACGAAGGTTTCAAGTTCCACAACCCCCGCGAGAAGGACCGTTGCGGGTGCGGTGAGTCCTTTAGGGTCTAAACCGCAAACGGCAAAAATGGGGTCACCAAATGGGGCCGGAGTCATTTCAAAAAATGGGGTCGGAGTCATTTAATTGGTGAACGCCTCGAGTTCACCAATTAAATGACTCCGACCCCATTTTTTGAAATGACCCCGACCCCGTTTTCCTTGTCGGCAGACGACTTCACCGTCTTCGGCCTGCCCCCGCGCTATGCGCTGGATGCGGCGGACCTCGACAAGCGATGGCGTGACCTTCAGGCTCGCGTTCACCCCGACCGGTTCGCAGCCGAAGGTGCAGCCGCACAGCGGGTGGCCATGCAGTGGTCGGTGCGCGTCAACGAAGCGTATCGACGCCTGAAGGACCCGATCCAGCGCGGGGCCCTGCTGTGTGAGCGGCAAGGCATCCCGATCGATGCCGAACGGAACACCGCCATGCCGCCAGCCTTCCTGGTGCAGCAGATGGAATGGCGCGAGGCCCTGGAGGAAGCAGGGACGGCCGATGCGGTGGCCGACTTGGAGGCTCGGGTACGGGCAGAATCCCGCGCCATGCAAGCGCGGCTGGCCGTTTTCATCGACGGGCAGGAGGGCTCAGCGCCCGACCTGAACGCTGCTGCGCAGCAGGTGAGGGCGCTGATGTTCGTACAGCGCTTCCTCCAAGACATCGCCCGTCGCGCTGACCGATTCGACCGGGCCTCCTGACTCCCCATGGCACTCCTGCAGATTTCAGAACCGGGCCAGGCACCGGATCCGCACCAACGGCGCATCGCCGTGGGCATTGACTTGGGAACCACCCACTCGCTGGTGGCCTCGGTGCGCCACGGCGTGGCCGAGTGTCTGCCGGATGACCAAGGCCGCGTGATCCTGCCGTCTGCCGTGCGGTATCTCGGTGATGGCCGCCGCCAAATTGGTGTGGATGCGTTGGCCGTGCAGGCGGAAGACCCCGAGAACACACTGGTGTCGGTCAAGCGCTTCATGGGCCGCACCCTGACCGATGTGAAGGGCGCTGACCGGTTGCCCTACCGTTTCGTGGAGCGTCCGGGGATGGTGGCGTTTGACACGCGTGACGGCGTGAAGACGCCGGTGGAGGTGAGCGCGGAGATCCTGGCGACGCTGCGCTACCGCGCAGAGGATACCTTCGTCGATGACCTGTATGGCGCCGTGATCACGGTGCCGGCCTATTTCGATGATGCCCAGCGTCAGGCAACCAAGGACGCCGCGCAGTTGGCCGGCATCCATGTCCTGCGACTGATCAATGAACCCACGGCTGCGGCGCTTGCCTACGGACTGGACAACGGGAGTGAGGGCCTCTACGCCATCTATGACCTCGGCGGGGGGACGTTCGATGTGTCATTGCTGCGCCTGGCGCGGGGTGTCTTTGAGGTGGTGGCCACCGGCGGGGATGCCGCCCTGGGTGGTGACGACTTTGACCATGCGCTGGCTGATTGGGCCTTGGATCAGAGCGGCATTTCATCTCTGAGCGCACGCGACAAGCGCGCCATCCTCGTGGCGGCGCGCGCCGCCAAAGAAGCCCTGAGTGATCAGGACGAGACACTTCTAACGGCGCGCCTGGAAGGTGGCGACCTGCGCTTACCCCTCTCGCGGACGAAACTCCAGGCGCTGTGCAAGCCGCTGATTGACAAGACCTTGCAATCCGTGCGCCAGGTGCTGCGCGATGCGGGTGTGGCGCGCGAAGAGGTCCTGGGCGTGGTCATGGTGGGTGGCTCCACCCGGATGCCAGCCGTCAGGGCGGCAGTCGGCGAACTGTTCGGTCGCGAACCACTGACGAATCTGAACCCCGATGAGGTGGTGGCCCTGGGCGCCGCCATTCAGGCCAATCAGCTGGCGGGGAATGCGGCGGACGGCCAAATCTTGCTGCTGGACGTCATCCCCCTTTCGCTGGGCCTTGAAACCATGGGAGGTCTCGTTGAGCGCGTCATCGAGCGCAACAGCACGATTCCCACCGCCAAGGCACAAGACTTCACCACCTTCAAGGATGGTCAGACGGCCATGGCCATCCACGTGGTGCAAGGTGAGCGCGAGCTGGTGGCGGACTGCCGATCCCTGGCTCGGTTCGAACTCCGCGGCATACCGGCCATGGTGGCGGGGGCCGCACGCATTCGGGTCAGCTTTGAGGTTGATGCCGACGGGCTGCTCAGTGTGAGCGCAAAGGAGATGACCAGCGGCGTCCAGGCTTCGGTGGCCGTGAAGCCCAGCTATGGATTGGCCGACGAAGAGATCGCCCGCATGCTGGCGGAGGGCTTCTCGCAGGCCGACGCCGACATGGGAGCTCGTGCTTTGGCCGAAGCACAGGTGGACGCCGAACGCATGCGCCTGGCCACACTGTCGGCGCTCAATGCCGATGGCGACCTCTTGAGCCGCGATGAGCGTGCCGCCATCGATCAACTGCTGGCGGCTCTGTCTGATGCCGCCAGCGGCAGCGATCATGCGGCCATCAATGCGGCCGTGGAAGCATTGGCCCATGGGACCGAAGCTTTCGCCGCCATTCGCATGAACCGCAGCATCCAGCAGGCCCTTTCGGGGCGCTCCATCGACTCGATTTGAATATGCCCGTCATCAAGATCCTGCCCAACGCCCAGTACTGCCCCCACGGGGAGACCATCACGGCCGAGCCGGGCGTCTCCATCTGCGAGGCCCTGCTCGACAATGGCATCGAGATCGAGCACGCCTGCGAGATGAGTGCCGCTTGCACGACCTGCCACGTGGTGGTCCGCAGCGGCTTCGGCTCGCTCGGTGAGATCGACGAGATCGAGGAAGACCTGCTGGACAAGGCCTGGGGACTCGAATCCACTTCCCGCCTGAGTTGCCAAGCGATCCTGGCGCATGAGGATGTGACCATCGAGATTCCGAAGTACACGATCAACCACGCACGCGAAAATCACTGAAGCGGCGAGGGGGGCCTGCCGCCAGGCCTCGCCGCATGAAGCCCCGACCATGCTCATTCTTGGCATCGAATCCAGCTGCGATGAGACCGGCGTCGCCCTGGTGGGTTTTGAGGGCCAGGAAGCCGTGCGCCTGTTGGCCCAGGGACTCCACACCCAGATCGACATGCACAAGGCCTACGGCGGTGTCGTGCCCGAACTGGCCTCGCGCGACCACATCCGCCGGGTCGTGCCTTTGGTCCGGCAGGTCTTGGAGGAGGGCGGTTGCGCACTTTCGGACGTGGACGTGGTGGCCTACACGGCCGGGCCGGGACTGGCTGGGGCGCTGCTCGTCGGTGCGGGCACTGCACAGGCCCTGGCGGTGGCGCTCAACAAGCCTGTGCTGCCGGTGCACCATCTGGAAGGGCATCTGCTGTCCCCTTTCCTTTCAGCCGACCCGCCGGCCTTCCCCTTTCTGGCGCTGCTGGTGTCCGGCGGCCATACGCAACTCATGCGGGTCGAAGGCGTGGGGCGTTATGAACTCCTGGGCGAATCCATCGATGATGCCGCAGGCGAGGCCTTTGACAAATGCGCCAAGCTGATCGGTTTGGATTACCCGGGGGGCGCCGCGCTGTCGCGCTTGGCCCAGCAGGGCCGTGCGGATGCCTATGCCTTTCCCCGTCCCTTGCTGCACAGCGGCGACCTCGAGTTCTCGTTTGCGGGCTTGAAGACTTCCGTGGCCACACGGGTCCGCCAGTTGGAACAGGCCTCCAACCCGATCGGGTCGGCTGAAACGGGCCGACTCAGCCTGTCCCAGCGGGCCGATATCGCCGCGTCCACTCAGGCGGCCATCGTCGAGGTCTTGGTGCGAAAGAGCCTGGCCGCGCTGCAGCAGACGGGTTTGCGGCGTCTGGTGGTCGCCGGCGGTGTCGGCGCCAATGCCGCCCTGAGGGAACAACTCCATGTCGCCTGCGCGCGATGGGATACGCGTGTGCACTACCCTGAACTGGCCTTGTGTACCGACAATGGCGCCATGATCGCCCTGGCAGCCGCGATGCGCCTGCAGGCTGGGTTGGCCGGCGCCGTAGAGGCCGGGCCTTTCGAAGTGCACCCGCGCTGGCCCCTGGTGGCCTGAAGGCTTTCCCGGTATACTCCGAAGTGCTTTTGGAGACAGAAGCATCCTCGCACGGCGTCGGTTGGTTTCACTGGCGTTCGCAAGTTCAACACCGGAAACCGTCGGCGGTCCCCCGAATCCGCAACTCGGGCGCTTCCACGGCCCTTCCGGCTCATCGGAAACAGCAGGCAACTGCAAAAGGAAGCACAAATGTCCGCAGCGGATATCGCCAAGGCCGACATCGTCAAGGCCCACGCCCGTGGTGCCAACGACACCGGCAGCCCTGAGGTGCAGGTGGCACTCATCACCGCCCGCATCAATGAACTCACCCCCCATTTCAAGCAGCACGCGAAGGACCACCACGGTCGTCGCGGCCTGTTGCGCCTGGTCAACCAGCGCAAGCGCCTGCTGGCCTATCTGAAGGATAAGGACGCCGACCGTTACGTCGCCCTGATCCAGAAGCTCGGTCTGCGCAAGTGATCAAGAATTGACGAGACGAAGCCTGTCTGGATCCCTTCCAGCACAGGCTTCTTTCGTTTTGGAGCCGGCATACCGAACAGCGTTGATGTGTCATTCCATGGGGGCTGACCTTCCACAGGTCGATTGAGGTCCCTGTGCAGCCTCCCTGGAATGGCATCACGCACCGGCAACCGGCATCACCCAACGCGGCTCGGGTTTTCAGAGCTCATCCTTCGCACCTCGCGGCCCAAGGCCGCACGCGATGACCCACCGCCGCATTCAACCGGAGCTACTGCATGAGCCTGTTCAACAAAGTGTCCAAGACCTTCCAATGGGGTCCCCATACCGTCACCCTGGAAACGGGTGAAATAGCCCGCCAGTCCACTGGCGCCGTGCTCGTCGATATGGACGGCACCGTCGTGCTGGCCACCGTCGTGGCCAAGAGCGAAGCCAAGGCGGGCCAGGATTTCTTCCCCCTGACCGTCGACTACATCGAGAAGACCTACGCTGCCGGGCGCATTCCAGGCAGCTTCTTTAAGCGCGAAGGCCGCCCGAGTGAACTGGAAACGCTCACCAGCCGCCTGATCGACCGCCCCATCCGCCCGCTGTTCCCCGATGGCTTCTTCAATGAAGTGCAGGTGGTGGTGCATGTGCTGAGCCTGAACCCCGAGGTGCAGGCCGACATCGCCGCCATGATCGGCACCTCCGCGGCCCTGTCGGTTTCCGGCATCCCCTTCAACGGCCCCATCGGTGCGGCGCGCGTAGGCTACGTGAACGGCGAATACGTGCTGAACCCCGGTAAGACAGACCTGGCCAACAGCAAGCTGGATCTCGTGGTGGCCGGCACCGAAAGCGCCGTGCTGATGGTGGAATCCGAGGCCGACCAGCTGTCCGAGGACGTGATGTTGGGTGCCGTGGTTTACGGTCACGAGCAGGGCAACATCGCCATTGCCGCCATCAATGAACTGGTGCGTGAGGCTGGCAAGCCCGAATGGAACTGGCAGCCCCCGGCCAAGGACGAGGCCTTCATCGCCAAGGTCGGCGCCCTGGGCGAAGAGAAGCTGCGCGCGGCCTACCAGATCCGCAGCAAGCAGGCCCGCACGCAGGCCTGCCGCGAAGCCTATGCCGCGGTGATGGATGGCCTGAAGGCCGAAGGCATCACCTTCGACAGCGTCAAGGTCGAAGGCCTGCTGTTCGAGATCGAGTCGCGCATCGTGCGCAGCCAGATCCTGGCCGGCGAGCCGCGCATCGACGGCCGCGACACGCGCACCGTGCGCCCCATCGAAATCCGCACCAGTGTGCTGCCGCGCACCCATGGCTCGGCCCTGTTCACCCGCGGTGAAACACAGGCCCTGGTGATCGCCACGCTGGGCACGGACCAGGACGCGCAGAAGATCGACGCGTTGGCCGGTGAGTTCACCGACCGCTTCCTGTTCCACTACAACATGCCCCCGTTCGCCACCGGCGAAACGGGCCGCGTGGGAAGCCCCAAGCGCCGCGAGATCGGCCACGGCCGACTGGCCAAACGCGCCCTGGTGCCACTGCTGCCCTCCAAGGAAGACTTCCCCTACACGCTGCGCGTGGTCTCGGAAATCACCGAGTCCAACGGCTCGTCTTCGATGGCTTCGGTGTGCGGCGGCTGCCTGGCGCTGATGGACGCGGGCGTGCCGATGAAGGCCCATGTGGCCGGTATCGCCATGGGCCTGATCAAGGAAGGCAACCGCTTTGCGGTGCTGACCGACATCCTGGGCGATGAGGACCACCTGGGCGACATGGACTTCAAGGTTGCGGGCACCACCGCCGGCATCTCCGCCCTGCAGATGGACATCAAGATCCAGGGCATCACCAAGGAAATCATGCAGGTCGCCCTGGCCCAGGCCAAGGAAGCGCGCATGCACATCCTGGGCAAGATGCAGGACGCCATGGGCGAAGCCAAGACCGAAGTGTCCAGCTTCGCGCCCAAGCTCTACACCATGAAGATCAACCCCGAGAAGATCCGTGACGTG
>JBMSQF010000051.1:0-19316 GCA_049423145.1 Burkholderiaceae bacterium
GCGTGCTATACCCCGCGTGTGACTGGCGTACTGGCTGCAGTGCCCCGCTTTGGGTAGCATGCTGGCCTCGTGATATGCTTGGAGTAAAAGGATGAAAGTCGGCGTTGCCGGGATTGGAAGAATGGGAGCCGCCATCGCGGAACGCCTGCTGAAGCACGGCCATGAAGTGGCCGTCTGGAACCGGACCCGTACCAAGGCCGAGGCGCTGGCAGCCCACGGCGCACTGGAGCCTGCGCACGCAGATCGGCCGCGACGAAGGCCAGCAGACGCAGGGTGTGATCACGGCGCTGGATCGCGTGGGGCTGGCCCTGCAGGGCGCCAGCGATGTGCGTCAGGCGCGGGTCGGTCTGCAGTGGGAGCCGACCCGCCGCTTTCAGACCTTTGCCGGCTGGCAGCGGGTGCAACGCCTGGGTCGGCAGACCTGGATGTTCACGGAGGGAGGCTCGGTGGGCGGGCTCGATGAGGCGCGTTGGCAGGACCGATGGGACCGGACCTCGTGGGGCCTGTCCTGGCAGCTGGGTCACGGGTTGAGCCTGCGCTGCCTGGCGCAGCGGGAGACCAAGCGGGGCAGCGGATTCGGGACCTTAGTGGCGACTTCAACGCCGGACCGACTGGTCTGGCGCGATACCGCTTGGCAATGCGGTTTGGGATGGCAGTCGGGTTTGAATCACCGCCTGTAATTCCATGACCAGTTGCTGTCGGGCAGGCGACACCAAGGGCGCCGCGGATTGAGCGCCATCGGGAGCAGGTGAACCCTCCCGAGCCATCTGATCCAGCACGCTGTTCAGCAGATCAGGCAGCACGCCATCGTCCAGTGCCACCCACAAGCGTTGGTCCGAGCCACTGCCGCTGGCGACAGACTGCTCCGCCACGCCGGCAGTACCGAGTTGAATCAATTGCAGGGCCGTGTCGAATTGATGGTCGTTGCGGGTCTCCTTGAGGTGCCCACGCCGTGGCATCACCACCAGCGGACGGCCGAGTTCCAATGCAGTCAGTATGGAACCCATGCCGGCGTGAGCGATGATCAGATCGGCCTGTCGATAGGCCCTCAGATACTCGGCGGGTGACAGGGTCAGAACACAGCTGATTCCGGCGGTATCCCGGGTTCCCAGGCGAGAACGACCGGTCTGTGCCTGCACCCGGAGGTCTGAACGACCCTGCGCCCAGCGCGCGACCGCAAGGGTGAGTCGGTCGAACGGCATCTGCGAGCCGACCGTAAGAAAAATGCTGTGCATGCGCAGGCTGCTCACCAAACCGCGCCGTGGTAACCGGGCCGCCGACGGCCCAGCGAAGGCTGGTCCTGCGCTGCCAAGTGCGGCCATTGTGTCCACCAGTCATGGGCCACCCATCGGGCCAAACGGCCAGCTGCAGAGATCCGTTGAACGTTGGCCAGGCTGTCAATCCACACGGTGCGAGCCCCGATCGCGCGCCCCCACACCATGGCCCAGAGGCCCGGCGCTGCGCCGGTGGTGATGACCACGGCAGGGCGCTCGCGCCAAATGACACGGCCCACCTGCACGCCCAGTACCAGGAGATCCCAACGATTCCAGCGCGTGGCATCGCGCAGACGGTAGTGGCGGCATGCGGGGGTGTCCATCGCGGGCGAGTCGGCGGTGCATGCGGTCACCAATGCGGTGCCCCGCCACGCATCGCAGAGACGGCTGAGTTGAAGCCAGTGTCCGCCACCGGATGAGATGGCCAACACGGCCCTGGTCCGGGTGCCCGACTTCAAGGCAGATCCACGTTCCATTCACGCCTCCACTGTTCGAGGATCATCAGCGTCCATAACCGGTCGACGTGATGGGCCGATCCCGATTGCTGCGCCACCCAGGCCTGCTGGATCGGCTGTGTGTTCCATCGCCCGGCGACGTGGCTTATCAGTCCCCGAAGCAACTGGTCTGCCGTTTCACGAAGTTCGGCGCGCAGCCAATGGTCCAGCGGCGCAGAGAAGCCGCGCTTGGGGCGATCGAAGAGCTCACGGGGCAGGTAGTGCTCCAGGCACCGCCGCAGCAACTCCTTGAGCCGTGGTCCCTCGGCCTTGAGTCCGGGGGGGACCCGCCATGCCAGGTCCACCACGCGGTGGTCCAGAAGAGGGCTGCGGGCCTCCAGGCCGGCCCACATCGTGGCGCGGTCCATCTTGGCCAGAAGATCGCCGCAAAGGTAGTGGCGCATCTCCATCAACTGCATCCGCTCTGAACCGGACGCCTGATCGACTGCAGCCGGGAGGACTGATGCCAGCGGGGTCATCGGCGCCCCGGGCCACAACACGCGGGGTTCCCATCGCTGCAGGCCCGTGCGCAGCCGCTGCGCATCGTCGTCAGCGCGCAACCAACGCACCAACTTGTCCGCCTTCGATGCCGGCAGGGTGGGCCGATGCCGCGATGCGAGCCAACGAAAGGCGGTGTCCCAATGGCCCGGCTCAATGGCCTCGATCACACCCGCCAGACCGCTTCGAAACGGACGGGGTGCAGCGGCCAAGAGTCGCATCCAAGAGGCGGCCATCCGGTAGCGGACATAGCCACCGAAGGCCTCGTCTCCGCCATCACCGGTGAGCACCACCTTGACCGAGGAAGCCGCGTGCTGCGCGAGGACCGTGGTGGGAATCAGCGAAGCATCCGCCAAGGGTTCATCCATGATGCGCGGCAGATCCGGCAGGCAACCGGCCGCCATCGCGCCTGTGATGGCGATGGTCTCGTGGCGTGAGCCCAGCGCAGCGGCGATCCGAGCGGCCTGGGGGGACTCGTCGTAATCGGGTGAATCAAAACCCGAGCAAAACGTTTGTACATCCACGCCCTGATCCCGCATCACGGCCACCACCAAGGCCGAATCGACGCCGCCTGAGAGGAATGCGCCGATCGGCACATCGGCCTGCATCCTCTCTTTGACGGCATCGCGCAGGGCGTCCATCACGGCCGCTTGCGCTTCAACAGCCGATCGAAACCGCGATTGAGCCCCGACCTGCAAGGAATGCGACGCGGACCAATATCGACGGCGCGCCACACAGCGCGCACGCTCGAATGTCACCGTTTGACCGGGCTCCACCCGATGGACACCATCGAAGATCGAATCCGGCCCTTCCAGGAAGCCCCAGCGAAGATAGTCGGCCAGCGCCCCCGGGTTCAGGCGTGGGCTCCACACCGTCAAACAACGCAGCGCCTGCAGTTGGGAGGCAAAGGCCATGCCCCAGGGCTGCTCCATCCAATAGAGCGGCTTCTTGCCCAGTCGGTCACGCGAGAGGGTCAGGCGCTGCGCAGAGGCGTCCCACCACGCCCAGGCCCACATCCCATGGGCATCTTGGCACACCCGCTCCACACCCCAGCGGTCCAGCGCGTGCAGCAGCACCTCGGTATCACCCTGGCTGCTTTGGATGGCCGTTGTGCCTGCTGGACTGCACACACCGCGGTGACCCATCGCGCAACCGGCCTTGCGAAGCTGGCTGCGCCATGCGCGATGGTTGTCGAGTTCACCATTGAAGACCAAGACGCTGCGCTGCGTCGGATGCTCCATGGGCTGCCCCGCCGTTTCCGCGGTATCGCGTATCGCCAGGCGCCGATGTGCGAGGGCCAGACCGAGTCGGGGGTCCCACCACACGCCCTCGCCGTCCGGGCCTCGGTGTCGCATGCGGTCGGCCATGGCAGCCGCCCAATCCCGAACAATCGGGGCGCCGGGCGATGCGGGCATCCAGAGCCCTGCAATGGCGCACATCAGCCCTCCTCCCGCCTGATCTCGCGCACGTTCGATTCGGGCTCACAGGCGTCGATGTCCAGGGGATCGAGACCGAGGTCGCGGTAGAGCGCACCCAGCCGTCGTGCCACCGCCTGCGGGCTGTGGTGTCGGATCACATGGGCCCTGCCCTGCGCACCCATGCGCTGCGCGAGTGGGGGATCCCGCAGGATGGTTTGAATCGCCCGCATCAAGGCGCCGGGATCGCCGGGCGGCACCGAGAGACCCGCACCACCTTGCAGCAACTGCGGCACATCACCCACCGCCGTGGCGACCACCGGCACGGACCAGGCCATCGCCTCGAGCACCGCCATCGGCTGCCCTTCAGCCAGTGACGGCAAGACCAGCACATCGGCCGCACGCAGGGCTTGGTGCTTGGCAGGCGCATCGAGGAATCCCGGCAGGTCGATGTGGGCCTCAAGGCCCAATCGCCGAGCCCTCTTCTGAACGCCGACCCGATCCCCATCACCCGCGAGGATCAGCTGCCATGGGTGCCGGTTCAGCAAAGCTCCTTGAGCCGCCAGAAGCAGGTCTCCAATTCCCTTTTCCGCTGTCAACCTGCCCAGGAAGAGCACGCGGGGGAGTCCTGTGTTTTCCCACCTGTCGATCCCCTCGGGCCTCATCCATGGCGGGTGCCATGCCGAAGGGGATGGGACCTCAACCGCGTTCTGAACCACCACGATCCGCGCGCGCGGCGCCAGGGTCTGCCATTCGCGAGCCCAACGCTCGCTGAGCGCAATCACCGCATCAGCGCGTTCCAGGAACCGCACCAGCGTCTGGCGTACCCAGCGAGGCTGTTGGGCATGCCACCGAACCAGACTGCCGTCGTGTATGTGCACGATCACACGGATTTCCCTCGGCAAAGGCCAAGTGATGAGCCGCTTGCGCCAAAAACTGCCGCGTGCGGCCATGTGCAAATGAACCGCTTGAACGCAACCCGCCGCTGTCTGTGTCCACAGGACATGAAGCGCCCGATAAAAGGCCCGCGCCCGTTGCCAGGATGAACCCGGCACCCAGGTGGACAGAACATCCAGCGGCCACTGATCCTTCATCGGCCCTTGCAGAAGACCGCGCATCACGCTACTGATGCCGCCTGGGCCTTCCGGTGTCGTGCCGATCATCACGATGCGGCGAGCCCGGCGCCGAACCCCGTCGGGACGATCACTCAGGGGTGGCATCGTGCTTTGCCGATCCGCATCCTCATGCCGCACGGCTCAGCACCTCCAAGCCCTCACGTGCACGGGTACGCCAATGCGGTATCCGTTGGGCCAATGTCAGGCGCTCCTTGGGCGCCCGCATCACCAGGTCTTGTACCGCGGCATCCAAGACCTGTGGCGTGAGTTGCCTCACCGGCAAGACGCCTGACTCACTGCCCAGGAGATCTCGGTGAATCCCGCGCGCCTTCAGGCTGTAGGCCAAGGCCACTGCCGGCACCCCGCTGGACAGTGCGGCAATGACGGAATGGGTGCGGGCACCAAGGAAGAAATCGAATTGCCCAATGGCGTGCTTGAGTTGCGCCGCGTTCCAGGCCGGCAATCTCGACACGGCAGCCAAGTCATACAGCCGATCTTCCAGTTGATCCAGCAGCACGCCGTCATCGAGGTGCGGGGGCAGCAGGTGGACGGGGCGTCCGCTGGCATCGCGCGCCGTCACGTGGGGAACCAGCACCACGCGTAGGCCTGGCGACACACACCAGCGCCGTACAAGGCTGGCCACCGCATCCATCCACACCAGGCGATCGCCTGGAATCGCCAAAGGGCTCAGGTTCAATCCCAGCACCGGCCCTGATCCCTTGGGCCAGTAGGGCTTGATATCCACGGGTTCGGGCTCCAGCGTGAATGCCGGATCCGCAACCCGCTTGACCACCGGTCTGTCGCCCCGGGCGGCCGTTTTGGACCACAGGCTCTGCAGGCCCTCCTCGCTGAGCGACTCACGCAGTGTGATGGCCTGCAGTGCACCAAGATGGTCAGCCATGTGGCGTCCAACCGGCGTGCGGGCATCAAAGGGGCCGATCGAAGCACCCCAGAGCACCACCGGACAGCCTGCAGCCTGCACGGACTCCGCCAGGGCCACGTGAAAGGCCAGGGATTCCAGGCCGTAGTCCAGGGTGCAGTTGTCCCCACCGATGGCCAGCGCCACGTCGCACTTTGCGGTCTCCAGTTTCCAGGACTGCGGCGGTCTCACCCGAGGCCAAGGCCCTGCTGCCCCGGCGGGCCAGCGCTCACAGGCGCGGGCCCAGGCTCGGAGCAGGACCGTGCTCCGGGGTGCCTCCACGAAGGTGACGCCCTGGTCCTGCGACTGAGGCCATTGCCCGGCATCGGAAGCAGGCTGGACCGAGGGAACGAGAAACTGCGCCTTGGGGTGGCGCGAACGGATCATCTGAACAGTCGATCTCAGCAGGGCCTCGCAACCGCGATTGGCCAAACTGTGGTGTCCAAGGATCAGGAGCTTCACGCCTCTGGTTCTCCCGCTTCGGGATCGACGCAGTCGCCGGACTTGTCAAGAATGCGAAAGACTTCATGAACGGGTCGTCGGGGGCTGTGAGCCACCGTGTAGTGCGCTGGCAGCCCTCCGATGGCCACCATCATCACGACCGCTTCACCGGGTGGCACTCCACAGCTGCGCTTGAGGGCGCGGTCCACCTTCGGCTCTACGGACCAATTCAGGCAGCAGGTCCCCAAACCTTCGAAATGCAGGGCGTACACCAAGGTCATGGCGAAGAGCCCGCCGTCTACCCAGGCCTGATGACGCTCACCAACCGTGTGAAAGACCGATGTATCCACCGTCACGAGGGCAACGGCCGATGCCCGATCGGCGAATCCCTGGTGACCATCCTGGTGCCTCAACAACCGCTCGCGTACTGGTGCATCCACGGCAACCCATACGCGAGCGCCCGAACGGTTGCAGGCCGAGGGGCTGAGACGGGCCAACTCCACCGCACGCCACAAGGCCGTCATGGACAGGGGCGAGCCATCGAACTGCCGAACGCTGCGGCGGGACCTGACCACGGCGCCAAAGTCTCCTCGGGCCTCCTTGAGGACTGCCGCTCGGGTCTGGGGTTCGGACAATTCGAGCGCCGGCGAACCGAAGCTGAAATGCTGGTGGCGCTCCAAGGCCGCACAGCCCTGTTGCCACGCCCAGTGGGATCGGTCGATCGTGGCCAACTGCAATTGCAGCAGACGGGCAACCGGCGCACCAAATCCGGCGCGCGGCTCGGGCAGTGCCAAGCCTTTGTCGAGGCGGTGCGCCGTCTTCAGGACCTGTGCAAGGCGAGCCGCAGGCGCGTCATCGTTCAGCAGACCACTGCCACGCGCATAGCCCCAGATGTCCTGCAGGCCTGCAAGCACCAATGCAGTCAAGCGCCGCGCACGTCGAAGTTGGCGGGACAGCCAGACGTGTGTGCTCATGCGCGCAGGCCTCGGCCCACTCGGCCCACGATCACCAGAAACGATCCCGGCAGGCATGCCAACAGCACCGATTGCTCGGCAGACGACCACACCGGGCGCAGGCGCAGTGCGAACCACACACCAAAGGCAGCCGCAGCCCAGCACAAGACCAAGCGGGTCGGTGTGGGGCTGCTGTCGATGAAGCCTGCACCCCACGCGGCCGCGCCCTGCATCAGTCCATCGGCCAAAACAGCCGACACCATCGCGGCCAAGGGAACCCCGAGGGCCCGCGACATCAAAGGATTCCGACCCTTTGGTGGATCCGCCAGGCGGCCCACTCCCCAACGCACGACCCCCACCCAGGCGAACTCGGCCATCGCCATGACCGCCACCGCACTCCAGACACCGAGAGAAGGCCACAAGAGCGGCAAGGCCGCCACACTCAGCAAGGCAAAGGCAGCCGCACACACGCCCCATCGCCAGGTCTGTTGGGTGTGTGTCCACAGCGACAGCACCAAATGATGGTTCTGCAGTGGCACCAGGACAGAGCCTGCTGCCAGCAAGGCGGTGAACGGCACGCCCAGCGCGAAACCATCGCCCAGCATCTGAGCCTGCTCAAACAGACCGGGGCCGGCCAGCCACCGCAACCAGGCCGATGGTTGAACGCACCATGCGGCCAATAGCGGCCAGACCAATGCAGCCGAAAACGCCTCGACACCGCGGGCCAGATGCAGGGCCTCAAGACCGTCCGGGCGCCGCATTTGAAGGCCCAGCATGGTGGCCCGCAGCCAACCGCTCATCCAGACCAGGGGCGTGGCCTGACGCGCGAGGTCAATCAATGACTGAGCAGCCGCATGGACCGCAACAGCCACGGGACCACCCAGCGCATTCATCATCAACCGCAGGGATGACAGGCTCCACCCCAAACCCAGGCACTGAATCACCCAGAAACCCAAACCCGTGCGCCAGGCCGACCACCAAGATACTGGGGACTCAAGGACAGCGGTGTCCTGAGCCGCCTTGATGCGAATCGCATGGCGCATCAAGGCCCATCCACCGAGCATCACGGCCAGTGCCGATACCGACAGGTCCAGCACCAAGAGCCATGCCAAATCCTGCAGGCCCAAGGCCTGGGGGGGCCACCCGATCAAGGCGGCCAGTCGCACCGCGTGCGCAGTCACCGACAGTCCCTGTACCCAGCCCTGCATCATCAAGGCCACCTGCGCCTCCTCCAGGCTGCGCGCCCAGACACCGGCCGTCACCCAAATCAGGAAGCCCACGGGGCCCAGTGTGTCCAGGGCGGGCCCAGCCACGCCACTCAGCGCCCAAAAGAACAGCAGCGCAATTGCAGCGGCAAACACCGTGCGCAAACCAAGAATGCAAGCCAGGGGCCGCCAAATATGCGCCGGACTCGGTGCATGCGCGACCCAGACCGGCCAGTGCCGCTGGGTCACTGTGGACAAGCCCAAGGCACCCACCATCGCCAGGACCTCCAGAAGGGCCAGCAGTGTGAGGTACTGACCATAGGCCAGGGGCTCGACTCGGCGCCACAGCAGTGCGAGCACGGCCACTCCCAAGGCCGCACTCAGCGTCTTGCCCACGACCAAATGCGTCAGTGCCCGCTGGTGGGTGTTCGCGATGGTCGGGCTCAAGAGGGCTCCACAGCGCGAAAAGCCAGTTCGCGACGACGGGCCCGCAGGGGCAGGAGCAAGCCCTGAATGATGCCCGCCAACAACAGATGCCAATCCAACCAGGCCGTCAGCACCTCAGACCCATCTCGGCGCCACACCCAATGCACCATCAAAGTCGATACGGGCAACACGGCGAGCAATCCGCCCCATTGAAGGGACGCCAGCAAGACCACCGCCCACGCCCAGGGCAGAACCAAGGGATGGGCGAGCAACTTCCAAACCGCCGGACCGCCCGGTCCCCTGCCGTGCAGGCGCAGCAAGCGCCCCGCAGCCGTGAACCGACCCGCACGCCAGCGGCTCCACAAGAGCGAAGGCGCGGGTTCAATGTGGCCTCGGTGCACCACGCCCGGGATGGGCAAACGAAAGAGATTCCAGCCCAAGGCCAACAGACGAAGACCCAAGTCGGCTTCCTCGAATGCAGCCAGCCGTTCGTCTCCCGCATAACCGCCGGCATCCAGCAAGGCCTGTCGGCGGTAGAGGCCTCCGCCGTTGAGCCACGGCTGAATACCCGGCGTGCTGTTGAGTGCCTTTCGCTGGCGAATCCGATCGAATCCATTGCGAAGGGCTTCGTCCTGCAGCTCGCCGGCCACACCGGCACACCGGGGATGGTCGTGCAGAAAGGCCAGCGCCTTGGGCAGAAAACCGGGCTGCAGCACCATGTCCCCGTCCATCAACAGGACCCAGGGCCCACGGCTGGCCGCGAAACCCAGCTCCACGCCAGCGCCACAGTTGCGGTCGCGACGGTGAACCAATTGCACCACCCGGACCGGCGCATGACGGCCCCATCGCGCAGCCCTTTGCGCGGTACTGTCATCGGACAGTCCATCGGCTACCACCACCTCCAGCGGTAGAGGCCGCACCTCGAGACCTGCGCGCAGGGCCGACCGTATCGCCTCGTCGATCTTGCCGGCCTCGTTGTAGGCCTTGATCACCACCGAAACGCCGTTCATGCAAGACCCTGTGGGGCGCGATTTGTCGTGCCGTCTGGCCGAACGGATCGCGCATCGCGGTGGGCACCCCAGACGATTCCGACACCCAGGAGCGTTGCCACCGCCAAATGAGGCGCCTCGAACCAATCGGCGCCATAGGGCAGGCTGAACACCGCCAAAGCCATGATCACCATCGCCGAGCGGAGCGACACGCGCTGGGCTGCGCAATCGGATTGGCGCCGGAGCGCGAAGGCAGCGCCGATCCAGCAGGCAAAGGCCCCTACCCAGGCCAAGAGGCCGAGCAATCCGGTCTCCCAAAGCAGGACCGCCATGCTGCTGCGGGCAGGCTCGAAACGCAGACCCTGCACCAACTTGCCGGGGCTCACATGGGAACGGCGGACCGACCCGACACCATGACCGATCAAGAATCCCGGCACATCGCTGAGCGACTGTCGACGCCACCAATACTGGAGTGCACCCAGCCGTGACAGTTGCCCGTGTTCGTCGGGCGTGGCCTGCATATCCAGGTTTCGGTCCAAGGTGGTCTGCAGGTAATCCAGGGTGGAGCGTGATTCATGAGAACCCTGGGCACTGAACTGATGCTGATGCGCCCACATCAACAGCGCGGCCACACCGAGCGCAGCGAGGATTCCCAGGCCACGCCCAACACCACCGCCTCTCATCGGGCGGGTATGGCGCTGCTGCATCACAGTCAGGGGCTGGTCTGTACCCGCCAGCACAGCGATGGCCAGAACCGGCAGCAACAACACGGCCACCTTCACTTCCGCGAGCGCGCAGGCACCCAGGGCCGAAGCCAAACCGAGCAGCGCCCATCGACCCGACACCAGGCCGCCCCGCCAGGCCATCACCACCGAGGCGGCCGCCCATAGGGAAACCAAAGCCATGGATCCACTACCACCGGCCCCGAAAGCGGTGCCTGCGAACAGGCCCACCACCGAGTCCCAAGGGGCATCACCTCCGCGGCGCGGTGCAACCACGAACCGCTGCCACACCACAACCACCAACTGCACCGCCAGCCAAAGAGCACATGCCTTCCACAATCCTTGAAGATGCGCCAAGCGCAGCAATCCAAAGGCGAAAGCCAGGGGCAGACTCCACAGAAACAGGTATTCCTTTCCGCCGATGAGCATCTGCATCCACCCGATCTGGTGCACCGCACTGGCGGCCAGCGCCACCACGGCCAGGCCCACGAGGGCAGCCCCACCCGTGCGCATCGAGGCCTCTGCAGCCGATAGGCCTGGCACCTCGGTTGACCGGTCCCTCAGTCGTGCAGGCTCGTGATCCAGCCCATTGACCAGGACGCGCAGGCCCATCAGCACGGCCAGCAGATACGGCAACCAAAAGGCCTTGGACACACCCGCTGCGTACTGAAGGGGGCCTACCAGGAAGCCCGCCGTTGCCAGCATCCCCCAGAGCAACACCGACCAGGGCAGCAGGAGGAACCCCAAAAACAGGATGCCCGACAACAGCAGAACCGCCCCCGCACCGGGCATCACGGCGAGCAGGGCCCCCGACAGCAGGGTCAGTGTGGCCGCCCCCCAAACCGGCAGTGCGTGCACCACCCAACTTCGCAACAGCTGAGCGGTCATTGCGCGCTCATCCCGAAGATGCGATTTCGCCAAGCCGGGTCCACGGCCTGCCACAGGGCATCAACGAAGCGCAAGTGCACCCAGTAGGCCTGTGCATCGTCTCGGTCCACGCTGGAGATGCGCATCAGCAGCCCATCCGGGATCAAACCCTCGAGGGCGTAATGCAACTGAATGAGTTTCTGCTCGGCCGACTGGCTGGCCACTCGCCTGCCCACGGTGATCCAGTAGGTGATCGGCTCGTGGCGGGTGCCCAGCTGGGCCCTCAGGCGACGAACGGGGAGCGTGAGCCGATTCGGCTCACGGCCCATCTCCAGGCGGGCCTGATGAATGCCGTCGATCTGAAAGCCTTGCGCCGGGTAGCAGACCTCCGGTCGATGAACCCGCGTGGCATCCGATTGGTCTCCGCCATAAGCGACTGCCATCATGACCGTGCCCAAGCGCGGGTGCCGATACACCCGAGCCAGCGTCTGTTGGTAGAGCGCTTGTAAGACGGCACGGACATCTGCGGACACCAGCTGATGCCGGGAGGCATCTTCTCCTTGCCAATGCGCGAATCGCATGGGCAGGAGCTGTTCCAGCGCGGGCAGCGGCATTTCGGCGGCCAAGAGGCGCCTGGGGGTCGCCCAATCGGCCAGGCCGGCACTGCCCACCATCGCCGCAGCGAGCAAGACACTGCGCCGCTTCACGGTCTCAGCACGTCCCGAACGGGACCGTCCATCCGTCCCCGAAGGCCTTGCCAGGCCCAGTGCAAAGCGCCAAGGATCTGGTCCGTGAGGACGAGAAGGAAGACAGCAGCCACGAACAGTGTCAAACCCGCGAGATGGTGTGCATAGCCCTGACCAACCGCATCGCCCCACCACAGGGTGACCAGGACCAGTGTGATCACCCGCAGCACATTGGCCGCAAATGCGATGGGAATGACCATCACGGCCAATGCAGCGTTGCGCCACCAGGCGGCATGGCCACGAAGGTGGAGGTAGAGCAGTCCCACCGCTTCCAGCGTGAACAGCGTGGTCAAACCGGCGCAGGCATCGGCCACCAGCAATTGATAGGGCCCCGCCGTGAGCATCACGCCGCTGCGTGCCACGGGCATCCCTGCGTCCTGAAGAATGGAGGCGGCCACCGTCGAAACCGCCGACTTCATGGGGGCCGTCACCGTGGCCACCAAGACCTCCGGCAGCGGAATCATGAACAGGAGGAACAGCAGGGGAAACGCCAGTGGACGCAGGCCACGCCCGCCGAGACTCAACAGAAGCAGGCCGCCCAACAGCACGATGAGCGAACCGACTTCGGCCATCAGGATGGCCTGCGAGCGACCGATCACATAGACCAATAGCCCCAGGCCCACCAGCAAACCGGCCCAGCGCATCTCAAATGCGGTGGGCGGTTGCGCTTGGCGCAGGGCATCGGGTGCACGCTTGAGCAGGAGGAAACAGGACACCAGAAGCACCAGCGGTCCATGGCCCTGTTCTTCGGTGGGCCAAATGGCATGCGCCAACCGCCACAAGGTCGGCCCCGCAAGCGCGGCAAATCCAAGGGTCAGCCAGGCTGCAGACCACGGATCCCGGGGGTGCCAGGCGGCCCAGCGGGTCCACCACGCGCCGAAACGCAGGCGCAGACTCGCATCCATGGGTGTCATGCCGACTCGCGCGATCGCTCCGATGGAGATCGCGACTCCAACCACCAAGCGACCACAACAGCCAAGACGGCACCAAAGAAAGCAGCCAAGGCGCCATTGAGCAAGGGCTTGGGTGAATCGGCCTGTGCAGGAGGCGTGGCCACACTCAGCCAGTTGGCCTGCGCCTGGGTGGTCTGGCTTTCCAACTGCGTGAGTTGTTGACGGCCCATCAGGGCGTCGTAGGAGCGCTGGGCATTGTCGACTTCACGACTGAGCACGCTGGCCTCATTGCGAGCAGCCCTCAGGCGCATTACCCGCTCGCGTTGCGCAGCCAACTGCACCTGCAGCGATGCCAGGCGAGCCTGCGAGATCGCATGGTGCGACTCGATGCCCGCGCCCACACGCCGCGTTTCCTCGTCGAGGCGCTGTTCCAGCTCCGCAAGCCCGGCCGCGGCTTCCAGACGCTGTGGATGCCGGGGGCCCAGCCGGGCATCCAACTCCTCCAAGCGCGCAGCCTGCCGGGTGTGCTCTGCCCGCAAACCGGCGATCAAGGTGTGGCCCAGCACATCGGGCAACTCCTCCAGCGGGCGCTCCTTACTCGCTTGGACGCGGCTGGCGGCATCACTGCGCTGACCCAGGGCCGCTGCGACTTGTGTTGAAAGCTCGGCCAGCCGCGCGTTTTCGATATCCAGACGCTCATCGGTCACGATCAGGCCTTCGCTCTGTTCAAAGGCGGCAAGACGCTGCTGTGCGGAACTCAGGGACGCCCGGGCATCGCGCGACCGCTCATCGAAGAAGGTGCTGAATTGCCGCGCGGGCTCGACACGCAGTTCCAGCGCGGTGTCCAGATACGCTTGGACGAAGCCATTGGCCATGGCGGCGGCGGTCTTGCCGTCCAAGGCTCGATAGGCCACCTGGATGACATTGGACTCCCGCGACGGACGGACATCCAGCCGCTGGCGCATCATCTCCAGCAGCCACAGGTCCATGGGTTGTTCGGCATCGACCTGCTGTTGCCATTGCGCCTTCAGGGCGGGGTTGTCCAACAGCCGAAGGTTGCGGATCACTCGACGCGCCACGCGCTCACTCGTGAGCACATCGACTTGTGTGGCGACCAGGCTGTTGGAAACCAGGCCCGGGTAGGAACCGGCGATGGGGTCGGGCTTGACTTCGAGAACCAGTGAGGCATTAGCCAGGTACTGCCGCGGCAGCACAGCGGTCACGCCCAATGCGGCGCCGATGGCCAGCAGCCAGAGCAAGAGCACCAGTTTCCAGCGGCGCATCAACAGATGCAGAAGCGGGTTGGTGGGCATCGCTACCCGGTGGTGATGATCGACGCGGCCCGAATCCGAGCCGACCATGAGCTGATCTTTCATCAAAAGAGACTCTCGGGTACATGCACCACATCACCGGGCTTGAGCACGGCAGCCATGTCCGGTTTCCAGGTCAGCCAACCACCGTGGTCTTCCCGCCGCGTGACCTTCAGTCCGCGAGTGGTTCCCCGTGCAGTGGGTCCACCACCGGCGGCCAGGGCCTGCAAGACAGTCATCTGCCGCTCCAGTCGCAGGGGCCCGGGTCTCTGCACCTCTCCGTAGAGGTAGACCACCGCCGCACGGTCCACGAAGACGGTATCGCCATGTTCCAGAATCGGGTCAAGGCTGCGATCCCCCGACTCGAACAGCGATGCAAGGTCCAGCGTGATACGCCATTGGCGTCCCTGACGCAGACCCATCAGCGTCAGGCTGTCCGCACCGATGGCGGTGACCCCGCCAGCCTGCGCCAGGACTTCACTCAAACGCAGACCCGGCTTCTCAATCGGAAATCGGCCCGGGCGCTGAACATGGCCCAGGACACTCACCAGGTGCCCACGGACCTGCACCACCTGAATGCCGACTTGCGGAGAACGCAGATAGCCCCCCCGTCGAAGCCCCTCTTCGATCAAGCGCTCGGCTTGTACGACAGTCTGACCGGCCACCATCAAGGGCCCCACCAGTGGATAGGTCAACTGCCCGTTGTCCTGGATACGAACCTCCATGGAGAGGTCGGGCTGCTGGTACACCAAGATGCGCAGCAGATCGCCTGAAGCCAAGGTGTAGTCGGTTGCGGGATTGGGCAAGCGCGTCGAATCATTCGAAGGCTCGGCGCCAATCCATGAAGCCTGCGCACCCGCCGATTCAGCATTTGCAGAACCCGCGCCCAGGCAAAGGGCCAGCGCGCAAGCGCTGGCGGCACGACGACTCGTCCGAAACAGATGTGGCATGCCCACTATCGTGCCGACGCTTCGCTCGATACCCCTTGAGCCCCCTCACCGCCAGCCTTCTTGGCTGGGTCATCCGCAGGTGCCCACCGGGTGAAGTCACCCACGAACTCGATGCGGGACTGCGTACGAAGGCGTTCGAGTTCACCCCGCACCCGCTCGGCGCGGGCGCGCGCATGCAGCAGGCGCTCGATGCCCGATTGGGCCTGCTCCCATTCGATGGGCTGATCCAGGACGGACTGAACCCACCACACGCGCAGCGTGTCCGCGTCGGCCACCTGCAGGGCTTGTCCGCTGGATAAACGCTGCACTTGTTGCAGCTGCGCGCTGGTCAACTGGTCGCTGGCCACCTGGGTATGGCTGACCATGGCACGAACGCCGGCCTTTTCCAATGCACGCACCAAGGACTGCGGCTGCCGATGATCCTGGAGTGAGCCCATGGCGGCCCCCAGATCGCCAGCCGCAACTGGTGCCCGCACCTCCGTCAAGACGAACACGCGGCGCCGCGAGAATGCTTGCGGATGCTCGTCGAAGTAGCGGCGCACCTGATGCGGCGCGGGCGTCTGCTCTTCCTCGCCGATCTGCTGAGCCCATGCGCGGGCGAGCACCTCGGCCCGAGCGGCCTGCAAGGCCCTCAAGACCTCGGGCTTGTGCGCCAAGCCCTGCGCCTCGGCTTCCTGGCGCAGCAGGGTGAGCTCGACCAAGCGCGTCAAGGTGCGCCCCACGCCCGCGGCTTCCGGACGCGCATCCTCTAGTCCACCACCCCAGGCCAGCAGACGGTCGTTGATCTGGTGGACGGTCAGTTCCTCACCATTGACCCGGGCGGCCACCTGGCTCGGTTTGCCGGCGCTGGGCCCCATGGGCGCCTCCTGGTCCCGGCCCTCATGGCGTGAGGCGTCCTGGGATGTGCAGCCTGCCACTACCAGGACGGCCGTCAACAAACCGGTGGTCACGGCCCACCGGATAGAACATGAACTCATCTGTGTAGATCCTTGTGCAAGACATGAGAAATCCCCGCTGTGCGGGGATTGAGGAGTTGCGCGTGGATCAGACGCGTCGACGGCGTCCAATGAAACCGAGCACGCTCAGCCCGGCCATCAGCAGCGCCGTGCTCCCCGGCTCGGGCACCTGCATGGCCACCCAATTCGATGGCGTCGGATTGGCTTTGTGGCCCGTCATCAGGTCATAGGCCGTCAGCGAGATGACGCCGAAGATCGGCGAGGGCTTGTTGTTGGCCTCTCCCATCACGGGCAGCAGGAAGTCCTGCAAGTCCACACCCGTGCCGTTGAGCTGCCAAGTGGCGGTCTCATTGCCCAGGAATTGATGCGAGCCCCAATCGAAGTTCAAGACGTTGTAGGACGTCTTGTAGCCTGCATCCATGGCGAGCTGGGGCGGCGTTCCGTCGTTGATCTTCAAGTCCAGGCTCAGGGCCGGGTTGGCATTGGCCACCGTGGGCAAGCCACCGGCGGTGGGCCCTCCATAGACAATGGACAAGCGCTCCACAAAGGTCCGGGTGGGCCAGTCCGAAATACCGGTCGACAAGGGGTTGGGCGTGAGCGTGAAGGACACGCCCGTGGCCGTCTCAGTGCCGACCAGCGTCGCCGCCAGATCGAAGAGTCCCACGATCGATGGGTTGCCCGTCGCCGGCAGGTTGAAAAGCCAGGTGGCTTGGTCGCCAACGGCGGCATGGGCGCCCGGCGCGCCCAGGCTCAGGGCCAGGGCAGCGGCTGCAGCGGCCGGGCGGCTGAGCAACCAGCGGCGCAGCCCGCGGTGCCGAAGGCCGCTTGGCTCGCGGGGCGGGGCCGATATTGGCCCCTTCAGGATGGGAGTCGGGTTCAGGACAGGTACGAGATGTGATGACAGCGATGTTTTCATGGTTCCTCCGTCTTTTGGGGTATCCAGCCCCCGGGACCTGCACCGAGAGCGGAGCCTCGGACGTGTCCGCAGGGGCTGGATTGGACGCATCCTGAGGTCTCGACGGCGGTGCTGCCTGAGCCTGTGCAAGGACACGACCGGAGGGCACAGATGGTTGCGCCTGTTACTGGGCGGGCTGCAAGACTGAATTAACGAGTTTCAAAGGCTGAATACCCGACTGCCGGGGTTCGCCAATCGCCTTGTCCCTACACTGTTAGAGTTGAGATTTTTCAAGGCGACGCTCGCTGCGCGCCGCCCAGCATGGACGACTTGATTCTTGAAACACGCGGCCTGACCAAAGAATTCAAGGGCTTCGTGGCTGTCGACGACGTCAATCTGAAGGTCAAACGCGGCACCATCCACGCCCTCATCGGCCCCAACGGTGCCGGAAAGACGACCGTCTTCAATCTGTTGACCAAGTTCCTGCCCGTTACCGCAGGCCAAATCATCTACAAGGGCAGGGATATCACGGCGCTGAAGGCCGCCGAAGTTGCACGCGACGGCTTGGTTCGCTCCTTTCAGATCTCCGCAGTCTTTCCCCACCTCTCGGTCCTGGAGAATGTCCGCATCGGGCTGCAGCGCAAACTCGGCACCAGCTTCCACTTCTGGCGCCCCGAGTCCAGCCTGTACGCGCTGAATGATCAAGCGATGGCGCTCCTGGAGCAGGTGGACCTGACAGCCTTTGCCCAGTCGGTGACGGTCGAACTCCCTTATGGCCGTAAACGCGCTCTGGAAATCGCCACCACGCTGGCATTGGATCCCGAGCTGATGCTCCTTGACGAGCCCACCCAAGGCATGGGTCATGAAGATGTCGGTCGGGTGGTGGAGCTCATTCGGCGCGTGGCCGCCAATCGCACGGTTCTCATGGTCGAGCACAACATGAATGTCGTGGCCAACCTGTCTGACACGATCACGGTGCTTTCTCGCGGCTCCGTTCTGGCCGAAGGACCCTACGAATCGGTTTCCAAGGATCCACGCGTGCTGGAAGCCTATGTGGGAACCGTCGAGGCCTGATCGGAAACGCCTGACTTCCAACTGCGCACACGCCTTCCCCTCAAGACCCGCCTCAACGTCCCGGAGATCATGGCTTGACCACCACTTTGCTGAAGGTTCAAAACCTGCACGCCTGGTACGGCGAATCGCATGTCCTGCATGGCATCGACTTCGAGGTTCGGCAAGGTGAACTGGTGACCCTGCTGGGCCGCAACGGTGCGGGCCGCACCACAACCATCAAATCCATCTTGGGTCTGGTGGGGCGACGCACCGGGTCCATCGAGATCGCCGGTTTCGAGACGGTACAGATGCCCACCAACCGCATCGCCCGCCTGGGCCTGGGCTACTGTCCAGAGGAGCGAGGCATCTTCTCTTCGCTTTCCTGCGAAGAGAACCTGCTGCTGCCGCCCAAGATCGGTGAAGGGGGCATGAGCCTCGAAGAAATCTACGAGATGTTCCCCAACCTGAAAGAACGACGCAACAGCCAGGGCACCCGTCTGTCCGGTGGGGAGCAACAGATGCTGGCAATGGCGCGCATCCTGCGCTCGGGCGCCAAGATCCTGCTGCTCGATGAAATCACGGAGGGTCTGGCCCCGGTGATCGTCCAGACGCTGGGCCGTGTCATCCGCGCGCTGAAGGACAAGGGGCTTACCATCATCCTCGTTGAGCAGAACTTCCGCTTTGCTGCGCCGCTGGCCGATCGTCACTATGTGATCGAGCACGGGCAGATCGTCGCCACGGTGCACAAGGCTGAACTGCATGAGAAGTCCGATCTGTTGCACGACCTGCTGGGCGTGTAGCAAAAGGATGGAGCAACCGGCCCGGGACGGTGAACCCGGGGCTTTGACACCACCACCACGGCATCACCACCGAAGGAGACTGCAAACATGAAACTCAAGACATTGGCCGCCGCCGCTGCGCTGGCCCTCACCCCGGTGCTGGGCACTGCGCAGCAAGGCAAACTCTCGGGCGACGTTGTCAAGATCGGCGTGCTCACCGACATGTCGGGCCTGTATGCCGACTACGGCGGCCCTGGCGCCCTGGCAGCGGCCCGTCTCGCGGTGCAAGACTTCGGCGGGAAGATGTTCGGCAAGAACATCGAAGTGGTGAATGCCGACCACCAAAACAAGCCTGACATTGCCAAAAACGTCACCCAGCAGTGGTTCGACCGCGACGGCGTGGACATGACGGTGGA